>JAFZCU010000114.1 GCA_017556145.1 Prevotella sp. | reverse complement strand
GTGAGACAGTTCGGTCTCTATCTATCGTGGGCGCAGGAGTCTTGCGTGGTGCTGACACTAGTACGAGAGGACCGTGTTGGACAGACCTCCGGTTTACCGGTTGTACCGCCAGGTGCACCGCCGGGTATCCGCGTCTGGATCGGATAAGCGCTGAAAGCATCTAAGTGCGAAGCCGGCCGCAAGATGAGGACTCCATTGAGGGTCGTCACAGACGATGACGTTGATAGGGTGCAGGTGTAAAGACGGCGACGTCAAAGCCGAGCACTACTAATTGCCCGAGGTCTTTCGCCTCGGCCGTATCTTCAGTTGTAATGCCGTTTGGGTAGGCATAGTCGGAACGCAGTTCTTGTGTGCAAGTTGTCAAACCCCCTATCAGGTGGTTATTGCAGCGGGGTCCCACCTCTTCCCATTCCGAACAGAGAAGTTAAGCCCGCCTGCGCCGATGGTACTGCAATGCAATGCGGGAGAGTAGGAGGCCGCCGTCTTTTTAAGAAAAGCCCAGAGGATACAATATCTTCGGGGCTTTTTCGTTTATTATATTGTATGCAGTGGACTGACAGAATACGCCAAACAAAGATTTTCCTCGTGATTGCAGCAATTGTGATTGCTGTGGTATCACTGCTTGTGTCACATTTCCTGGTGCGGGATCTTTCCAAGGAGGAGCGGCACAAAATGGAGACTTGGGCAGAGGCATTGAATGTCCTGAACAATGCAGATGAGAACACTGATATGTCATTGGTGCTGAATGTTATACAGAGTAATAATACGATTCCCGTCATTGTGATGGATGCCGATGGCAATGTGACAGATTATCGCAATATCGATATGGATGCCAAAACTGCAGCTGATTCGGATGCCTATGTTCAGCAATATGGGAAACGGATGTATCATGACGGTAATTATATAAAGATCCATTTGGGCGATTCTGTTGATACCAAAGACTATCAATTAGTTTGTTATGATGAGTCGACGATGATAAAGCGTCTGGCTCAATATCCCTATTGGCAGTTGGGTATCGTGATGATCTTTGTGGTGGTGGCTATCTTTGCATTATTGGCATCGAAGCGGGCGGAGCAGAATAAAGTCTGGGTGGGACTTTCCAAAGAAACAGCCCATCAACTGGGAACGCCAATCTCGAGTCTGATGGCATGGGTTGAGATTCTCAAAGAGAATTATCCTGAGGATAAGCTGATACCGGAGATGGATAAGGATGTGAAGCGACTGGAGTTGATTGCTGAACGTTTTTCGAAGATAGGTTCGCTGCCAGAGCCTGTGGAAGCTTCTATGAATGATGCGCTTTCGCATGTGGTGGACTATATGAATCTTCGTACATCGAAGAAGGTGGAAATCGTCAGGCATCTTCCTGAAGAGGAAGTTATCGTTAAGATGAACCCGCAACTATTTGAGTGGGTGATAGAGAATCTTTGTAAGAATGCGGTTGATGCTATGGAGGGAAGCGGAAAAATTGATCTGACCCTGACAGACGAGGATGGTCGTGTGGTGATAGAGGTAAAAGATAATGGAAAGGGTATCAGGAAGAAGGATATCAAGAATGTATTTACACCAGGTTTTACCACGAAAAAGCGTGGATGGGGTCTTGGACTTTCCCTGGCTAAGCGAATTGTCGAGGAATATCATCGAGGTCGTATCTTCGTGAAGGAATCGGAGGTAGGCGTCGGAACAACATTCAGAATAGAATTGGAAAAAGAGAAAAAAACTGCACAGAAGAGTTGAAAGTGTGCGGTTATCAGAGTCGTTGGAGAATGAATTGCAGTGAAAAACATAAAAAAAGCAAATAAGTGTTTCGTATCTGAGAAAATATTTGTAACTTTGCACTCCAAATAACGAGTAAATGTGTAGTTTAGAGCAGTTTAAGATAGATTTGAAAAACCAGAAAGACGAGGTGAGAGCCTTGAACTATGATTTGGATAATCTGTTCTTTGCCGCCCTTGACGGCTCGGAAGTGAAGCAGGGGTCTTTGCACGTGTCGGTATCTATACGCAAGATAACCGGCTTTTTTGAACTCCTTTTCCATACCGAGGGCACAGTGACCGTAACTTGTGACCGTTGTCTTGACGATATGTCGCAGCCTATTGAGACCGATAATCGTCTTGTTGTGAAACTTGGTGCGGCCTACTCCGAGGAAGATGATGTCATTACAGTGTCAGAGGACGAAGGAATACTCGACACGTCTTGGCTCATCTATGAATTTATTGTGCTGGCTATACCCATCAAGCATGTGCATGCACCTGGCAAGTGCAACCCTGCGATGAGCAAAGTTCTGGAAGAACTCTCAGCTGACCGAAGCAGCGATGAGGCGTCCAACCAGCCGATAGATCCCCGATGGAGTGCTTTGGAGAAATTAAAAAAATAACAATTAAAATTTAAGAATTAATATGGCACATCCTAAAAGAAGACAATCAAGTACTCGTCAGGCCAAGCGTCGTACTCACGACAAGGCAGTAGCACCCACATTGGCAGTATGCCCCAACTGCGGCGCTTACTATGTATATCACACAGTATGCCCCACTTGTGGTTACTATCGTGGTAAGGTGGCTATTAAGATGGAAGACGAGGTCGCTGAATAATGAGTAATAAGATAAGCGCGATAATCACGGGTGTTGGTGGCTATATACCCGACTATGTCCTCACCAATGAGGAATTGTCGAGGATGGTGGACACTAGCGATGAGTGGATTATGACGCGTGTTGGCATCAAGGAGCGCCGTATCCTGACAGAAGAGGGACTCGGCACTTCTTATATGGCCCGCAAGGCAGCCAAGCAGTTGATGCAGAAGACCGGCGCTGATCCGGACAGTATTGATGCCATCGTCGTAGCCACTTCGACCGCTGATTATAAATTCCCATCAACAGCAAGCATTGTGCTTGGTAAGCTTGGATTGAAGAATGCCTTTGCATTCGATTTCTGGGGTGCTTGCTGTGGATTCCTCTTTTCGCTCGATGTGGCAGCATCGATGGTAAAGAGTGGAAGGTGCAAGAAAATAATCGTTATCGGTGCTGATAAGATGTCATCGATTGTTGATTATAAAGATCGCCAGACCTGTCCACTTTTTGGTGATGGTGCAGCAGCAGTGCTTCTCGAAGCATCGGAAGAAGAGAATATCGGTGTGATGGACTCTTATTTGCATGCTGACGGCAAGGGTCTTCCGTTCTTGCATATGAAGGCTGGTGGGTCAGTCTGTCCTCCATCTCATTTCACGATTGACCATCGTCTGCACTACCTCTATCAGGAGGGTCGCACCGTGTTCCGTTATGCTGTTACCAATATGAGCGATGATTGTGCCTTGATTGCTGAGCGCAATGGATTGAATAAGGATAATATCCAATGGATTGTTCCTCATCAGGCTAATATGCGTATCATTGAGGCAGTAGCAAAGCGTTTGGATCTTTCCATGGATCAGGTGATGGTAAATATTGAGCATTTGGGTAATACCAGTGCTGCTACCATTCCACTTGCTTTGTGGGAGAATGAATCGAAGTTAAGGAAAGGTGATAATATGATTTTCACCGCTTTTGGTGCCGGATTTGTCCACGGGGCATCCTATTACAAGTGGGCATACGACGGCGCCCAATAAACTTTAAAGATAACTATACGAGAAAACGCATCCTTTTTGAAAGATGCGTTTTTTTGTCTAAACAGAGTATATGCATAAGGCTGGATTCGTAAATATCGTGGGAAATCCTAATGTTGGCAAGTCGACACTGATGAACCAACTTGTGGGAGAGCGTATCAGTATTGCAACGTTTAAAGCGCAGACCACGCGTCATCGTATAATGGGTATTGTCAATACCGATGACATGCAGATTGTGTTCTCAGACACCCCAGGTGTGCTGAAACCCAATTATAAGTTGCAGGAGTCGATGCTGGCTTTTTCAGAGTCAGCGTTGCAGGATGCCGATGTGTTGCTGTATGTGACTGATGTAGTGGAGAATCCAGAGAAGAATATGGATTTTCTTGGGAAGGTCCAGAAGATGAAAACGCCCGTTATCCTGCTTATTAACAAGATTGATGAGCTTGGCTCTCAGAGTAATCAGAATACTCAGAGTTCTCAGGGCTTACTTGGCGACATCGTCGCTAAGTGGCATACGTTGTTGCCCAATGCAGAGATCCTCCCGATTTCAGCGAAGAATAAATTCGGTATTGACATGTTGCTGAAGCGAATTCAGGAGTTGCTGCCTGAGAGTCCAGCTTATTTTGACAAAGATCAGCTGACGGATAAGCCTGCCCGTTTCTTTGTCTCAGAAATCATCCGTGAGAAGATACTTCTCTATTACGATAAGGAGATTCCTTATTCTGTCGAGGTTCGGGTGGAGCGTTTTAAGGAGGATGAGAAGCATATCCATATCAATGCGCTGATCTATGTGGAGCGTGACAGCCAGAAAGGCATCATCATCGGCCATCAAGGTGTGGCACTCAAGAAGGTGAGCACAGAGGCGCGTAAATCTTTGGAAAAGTTCTTTGGTAAGCCGATCTTTCTCGAGATCTTCGTGAAGGTGGATAAGGATTGGCGTTCGTCAGAGCGGGAACTGAATAGTTTTGGTTATAATCCGGAGTAGTTGATTAGAAATAAGTTAATATGGGAAATTTAGTAGCAATTGTAGGACGTCCCAATGTGGGTAAGTCGACGCTTTTCAATAGGCTCACGAAAAGTCGTCAGGCTATTGTCAGCGATGAAGCTGGTACCACGCGTGACCGCCAATACGGCAAATGTGACTGGAATGGTCGAGAGTTCTCTGTCGTCGATACAGGCGGCTGGGTCGTCAATTCTGATGATATATTCGAGGAGGAGATTCGTAAGCAGGTGATCATTGCAACCGAAGAAGCTGATTTGGTGCTTTTTGTCTGCGATATCAAAAATGGTGTGACAGACTGGGATATGGACGTAGCTCAGATTCTGCGTCGTGCCAAGTTGCCTGTTCTCCTGGTGGCTAATAAGGCTGATGACAACAAGCATCTTTATGACCAGTATGAGTTCTATAATCTTGGTCTTGGTGATCCTTACTGCATCAGTGCTGCTACGGGCAGTGGCACGGGTGATTTGCTCGACAAGGTGCTGGAGATGTTGCCAGAAAAGAGTGCTGACCAGCTTGAGGAGGGTATCCCCCGTTTCGCTGTGGTGGGACGCCCGAATGCAGGAAAGTCAAGCCTTATCAATGCGTTTATCGGTGAAGAGCGCAATATCGTCACAGAGATAGCAGGTACAACGCGTGATTCTATCTATACCCGTTATGATAAGTTCGGATTCGACTTTTATCTCGTAGATACCGCTGGTATTCGTCGTAAAAATAAGGTGACGGAGGATCTGGAGTTCTATAGCGTAATGCGTTCCATTCGTGCTATTGAGAATTCAGATGTCTGCATCCTGATGATTGATGCCACTCGAGGCATTGAGTCTCAGGATATGAATATCTTCCAGTTGATTCAGAAGAATAACAAGAGTCTGGTGGTGGTGGTCAATAAATGGGATCTTGTAGAGGATAAGTCCCAGGTGGTCATCGATACCTTTGAGAATGCCATCCGTAAGCGTATGGCTCCGTTTGTAGATTTCCCCATTATCTTTGCCTCGGCACTGACCAAACAGCGTATCTTCAAGGTACTTGAGACGGCCAAGCAGGTTTATCTGAACCGTAAGGCGCGCATCGGTACAACGAAGCTCAACGAGGTGATGCTACCATTGATTGAGGCCTTCCCGCCCCCCTCTATCAAGGGAAAGTATATCAAGATTAAATATGTGTCGCAGGTCCCTGATACGCAGATACCGACGTTTGTGTTCTATGCCAACCTGCCTCAGTATGTAAAGGAACCTTATAAGCGGTTTTTAGAGAATAAGATTCGTGAGAACTGGACATTGACAGGCTCACCCATAAATGTGTTTATCCGCCAGAAGTAACATGAAATATCTTCCCGCCTTTTTATTAGCAATGCTATTTTGTATAGCTTGTGCTAATCCCTCGCCAGAGGAATTGGCATCCATTGCTGCGAAGGGCTATTATACGCACTTGGTGAATGGTGAATATGAGGCTTTCTTGGAGGGGAAGGCTGGGGCGGATAGTCTGCCAGATGGTTATCGGGAACAATTGTTGACGAGTTACCGCCAGTTTATGGCACTGCAGAACCTGGATCATCATGGGATTCTCGACATTCGTATATCCAATGCAGTAACAGATACCGCGTTGAATTATACGAATGTGTTTCTTGTTTTGTGCTTTGGTGATTCTGTGAATGAGGAAATCGTTGTGCCGATGGTAGAACAGAATGGTAGTTGGAGAATGAAGTAATAAGGATATGAGAACGATAGTTTTATCAGTATTTGCAATGATTTGCGGCCTGTCTGTATCAGCACAGGGTTCGTTAAAGGAGACATCCGATAATCTTCATATGTTTAATCACCTGGATGCCTCTGTCACTTTGGGTACGACGGGTATAGGCTTCGATGTGGCTACTCCTGTTGGCAACTATGTCCAGTTGCGAGCAGGCTATTCCTTTATGCCTTCATTCCACAAGAGTATGTTTTTTAATGTGCAGGTTGGCGAAAAGCCTGAGAATAAGTATGACGCGAACGGGAATCGTGTGGTGACCAAGTTAGACAAGATGACCGATGTTTTGAGACAGATGACTGGTTATCAGGTGGATGATCAGGTTGAGATGATAGGTGTGCCAACTTATAATAATCTCAAGGTCTTGGTGGATGTCTTTCCATTCAAACAGGATAAACGTTGGCATGTGACAGCTGGTTTCTTCCTTGGTCCGTCAAAGATTGCAAAATCCTATAATGCTACAGAGGCGATGCCAACGCTGATGGCTGTAAGCATCTATAATACCATGCGGGATAAGACCCTGGCGTCCTATGATTCCTATATGTCTGGAGAGACGTTTGTTCCAGAGCCAATTTTTTCATACCAATTTTCTAATGGTTTTATTTACGAAATAGGTGGACCACGCCTTATAGAGTCTTTAGCTGCTCGCTTCAATAATTATGGACGAATGGGTATGCATGTTGGTGACTACGATGACGGGACCCCATATCTGATGGAACCAGGAAATGACGGGATGGTTAGGGCTAATGTGAAAGTAAATGCCTTTAAACCTTATCTTGGTGCTGGTTATGGAGGAAGATTGCTCAAGAATAATGATAAGTTTCATATCGCTGTCGACTTAGGTGCTATGTTTTGGGGAGGTAGTCCTCATATTGTGACACATGATGGCACTAATCTGACACGTGATGTTGACAATATCAGTGGAAAGGTTGGTAGTTATGTACGTTTGGCCAAACAATTTCAGGTCTTTCCTGTACTTGATGTCCGTCTTATCTATAGTGTTTTCTGATTTTCCCAATAAGACGTACCGCTTATATAATAAGAGCCTCTTTAGAAAGAAAAAGAGGCTCTTATCTTAACTCAACAATATCTTATCTTGATTATTTGATGACTTGTTTCTTGCCTTCGATAATATAGACACCATTGGGCAAGCCATCTGAATTGTTGTCTTCTTTCACTTTTACACCTGTCAACGTATAAATGCCAGTCTTAACCTGCTCGTCTGCAGCGACTTTGCTGATGCTAACAGCCACTGCATACTCATCTGGCAGAAGCAGTTTGATGCCGGCGGCTGTTTTAGTGTTATCTGCAGCATTGATAGTCAGGTATGCCTTGTTGGCAGGGATGTACTTCTCTTTATTACCATTCTTTGTAACAACTCTCAATGCGTTGTCGTTATCAGCAACAAAAGCTAATTGCCCATTTACAGACCCAAGTACTCGCATGGTGCTCTTTGCATATTCAAGTGCATTCTTCAATTTCGGATCTTCATTGCCCTCTGGAATATAGCAGAATACATTTCCCTTCAGTTTGTTGCCAGAGATGGAACTCGGACTGTCGTTTAACAGCATTACTTTATTCTCGGATACATCGCTTGAAGAGCATTCTATGATAACAGGCGTCGAAGCGGGTATTTTCCTGTCTGTGATCTCTTTCAACTCTGCAACAGGTGTTCCACTGTAGTTATACTGATCGATATAGAATGCTTTCATGCTTTCTGGAATCTGGAATGCAAAAGTGGTATAGATAGTCGTGTAGTATTTGTCACCGATTTGTATTCCTTCACTTGGCTTTACTCCGAAATATTCTTTATCATTATCAATTTTCTTGAGTGTCCAATAGATATAGTTTTTTTCATCCGTTTCTAGACCTTTGTTGATCCATGATGATGTAGCTACACCACAGGTACTTTTCCTCGTAGTGGGATAATCAAAACCATAGTCTAACAAATATATAGGATAGCCCGAGACGTACGTATATAACTCTCCCTTACCGCCCCTTAGGAGTTTGATGTCGCCTTGGCCTAAATTGTTTAATAGCTTTTGAGTGTTCATTCCTTGAGCTTCAAGGGTAAGTCCATCGTTATCGCCTGTAATATATAATATTGTACCAGCGTCGCTGTCTTTATCTTTTGCCCTAATTAATTGTAGTGCTTCAACAGCTGTATTTACTGATACTCCACTGGAATAGTTGATATTTTTACTCTCATCACTAACCTTAGTATTTTGAATAGAAATATATCTGCCTGCAGCTCCCCGGTTCATTATTCTGTAAAAACCTGAATATTGTGCATATAGCGGGAATGCCATTATAGCAATTATACTTGTAAGTAATACTCTTTTCATGTTCTTTCATTTAAAAAGCCCAACCCTACGAACTTCCTCTTTCGATTCCGCCGCCGGGTTGGGCATTGTTATTGATTCTTATTCAGATTACTCGGCAATACAAATGCTTACACGGTTCATATCGTTCTCAGCGAACGGCTGAACGCGGGCACCCTTGCTGTCGTAAGAGATGCGGTCAGCAGCAATAAAGTACTGCTCCTTGAGAGCCTTCACAACGGCGTCAGCACGCTGAGCAGCAAGACGGTCGTTGATTCTGTCATTACCAGTACCGGCATCAGCATAACCTGTTACAACAACCTTTGCATTGGGGTATTTGTTCAGGTAGTCTGCGATATCCTTAACCTTGCCAGCCTCTGAGTCCTGAATCTTGAAAGAATTAATCTTGAAGAATACATCACGACGAATAGGCTCGATAACGGGTGCTGCAACAGGAGCGGGAACTTCCACAACCTTCTCAACAACCTTCTCTACATAGCGGATTTCGGGCTCTGGCGCAGGAATAACGCGGGTGGTATAGGTCGGACCCAAGTTGATCTTTATACCAGCGAGGGCATTGAAATACCAATCCCAGTTATCAGCGTTCTTAGAGTTGTACTTGTCGCTAAGGGTGTTAGCATTCAGTTCAATACCGAAGCTGATTGCATCACTCAGTTTGAAGTCTGCTGTGATACCACCCTGTGCAAACGGACGAATCTTTGTTCCATCCCAGAGATATTCTAATGAATTCACGCCTTGCTTTTCGCCCATGGCTTTCTGGGCATCAGCTGCCTTATCATTGCTGAAGCCTATATTAGCACCACCACCAAGGAACAAACCGAAGTTGAAAACACGGTTGGGGTTATAGCCACAGAGTGCATTTGAGAGATTAATTGTCAAGTCAAGTGACGGAGCAACATATTTCCAGTCCCAAAGATATTTTTGTCCGTTTATCTCAGAACCAGCCTTGCTTTGCCATGCATTCACGGCAAGACGAAGACCAAATACTGGGCTGAGCTGACGACCGATAGCAGCCTGAACATTGTATGAATTCAAATCGCCGAAATCAACCTCACCCAGTGTGTGCTGAAGTCCTAATGGCTGTATCTGTACATACCAGTGAGGATTGAAAACGTATTCCGTCTTAGGCTGCTGATCCTGTGCGGATACTGAGAGGAATCCCAGTGCCAACAGGCAAGACAATATTGTTTTCTTCATTTTCATATTCTTTGTCGTTTATGAATTCTACTTTTTCTTGTTACCTTTAATATAATAGGTCAAAGTTCTGGAATTTCCCTCGTAATCAAGGGCTGAATACTGGATTTCATATGTCTTGCCAGCCTCAACAGTGAATGGAATCTGGTTTACACTTCCGGGAATAACCTTACCCAGCAGACCTGCATTAACAGGGTCATCAGCCTTAACGGGATTTCCATCAACACTTGTAACAACTACATACTTCTTGAATGCAGGAGCAAAGAGTTCTACAGTCCAAGATGATGGAATAAGTGTAATCTCACCTGGGTCATAGCTTGTGTAATTAAGCATAATGCCAGGACGTGAAATTTCGTTATTAGCCTCAATGAACATCGTGGGTTGGAGTGCCCAATTGATATTGTTCAGCCACTTATTTGTCTCTTTGTTAAATACCTTCAACCAATTCCAAATCTTTGTACGAGTACTTTGATCCTTTGTTGCTCTATTAACAATATAGGTTTCAAGTCTTTCAAGTTCAGAAATGGGGGTGTCATTTATCTGACCCTCGTCAACAAGATCAAATGCATATGTCAACGGCTTAAGTGCGATGGCTGCAATGTTAGCAGGAGAATAGGTATAGTAACCTTCACCCCAAGCAGCTTGTAGACGATATGCTGGAATGTCATTTCCTGCAACCAAATTGGTGAGAGTTTGTAACATATCAGCGATGTCTTCTTTACCACGATTTTTCAATAAATCAATAATCTGATCTTTGAAAGCTTGCATATCTGTTGGTTCCCATGTGAAGAAAGCCTTGGCAATCTTTCCTTGAGGAATTGTGGCATAAGTCTCATAGAATGCGTTGTCACCACGAGTGATATACTTGAGTTCTTTTTCAGACTCTACCAAAGGAGTCAGCTCGACAGGAGCCTCATTTCCAGTGGTGGTCACGAGCTTCAAGGTCTTACCTGTGAAATCAACAGAACTGGGGTTCACAGTTACATAAAGTTTACCTGCGTTACCTGTACCCTCAATCATATAATCACCCTTCCAAACGAGTGGCTCTTCAGCTCCTTTCGGGAAGTAGATGTCGCGTTTTGCCTGCTCACCGAAGAATGCAATCAGAACGTTAGAGTTTACACCGAACGGGGTGTTGAATTCGAACATTGGGTTCACAACCTGATCAACACTGAGACTGGTTACCTCTGTCATATAAATGGCGGTCAGATCGACATCTGTTGTTTCAATCGTTTCCTCGATAATTTTGATAATCTCTTCCTTAGTGATCTGTTCAGGAATGTCGCTCTTCTTTGCATAGTCATTCAAGGCAGCCTTAATGAGTGCATTAACCTGAGCCTCTGTCAGACCTTCAGAACCAGGATTAATCTTAGCAATAGCATCATCGATGAGTTTCTGAATCTGTTCCTGTGTCAGACCTGGCTCAGGGATTTCGCTCTTCTTTGCATAATCTTCCAAAGCCTTCTTGATGAGATTCTCAACTTCTGCCTGACTCAGACCAGCCTCAGGGATTTCGCTCTTCTTCGCATATTCACCAAGTGCTGCAATAATAAGTGCGTTTACCTGATCCTCTGTCAAACCACCACCGGGAAGATCACCAATCTTAACATAGCCTTTCAGTGCTTCGGCGATAGCGGTCTCTACCTGTGCCTTTGTGTAATAATCGGCCAATAATGCAAGAACCTTACTATCAAGTTCAGATGTCTTCACAAATCCGTTAACATCTGGAATCATGTTCTTGACAGCAGTAATAGCATCATTAAGAGCTTGTAGCTTGCTGTCAATTTCAGCCTTGGTGTAGTACTTGCCCTCGCAATCGCAACTCTTGATTTTGCTGACGAGATCCTGCAAATCAGCAAACTTCTTCTCAAGTGCGGCATACTTTGCATCCAACTCCGTTTTCACATCGGAATCTGTGTCCTTACAAGAAACAAATGCACTCGTAGTAGCAAACATTATTGCCACTAAGAGAATACCATTAACAATTTTCTTTTTCATTGATTTTTAAATTATAATTAGACATATATATATGATTTCACTACATAAATCGCTGCAAATGTAGGCATTTTATTTCAAACTGCCAAGAAAAGTTTAAGTTTTTTTTTGATTTTTATCGATTTTCTTCTAATTTTCTGCCATATTTGTACTAAAAGTGCGCCTGACAGGACTCGAACCTGCACGTCATAAACACTAGATCCTAAGTCTAGCGCGTCTACCAATTCCGCCACAGGCGCCTTCCGTATGTGTTTTTTTGATGGAAAGTGGGTGCAAAGTTAAGCATTTTTATTGACTCTGCCAAATGTTTATGCTAAAAATAGCCCAACTATCCATTTCGCGCGTGTACATTAATTATATTTGAATATCATTCGTCATCGAAAAGCCGTAGCTGGCCAGTCATTTCGTCACGTATCTGTTGTTCACTTTTTCCTTCATCAGGACCGATGTCTTCTTCAGAGTCGTCTTCATCCTCAGGATTATCCGGTTCTTTAGGTTTTTCTGGGAAACGTACGGGTGCCATTTCCTCGATGCTTTCAATCTGATAAGTGCTGAGACGCTTGCCTTTGGCCTTAAAGCCTTTGATGGCTATAAACTGTTCTGCATCGATTTCTTCTGTTCCTCTGAATTCGTCAACGCCACCATAAGTGACCTTGATGAGCGGATATGTGGTGTCCGTCAGTAGGATGAGTTTCGAGGCTGGATTATCGCTGAGCCAGTTCTGTTTTTTCTTTGAAGCATCCATCTGGAATCGTTTCAGATAGGGATACCCCTGATTGTCAGCATCGAAAAGAATGGCCGTCCAGACTTTATCTACATCATATTTCTCAATGCGCAGGATGTTGGACTCAAAGTGGTTGTTCAAATCGAAGCTAGTCAGATAGAAATCACCATTATCGAGAATCACCAATATCTGATCTTCGTCGTAGAATTCACCAAGCAGCCGTCCGTGGTCATCGTAGTTCAAACGGTTCACATCGGGGTCATACCATACTTTGCGCCCACCAAGGGTAGAGTGTCCGTGACTCTTCAGGCCGATGCGATGTACGGGGTTCTTTGTCAGTAGGTTCCCCTTTGAAGCACGTCCCTTGATCATTATTTCAGAGAAATCCTGATCGATGAAAATCTTCTTCAGTTTGGGGTTGGGATCGAGGGTCACTTTGATAATTTCCGCCTCACCATTGGGATTGGCCGTGAAATACATCACCTTAGAGCCTGGTGTACCTTGTGTCAGGTCGTATTCCTTGTCGCGGGTCATGCTGGTCACATTGAAACGTTTCATAAAGTACCAGCCTTTCTTTCCGTCGCGATAAACGACATTATAGGTGGTACGCGAATCATTTTTTTTGAAGACAGCCACGTGAAGGATATTCTTGCCTACGAATACCTTGTCGGCCACACGGATTACCTTATATTTACCATCCTTGTAGAAGATGATAATATCGTCGATGTCGGAACAGTTACAAACAAACTCATCCTTCTTCAGACCCATGCCGATAAAGCCGTCGGTACGGTTAATATAGAGCTTCTGGTTGGCTTCGGCCACCTTGGTTGCCTCGATGGTGTCGAAGTTACGGATTTCTGTCAGGCGCGGGTGGTCTTTGCCGTATTTGTCCTTGAGGAACTGGAACCAACTGGCCGTCACTTCTATGAGGTTTGCTAAATCCCGGTCTATCTCCTCGATTTCGGCCTTGATACGGGCCATAAGTTCATCTGCCTTATCTTTATTGAATTTCAGGATGCGTTGCATCTTGATTTCCAACAATTTGAGAATATCATCCTTCGTAACCTCCCGTATAAGACTAGGGTAATATGGAGTCAGACGATCGTCAATATGCTCACAAACAGCATCAACAGTCGGAGCCTGTTCGAATTTTTTGTCCTTATAGATGCGTTCCTCGATAAATATCTTTTCGAGAGAATAGAAGTGTAGTTGTTCTAACAATTCGTTCTTGCGGATCTCAAGTTCTTGGCGTATGAGGTCCTTGGTGCGCTCGACACTGTGTTTAAGGACATCAGAAATCGTAAGAAACTGTGGTTTCTGATCAGCAATGACACAGCAGTTGGGTGAGATGTTAATCTCACAATCCGTAAAGGCATAAAGGGCATCGAGAGTTTTATCACTCGACACACCTGGCATCAGGTGGATTTGAATTTCAACTTGTGCCGATGTGAGGTCGTCGACACGCTTAGCCTTGATCTTTCCTTTTTCAATAGCCTTAGTGATACTCTCGATGAGGGTACCGACGGTCTTGGAGTAGGGTAGTTCGCGGATGACGAGGGTCTTCTGGTCAAGTTTCTCAATCTTTGCACGTACCTTCAGCACACCCCCTCGCTGACCATCGTTGTATTTCGAAACATCGATGCTGCCGCCAGTCTGGAAGTCGGGGAAGAGGTGGAACTCCTGCTCGTGCAGGTAAAGGATGGCTGCATCGCAGATTTCGCAGAAGTTATGGGGCAGGATTTTCGAAGATAGTCCCACGGCGATGCCTTCTGCACCTTGTGCAAGCAGCAACGGATACTTCACGGGCAACGATATCGGTTCCTTGTTTCGTCCGTCATAGGAAAGCTGCCATTCTGTGGTCTTGGGATTAAACACGGTGTCGAGGGCAAACTTCGAGAGTCGAGCCTCAATATATCGTGGGGCTGCGGCCTTATCGCCTGTCAAGATGTTACCCCAGTTTCCTTGCGTGTCTACGAGCAGATCTTTCTGGCCTAACTGTACGAGGGCGTCACCGATGGAGGCATCGCCATGGGGGTGAAACTGCATGGTGTGCCCCACAATGTTCGCCACTTTATTATACCTGCCATCGTCCATGCGTTTCATAGAGTGCATGATGCGTCGCTGTACGGGTTTGAAACCATCTTCGATATTGGGTACGGCACGCTCCAGGATTACATACGAGGCGTAATCCAGGAACCAATTCTGGTACATACCAGACAAATGGTGTACCGCTGCAGCATCGAAACGGTTTACGGGTTTATAGTCGGAATGGCCTTCTGTGCCTCCTTCTGATTCCTGTTCTTCGAGGATATCATCGTCCTTTATTTCGTCATCCATAATTTGTTTGGTCTTCAGTTTGCTTGCAAAAGTACGAAAAAAAACTGAGAATGCGGTCATTTTTGGATTTTTTTTGTACCTTTGCACCCGTAATTTATAAATAAGGTGGAAACAAAACGCAATACATCAATGACAGCAAATGAGATTCGTGACTCATTTAAGAAGTTTTTTGAGTCGAAGCAGCACGCTATCGTACCGTCAGCTCCTATGGTGATTAAGGATGATCCCACGCTGATGTTTACGAATGCAGGTATGAACCAGTGGAAGGACATTATCCTCGGTACTCGCGACCCGGAGCCGCGTCGTCGTGCTGATACCCAGAAGTGTCTCCGCGTCTCAGGCAAGCACAACGATTTGGAGGAAGTCGGTCACGATACCTATCACCACACCATGTTCGAGATGCTTGGTAACTGGAGTTTCGGTGACTATTTCAAAGAGGGTGCCATCGACATGGCTTGGGAATATCTGGTAGATGTGCTGAAACTGAATCCCGAAGATCTCTATGTGACGGTCTTTGAAGGCTCGCCTGAGGAGAATATCCCCCGCGATGATGAAGCTGCGGAATATTGGGCTAAGCATGTGCCAGAAGACCATATTATTAATGGTAACAAGCATGATAATTTCTGGGAGATGGGCGATACAGGTCCCTGTGGACCTTGTTCAGAGATTCATGTTGATTCTCGTACACCTGAGCAGCGCAAGGCCTCGGGTAAGAGTGGCCGTGAACTTGTAAACCAGGACGATCCCCAGGTAATTGAGATTTGGAATCTAGTGTTTATGCAATTTAACCGTAAGGCTGACGGTTCATTGGAGAAGCTTTCCATGAATGTAATCGATACGGGTATGGGTTTCGAACGCCTCGTCCGTATGCTGCAAGGTAAGCACTCCAACTATGATACAGACGTTTTTCAGCCAATCATTAAGGCTGAGCAGGAGTTGACAGGACTGAAATATGTAACTTTTGAGGAAGAGCAGGAAACTCCCATCACAAAACAGCAGGATGATATCAATGTGGCTATGCGTGTTTGTGCCGACCACCTTCGTGCAGTGTCGTTCTCGATTGCAGATGGACAGTTGCCTTCCAATGCAAAAGCTGGCTATGTCATCCGCCGTATCCTTCGCCGTGCCGTTCGCTACGCTTATACATTCCTTGGTCAGAAAGAGGCTTTCCTCTATAAATTGGTGCCGACACTTGTCTATGAGATGGGTGATGCCTTCCCGGAATTGAAGGCTCAGCAGCAGTTGATTTCAAAGGTAATGAAGGAAGAGGAAGACTCGTTCCTGCGTACATTGGATAAAGGTATTTCCTTGCTTGACAAGGCTATGGAGCAGTTGAAAGCAGAAGGTAAGAGCAAACTTGATGGCGTTCAGGCCTTCCGTCTCTTCGATACCTATGGTTTCCCACTTGATTTGACAGAGTTGATTTGTCGTGAGAATGGTTTCACGGTCAATGAAGAGCAGTTCAATGTAGAAATGCAGAAGCAGAAGGAGCGTGCCCGCAATGCCGCTGCTGTAGAGAATTCCGACTGGACGGAATTGACTGCTGGTGAGCAGCAGTTTGTGGGTTATGACTATACGGAATACGAGTGTCATATCCTGAGATATCGTAAGGTGACGCAAAAAAAGAACGAGTTCTATGAGCTTGTGCTTGATTTCACCCCGTTCTATGGTGAGATGGGTGGACAGGTCGGTGATTGTGGTGTCATTTGCAACGAAGCCGAGACCATCGACATCATTGACGCCAAGCGCGAGAACAACCAGACCGTGCATATCGTGAAGCAGCTACCCAAGGATCCTACGGCTCAGTTCATGGCTTGTGTGGATACTGACAAACGCAATGCCTCTGCCGCCAATCATACTGCTACCCATCTGCTCGATTATGCCCTGAAACAGGTTTTAGGTGATCACGTAGAACAGAAGGGTTCGTTTGTAAGTCCCGACACTTTACGTTTCGACTTTTCTCACTTTGAGAAAGTAAGTGATGAGCAGATTCGTGAGGTGGAGCGTATGGTGAATGATATGATCCGTCAGGACATCCACATTGATGAGCACCGCGACGTGCCTTTCGATGAGGCTAAGAAACTCGGTGCCATTGCCCTCTTTGGTGAAAAATATGGCGATAAGGTGCGTGTGGTTCGTTTCGGTCCTTCGTGCGAGTTCTGTGGTGGTATCCATGCTTCATCAACAGGTCGTATTGGCTTCTTCAAGATTCTCTCTGAGAGTAGTGTGGCCGCAGGTATCCGTCGTATCGAGGCCAAGACTGGTAAGGAATGTGAGGAGTTGTTGTATCAGACAGAGGACATGTTGCGTGCAGTAAAGGCTTTCTTCAACAATGCTAAGGACCTACAAGGTGTGATTAAGAAATATGTCGATGAGCATGACGCCATGAAGAAGGAGATTGAGTCATTCCAAGCTCAGGCTGTGGAACGTGCTGCTAAGCAGCTTGTTGAGAAAGCTCGTGAGGTAGGTGGCGTGAAGGTTGTTACCGCTGTGCTACCCATGAATCCGGCTGCAGCCAAAGACTTGGCCTTTAAGATCCGTGCTGCCGTAGAAGGCTCTCTGCTCTGTGTTTTAGGTACTCATGATAACAATAAGCCCCAACTCTCAATCATGATGAGTGACGATATGGTCAGTGATCATGGCCTGAATGCCGGTCAAATGGTACGTGAGGCTGCCAAACTCATTCAAGGTGGCGGAGGCGGACAACCCCATTTCGCTCAGGCTGGTGGAAAGAATGCCGATGGACTCTCTGCTGCTGTTGATAAGGTGGTGGAATTGGCAAACCTTTAAGGGAAGAAATGATCAAAAGATAAACGTATGGCACTGAATCTGAACAAAAACCTCAAATTGTATTACTCCATCAGCGAAGTGGCACAGATGTTCGGGCTGAATGAGAGTACGCTCCGTTATTGGGAGCAGGAGTTTCCTTCGTTGAGACCGAAAGTGAGTGGACCCGCAAAGGTACGCCAGTATCAGGAGAAAGATATTGAACAGATTCGCGTAATCCACAATCTGGTAAAAGTGCGTGGTTTTAAGTTGGCTGCGGCTAAGAAAATTCTGAATCAGAACCGCAAGGGAGCTGATAAGAAGGCAGATGTACTTGAAGCGCTTATTGGTGTGCGTTCTGAGTTGCAGGCCTTAAAAAAGCAACTGGACTATCTTCAGTAGTTCAGTTGCTTTTTTATTAAGGCATCGGGTTCCAATTGTCTTGACGGACGAAGACCTTGGCTGGCGTTATCTGTAAAGCCTCTTTCTTGGTTAACTGACGGCTCCAGGCTACACGTTGCTGGGGCTGGGCACCGGCTCCATGATTGTTATATTCCATATATCGGGCTGTATTCTCGCGTTGTTTTTCCCAGTGGTGCCAGCCTTCTGGGCGGATATGTGCGCCTAAATCACAGTTCATAAAGAGCGAATAGCCATAGTCGCGCCAGGGACGTCCAAGATACACCTTGTCAACATCAGCTTTTGCGATGAGTCGACAATTGTTGAAGATATAGCCATAGGTCGCATCGGCAGGCGTGGAGGCTGCGGTGATGTAACTGTTGACGAGACTCTCGATGGTGCAATCCTCAAACCAGGCTGTCGAGGGGCCGAAAATGAAGTCGGTGGTACCGCAGATATAACAGTCTTTGAAAAAAAGACGTGTATAAGGCATACCCGTATATATAGTATCTTGGTGCCCGATAAACCGGCAGTTGATGAATACCAGACGATCGCCTTCTGTATGGAGGGCAACGGCCTGCCCGAGACGGGCAGAGTTGTTCTCGATGGTAAGGTTCTTCAGCGTGATGTCGTTGGCTTCAATCTTGAGGGTATAGGTGCGGAAAGTGCCCATCGCTTGTTTACGGGGCGAAGCTGTCCCTAAGACAATCTTCACATTGGCATGGTCATCGTAGGTGATGACAGTTTCATTCACATCCTCGCCACAGAATTCTATGTTCTGAAGCCACTGAGGGATGATGAGTTTCTCCTTATACGTACCTTTCTTTATATAGATAACCTTGTGGTAGTCCATGAAAGCGCGGCATACTTCGATGGCCTCGTCAACAGTACGGAACTCTCCTGTACCATCGCGGGCCACAACGATGGTGTCTGGGTTGTCATAACTCTTAGCTGCCTGTGCAACGATTGACAGACTCAAGGCGATTAGTAGAAGTAGTTTATTCATATCCGAGTCACATGATTTGTGAGATTTCCTTCAGGTCTTGCACGCTTCTGAGATTGTTAATGATGGTTTTCACGTCATCGCGGTCATGCACGCGCAATTCAATGCTACCATCGAAAATACCTTCCTCACAGGTGATGTTCACCGTATGTATATTCACGTTCATTTGTGCAGATATAATCTGTGTTACCTCATTAAGCAGACCTACACGGTCGATACCTCCTAGACGGATGGTCGCATCAAAATAGAGCGTCTTATGCATGTCCCACTTGATGTCGAGGATTCGGTTGCCGAAACTGGTTTTCAATTTAGCAGCCACAGGACAGTTTCGTCTGTGAATTTCTATCTGGTTCTTGTTGTCGATATAACCGAGGGCATCATCGCCTGGGATGGGGTGACAACAACCAGGGAATTTATATTGACTGATGTTCTCTTCTGTAATGAAGATTGGCTTTTTTCGATTAAACTTATCAGGCACTACGAACAATTCTTGACGATTCTCATCTTCCTTTTTCTTGGTGCTACCGCCGATAAAGGGGACATACTTTCTCCAACCGCCTCTTTCTTCTTTTTTATTTTTACCATTCAGCTCATCCAAGTCTTTCTCGCCCAGCAATACCTTCTTCTCACCCAAGGCGATGAGGAAATCATTGCGTTTCCTGATATCGTGAAACTCTGCCAGACGATCGGCCACGGCCGACGTGTATTCTTGTTGGTTTTTCTTTAGAAACTCCATCAGGATTTCTTCACCTTTTTTCTGCACCTCGCGGTTGTTTCGACGCACGATGGCTTGGATCTTTGCTTTGGCTTTGGCTGTGGATGCGAAGTTGATCCAGGCAGGACTGACATGCTGTGATTTCGAGGTGAGAATCTCCACCTGGTCACCGCTTTGTAGCTTATGCGACAGCGGTACTAGCTTATGGTTGACTTTGGCACCGATACAATGACTACCTAAGAAAGTATGGATAGAGAAGGCAAAGTCAAGGGCTGTACAGCCTGTGGGCATCGTCTTAATTTCACCTTTCGGGGTGAAGACGAAAATCTCGCTGGCAAAAAGGTTCAGCTTGATGGTGTCGAGGAAATCCATAGCGTCGGGCTGTGGGTCATCGAGAATCTCCTTGATAGTACGCAGCCAGTCGTTCAGTTCGGCCTCGTCCTCCGTATATTCCTCGTCTTCCAATCCATCCTTGTATTTCCAGTGGGCAGCAAATCCTTGTTCAGCCACCTCGTCCATGCGGTCGGAGCGTATTTGTACCTCTATCCACTGACCTGTCTTCGACATCAGGGTAACGTGCAAGGCCTGATAGCCGTTGGCCTTTGGATGACTTAGCCAATCTCGCATACGGTCAGGATGCGACTTGTAGATACGGGAGATAGCCACGTAAATATTGAAGCACTCGTTGACTTCCTCTTCTCTGACGCGAGGTGTGAAGATGATGCGCAGTGCAAGGATGTCGTAGATCTCCTCAAAAGTTACGTGTTTGTTCTGCATCTTGTTCCAGATGGAGTAGGGGGTTTTTACACGTTGTTTAAGTTCGTATTGGATGTGCATGCCGTCGAGAGCTGCACGAATGGGTTTGGTGAACTCGTCAAACAATTTCTCACGTTGTTTTTGAGTGGTTTCCAACTTTTTTGAGATGCTGGCATACTCATCGGGATGCTCGAACTTGAAACTCAGGTTCTCAAGTTCCGATTTTACCTTGTTAAGACCCAAACGGTTGGCCAACGGGGCATAGATATATAGGGTCTCACCTGCAATTTTGTATTGTTTGTTGGCGGGCTGCGACTCCAAAGTTCGCATATTATGCAGACGGTCACATATCTTAATCAAGATTACACGGATATCATCGCTCATCGTGAGCAACAGTTTCTTGAAATTCTCGGCCTGTGCTGAGGCCTGCTCTCCGAAGATTCCACCGCTGATTTTTGTCAGACCGTCAACAATCTGTGCAATTTTCGTACCGAAGATATTCTCGATGTCCTCTACAGTGTAGTCGGTATCTTCAACGACATCATGCAACAATGCCGAACAGATACTTGTAGAGCCGAGTCCCACTTCCTTACAGGCGATGAGGGCAACGGCAATAGGATGCATGATATAGGGTTCGCCAGACAGACGCCGAACCCCTTTGTGTGCTTGTCGCGCAAAGTTGAAAGCCTTTGTGACGAGGTCCACCTTCTTGCGATGGCGGGATGACAGGTAGCTGTCTAGCAGCTCCTGAAACGCATTGTTTACCAGTTTTTCATCGAGTTCTTCCTGAGGAATCTTGTCTTCGTCCATACTTGTTTACCTCCTTCTACGTGATTTCTTGGCAGTGGTCTTTTTCTTAACAGGTGCCTTCTTTTTTGAAACCGTCTTTTTCTTGGCGGTTGTTTTCTTAGTAGTCGTCTTGCGGGCTGTTGTGCGTTTGTTCCTGGTCACGCGGCTATTTCGCTTTGCCCGACTATTCTTGCGAGTCACCTTCTTGGTGGTCTTACGGGTGTAGGTAGGTACATCATCGTTGATGGTCACCTCCAGTCGCTTGTTGAGTAGTTCATCGGTCCGATAGTTGTAGATAGAATCCTCATTGTCAATAAACCGTCCGGTATCAGCCAGTGGCAGACGGATGACCGAGGGCTTAGTGAGTCCAGGTACGACATCGCGACGATATTCGGGATTAAGAGAACGCAACATGTCGATGTCGAGTCCTAGCACAGCGGCCACCTGTTCCAGATGGACATTACGCCTGACGACGACGGTATCAGTCTGCGCAGGCAAACGCGTGGTCATCGGACAGATATTGTGGTCGCAATAATAGGTCATAATATAGTTGGCTGCAATAAATGCGGGCACGTAACCACGCGTCTCAGCAGGCAAATAGGGGTAGATATGCCAATAGTCCTTGTCAGCAGAAGTGAGCACGTCACCCTCTTGGGTCTTGCCCTTAGCAGCACGGGCTCTACGGATAGCCTTGTTGATATTCTCTGGACCGCAGTTGTAGGCTGCAATTACTAGGTTCCAGTCGCCGAATATTTTGTACAGGGCTTTCAGATAACGGGCGGCAGCATACGATGACTTCACGGGGTCGCGACGCTCGTCAACGAGGGAATTCAGTTCTAGACCATACTGCTTGCCGGTAGCGGGCATAAACTGCCACAACCCCGTTGCTCCCACTCTCGACACAGCCTTCGGGTTCAGCGCAGACTCGATGATAGGAAGATATTTCAGCTCCAAGGGTAGTTGATAGGCCTCGAGGGCCTCCTCAAAGACTGGCATATAGAAGTTCATGGCGCCTAGCATATAGCTGACAGAATATCGCAGACGACCTGTATAGCGGTCGATGAATTTCTGTACTACATCATTGTAGGCCAGTTCCATTACCGAGGGTATCCTACTGAGCCGCTCGATATAGACCTCACGAGGATAAATGGGGTTGACATCCTTCATCTCACAGTCGTTGGTACCCGTGAGATAGGTTTTCGACATATAGAGGTTCAGCAAACTGTCGAGGTCGTAGGTCATGGCCTCGGGGAATTCGATAAGTTCCTCATTGCCCTGCTTGTCGGTGACGGTAATTTCGTCTTCTCCGAGGGTGTTAGGCACATCGTCATCTTCCTCGAAGTCGCCATCTTCCTCCTCGTCATCATAGTCCTCTTCTTCCTCCTCTTCTTCTTCTTCTTCAATCACCAAAGGAGTGTCCTTAACAGTCTTTTTAACCACTTGTGCGTCGGCCATGCCTCCTGAACCGATCAGGAAAAGACCGAGTAGTATCCATATTATTATTTTCTTCATATTCAATATATTGTCACATTAAAAGTTTAAACTGCAGTTGAGACCCAACGCGCCCGCATGAAAGGGATTAATCGGCAAATTATTGTTCATAATGGTTGGTTCCACCTTCAGGCTCAGGTCCTTTGAGATGTCGAAAACGGAGAGTTCTGCATCTACATAGGCATCTATTACGGAGAGGGCGTATACACCTACCATCACGAAAAAACTCAAGTCGCGCCAACGGCGGTATTTGTCCTTTCTGCTTTTGAAGATTTGCTTGTATCGCTCTTCATTACTTTCGGTAATCTTCGCACCTAAATGCAGATAGCTATTAAAACTGGCGGTGTTTGGGTCGTCGTCCATTATGTCGAGATAGGCTTGTGAATAATCTTTATACATATTGTTGTTCCAGTTCATGGCATACAAACAACCCATAAAGCCGCCATAGATCAGTGGCAACTTCCAGTATTTGCGGTTGTAGATTTGTCCGCCGCCTGGAAAGACAAGCGCAAGCCAAAGGGCTCGCTTGGGATCGGGCTGCCATTTGTCCCAGTCTTTCTTTACTTTTATGGGCGGATTGGCCTCGGCCATTACGCTCAACTGCTTTTGAAGACTGTCGGAAAAGAGATTATCGATGGTATTGCTCTCAATCAGAAGACTATCGCTGCTGATGGCATAGATACTGTCCTCAGGCACATCATCGACCTCTTGGGCAAAACCGGTAATGGCTGTCAACAGCAGGAATACGACTACCAGAGACCGTTCGTTCAATATAATAATATAACGTCTCAATTTGATATTTTATCAAAGGTGTTCATGATGTGCTCCAACTCATCAGGATTGTCGAAGCCGATGGTAATTTTACCCTTGCCTTGGGGGGTGAAGGTCATCTGTATCTTTGTTTGGAATAGGTCTGCCAATCGTTTGCGTAGGGCATTAAATTCCTCAGGCATACGAGCCTTTTGGTCTGATGTCTTCTTGGCGGTCTGCAGATCGGCTCCGTCCTTGATAATTTTCACCAGTTCCTCAACTTTGCGAACGGAGTAGTTGTTCTTTTGGATGTCTTTGAATAGTTTGATCTGTGCTGACGGACTGTCGATAGCCAGCAGGGCACGGGCATGCCCCATGTCTATCTCGTGGTTCTTTAGTGCCATTTGTATCTGTGCGGGCAGTTTAAGCAAACGCATAAAGTTGGTGACGGAAGTGCGGCTTTTGCCTACGCGCTCCGAGATTCTCTCTTGTGTCATGCCGATGGTGTCGGCCATGTGCTGGTAGGCAAGGGCTATTTCGATAGCATTCAGGTCCTCGCGCTGGATATTCTCCACAAGAGCCATCTCCATCACACCCTCGTCCTCTACCGTACGGATATAGGCAGGTATGGTAGTCAGACCAGCGGCTTTGGCTGCTCGCCAACGACGCTCACCAGCGATAATCTGATATTTACCGTCAGTCGTCTGACGTAGGGTTATAGGGGTAATGATACCGATTTCACGGATGCTATTGGCTAGTTCCGTCAGTGCCTCCTCGTCAAATTCCCTACGGGGTTGGTTGGGATTCGAGATGATTTTATCGGTGGCAATCTCGCTGAGGTTCGAACTGCCTTCCGTCTCAACGTCCTTTGTATTAATCAGGGCGTCCAGACCTCTGCCTTTACCATTTCCAATATTGTCCAGACCTCTGCCCAGTACATTGCGGTCGTATTTCTTATGTACAGCCATGTTATTGAGTGTCGTTTCTTTTATGGATATTAACTGTTTTTACTGATGATTTCCTTAGCGAGTGCCAAGTGGTTCTTGCTACCGGTGGAGTCAGCATCATAGAGGATGACGGGCAAACCATGACTCGGACTCTCCGATAATTTCACGTTCCTTTGGATCACGGTCTTGAAGACCAACTCCTGGAAGTGGCGTTTTACTTCGTCGTAAATCTGATTTGCCAATCTGAGGCGACTATCATACATCGTCAGCAGAAAACCTTCAATCTCCAAAGTTGGATTCAGTTTGTTCTTAATGATTTTAATAGTGTTAAGCAGCTTGCTGATTCCCTCCAAAGCAAAGTACTCACACTGCACGGGGATAATTACAGAGTCTGCGGTAGACAGGGCATTTACTGTGATGAGACCTAACGAGGGCGAGCAGTCGATGAGAATATAGTCATATTCTGCGCGTATTGGTTCTAAAAGATGGCGAAGAATCTTCTCACGGTTGTCCATGTTCAGCATCTCTATTTCTGCGCCAACGAGGTCTATATGACTAGGGATGATGTCTAAATTTTCGATGTCTGTAGTATAGATGGCATCTCTCACGTCAGCCTTGTTGATGATACATTCATAAATAGAGCATTCCACTTCCTTGATGTCCACGCCCAGACCACTTGAGGCATTGGCCTGAGGGTCGGCGTCGACAATCAAAACACTCTTTTCCAAGGTAGCCAGTGAAGCACCGAGATTCATTGTGGTGGTCGTCTTGCCAACACCGCCTTTTTGGTTCGCTAATGCAATGATTTTACCCATTATAATTTTGTTTAACCTTATTCTTAATTAGAAATTTGGGTACAAAGTTACGAAATAATTCATAATTCATATTTCAGAATTCATATTTTTTTGTAATTTTGCACTCAAATCATTGATATTTTATGAATATTAAACGACCACTATTGCTCATTTCCAATGATGATGGCTATCAATCAAAGGGCATCCGGAGCCTTGTAGAGATGCTGTCTGACGTTGGCGACATCATTGTTTGTGCCCCCAACGATGCTCGTAGTGGCTACTCTTGTGCCTTTTCGGCCACCATTCCATTGCGTCTGCAAAAACGCGAACAGCATGAGGGCGTCGAAATATGGTCTTGCAATGGTACGCCCGTCGACTGTGTGAAATTGGCGCTCTCCGAAATCTGTCCGCGTCGACCAGATATGGTCATCGGCGGTATCAACCATGGCGACAATGCCTCTGTTAATGCCCATTATAGCGGTACGATGGGCGTTACTCTCGAAGGCTGTATGAAATACATCCCTTCGGTGGCCTTCTCACTCTGCGACCATCATGACAATGCTGACTTCGAACCTCTTCGCCCATTCATCCGTACCATTATAGCCCAGGTTTTGAGAGAAGGTTTGCCCCTTGGTGTCTGCCTTAATGTAAACTTCCCTGTTGCATCTATGTTTCAGGGCGTCAGGGTTTGTCGCATGGCTCGTGGCACTTGGTTCAACGAAGTGGCAAAATGTCATCATCCCCGTGGCTACGACTATTGGTGGATGGTTGGCCATTATCGCAACGACGAGCCGGCGGCCGAGGATACTGACCGTTGGGCCTTAGACAACGGTTATGTGGCCATTACCCCTACACAAATAGATCTCACTGCCTATCAAGCAATTGAACAACTTAAAGTCTGGCCGTTATGAGATACTATCTTATAGTCGGTGAGGCCTCGGGTGACCTTCATGCTTCTCACTTGATGCAGTCGTTGAAGAATCTTGATACTGATGCGGAATTTAGGTTTTTTGGCGGCGATATGATGAAAGCTGTTGGAGGTACTTGCGTGCGTCATTACAGAGACCTTGCCTATATGGGCTTTGTTCCTGTGCTTCTCCATTTGTCTACGATTATATCGAATATGCGGATGTGTAAGGACGATATCATCTCATGGCAACCTGACTGTGTCATTCTTGTCGATTATCCTGGCTTCAATCTGAAAATAGCACGGTTTGTAAAATCACGGACAAATTTCCCCGTCTATTATTACATTTCCCCCAAAATATGGGCTTGGAAAGAGTACCGCATCAAAAATATCAAGCGTGATGTCGATGAACTTTTCTCCATTTTGCCCTTTGAAGTCGATTTCTTCGAAGGCAAACACCACTATCCCGTCCACTATGTGGGTAATCCCACGGCTGATGAGGTTCGGCAGTTTCTGACTTGTAATCATCCTGACAATCTGAAATTTTCGGTCTCTCCAGCTCAGCCCATCATCGCTTTGTTGGCGGGATCTCGGAAGCAGGAAATCAAAGACAATCTCCCTGCCATGCTCGAGGCTGTGAAACCCTACGAGGACTATTACCAGATCATCCTTGCCGCTGCTCCAGGTATCGAAGCGGACTATTATGCCCCTTTTGTCAAAGGCCGGAAGGTGCAGGTGATATATAACCAGACCTATGCCCTGCTTTCCCAGGCACATACAGCCCTTGTCACAAGTGGCACCGCCACCCTCGAGGCTTGTCTCTTCCGCGTGCCGCAGGTTGTGTGCTACAAGCTCCCCTTGCCTGTGATTGCCGACTACCTGCGTCGTCGCTTGCTCAAAGTGAAGTACATCTCATTGGTCAACCTCATTGCCGACCGTGAGGTTGTCACAGAACTCTTAGGTCGCACTTTTACTGTCGATAATATCCGTGCTGAACTTGACAAGATTCTCGAAGGACCTGCTCGTGAAACTATGCTTGAATGCTATGATGAGGTCAGCCGTCGTCTTGGCGACCAAATCGCTCCCGTAAATGCTGCAAGTTTAATTATTAAAAAATTAAATAAATAAGAATATGAAAAAGTATGTTTTCCTTACCGCTCTAGCCTTCTCTGCTCTTATCGCCAATTCGCAGAACATCCAGCTTCACTACGACTTTGGCAGAAACCTTTACCCAGACGAGGAATCCACTCGTCAGAAAGTTACCCTCACACTCGAACAGTTCAAGTCTGACGACTGGGGTTCTTGGTACTATTTCGTTGATGTCGACCTTAGTCGTAAGGAAACCTTAGGTGCCTATACTGAAATCTCACGCGAGTTCAATCTCACTAATAAGTTGCCCTTCGCCATTCATGTTGAATATGACGGTGGTCTCGGCTCTCGTACTGGAAGTTACCAGCAGGCAGCCCTCGCAGGTGTCGCCTATAATGGTAATACCCCCAATTTTACTGCTACTTGGTCGCTCCAGCTGCTGTACAAGCGCTTCTTTAAGAATTACGATTTCAATACCGCTTTCAATAGTGTGCAGCTCACTGGTGTATGGGGCGTCCATTTCCTCAATCGCAAAATGTCGTTTTTAGGTTTTATTGATTTTTGGCGAAGCCAGAAGACAAATGATCATGGACAACTCGTCATCCTTTCTGAACCCCAGTTGTGGTACAACTTCACCAACCACCTCAGCATAGGTTCCGAGGTGGAAATAAGCAACAATTTCATATATAATACGATTAACGACAAGACTTTCTTCGTTAATCCCACGCTTGCAGTCAAATGGAACTTCTAATTATACCGTGAGTTAACTCAAATCATCAACTGAGTTAACTCGATTGATGAAATGAGTTAACTCACGGATTTTCAAGCTGGTTCACAGTCTCTTTCTCCAGAACTAGATTGCGCATGTTCTTTAGCAGGTCGCTGGCGAAGATGAAGTCGGTGAGGCGGGTGTTGTTGGAGTGCATAATCTGACTGCTGACCCCTTGCCACTCCTTGCGACCTTCGTATATAAAGATGATATTTTCACCGATACCCATCACTGAGTTCATGTCGTGGGTATTGATTATGGTGGTCATGTTGAATTCTTTAGTGATGCTGTGCAGTAGGTCATCGATTACGAGCGAGGTCTTCGGATCGAGGCCGGAGTTCGGCTCGTCACAGAACAGATATTTGGGATTTAGAGCGATGGCACGGGCGATAGCCACGCGCTTCTGCATGCCGCCAGACAACTCGCCTGGGAACTTCTCCTCGGCACCTACCAGGTTCACACGATCCAAACAATCCATAGCTCGTTTCTTGCGTTCCCGGAGGTTCATCGATGAGAACATATCCAATGGGAACATCACATTCTCCAGCACCGTCAGCGAGTCAAACAGGGCCGCGCTCTGGAAAATCATGCCCATCTCACGTCGCATATATACCTTCTCCTTCTTCGACATCGCCACGAAATCGCGACCGTCGTAGAGTACTTGTCCGCTCGTGGGGTCCAACAATCCCACCAAGTTCTTCATAAGCACTGTCTTTCCCGATCCGCTCTGACCGATAATCAGGTTCGTCTTACCATCTTCAAATACTGTACTGACATCAGATAGTACCTCCTTGTCTTCAAACGACTTATATAGATTCTTAACCTCTATCATGACAACAACTGAGTTAGGAAGACATCACTGAATAGGATAAGCACGCTTGACGACACTACAGCATCGGTTGACGACTTGCCCACGTTTACACTACCGCCTTCCACTGTATAGCCGCAGAAGGCCGGCACGCTCGAGATAATAAAGGCAAAGAACTCGCTCTTGATGATAGACATCCACATAAACCACGACTTAAATGAGTGCTGCAGCCCCAGTGTGAGGTCGTCGGGAGGCAGCACATGGCCCACATAGGCAGTGGCGTAGGCGCCTAAAATACCCGTGGCCGACGAGAATATCACCAAGAAGGGCATGATAGTGAGCATACCCATGATTTTCGGCAGTATCAAATAGCTGGCAGAGTTCACGCCCATGATCTCCAAGGCATCGATCTGCTGCGTCACGCGCATTGTACCTAACTCTGAAGCGATATTTGAACCCACTTTACCGGCTAAGATCAAACACATGATGGAACTCGAAAACTCCAATAGTAGGATCTCGCGTGTAGTATAGCCGCTCACCCATCGGGGCATCCACGGGCTTTGGATATTCAGCTTCATTTGAATACAGATCACGGCACCGATAAAGAATGAGATAAGTAACACAATGCCAATGGAGTTTACACCCAACTGCGCCATCTCTTTCACATATGATTTAAAGAACATACGTATACGCTCCGGAACGGAAAAGGTCCGTCCCATCAGTTGCAGGTAGCGCCCGAAAATGGTCAGATATCTGATGATGATCATCTCACTCTGTCGTCTTTATCGTCGACAAAGGTAGACATTATTTCCCAAACAGCCAAGGATAATCGTTAATAATACCAAACAACGGCACATTTTTTTGTGGGTAACCCACCAATTCTGAGAAAAATATAGTATTTTTGCGGGCAATTATGGAAACAGAAGGATTAGTGTTGCGTACGGAAGGTCTCGTAAAGCGGTATGGCAAGCGTACTGTGGTGAACGATGTGAGTTTTAATGTGAAGCAGGGCGAGATTGTCGGTCTGTTGGGCCCCAATGGTGCCGGCAAAACCACCTCGTTTTATATGACTACAGGCCTGATTGTACCAAATGGAGGACACATCTATCTGGGCGACGAGGATGTGACAAAATACCCTGTGTTCAGGCGTGCCAGGGCGGGTATCGGCTATCTGGCCCAGGAGGCAAGCGTGTTCCGTAAGATGAGCGTGGAGGACAATATTCTTTCGGTATTGGAGATGACAGGGAAGCCCCGTGACTACCAGTTACAGAAGTTGGAGGAACTGATCAAGGAGTTCCGTTTGGGTAAGGTGCGCAAGAATAAGGGTGACCAACTCTCAGGTGGTGAGCGTCGAAGGACTGAGATTGCCCGTTGTCTGGCCATCGAACCGAAATTCATTATGCTCGACGAGCCCTTTGCAGGCGTCGATCCTATCGCTGTGGAGGATATCCAGCAGATTGTTTGGAAATTGAAATACAGGAACATAGGTATTCTGATAACCGACCATAATGTGGACGAAACGCTAACCATCACCGACCGTGCTTACCTGTTGTTTGAAGGCCGTATCTTGTTCCAAGGCTCGCCAGAAGAGTTGGCAGAGAACAAAATTGTGAGGGAGAAGTATTTGACGAACTCGTTCGTGCTGAGAAAGAAGGATTTTCAGTTGATGGAGGAAGAACGGAAGGCTAAGGAAGAAGATGAGTTGTAAATAGTGAATAGTTAAAAAAACACAATACAGAAGCAAATTTTTCACTATTCACTATTCACTATTCACTTTTTTGTTGTACTTTTGCACCTCAATTTTTGAGTAATATATATAATAAGGTATAAAGAAAGATGAAAATTACATTTGATTGCCCTGATAAGATCAATGGTTTACTGACCATGACCATTGAACCAGCAGATTATCAGGAGAAGGTAGAGAAAACTCTGAAAGACTATCGCAAGAAAGCCCAAGTGCCTGGTTTCCGTCCAGGAATGGTTCCCATGGGTATGATTAAGAAACAGTATGGTACAGCAGTAAAGGTTGACGAGGTGAACCGCCTGATGGGGGAGAAGCTTTATGAATATGTCCGTGAGAACAAGATTCAGATGCTTGGCGATCCCCTGCCCAGCGAAAAGCAGCAGCCTCAGGATTTCGAGAAGGATGGTGAGATGACCTTTGTGTTCGATATTGCTGTCGCACCCGAATTCAAGGTGACTTTGAGCGATAAGGATAAGGTTGACTATTATACCATTGCTGTCGACGACAAACTCATCGATCAGCAGGTGCAGATGTATGCTTCGCAAGGTGGTGAGTTCGTGAAGGCTGATGTTTTCAGTGGTAACGATACCCTTACGGGTGACCTGCGTCAGCTCGACGAGAAAGGCAGCACCCTCGAGGGCGGTATTACTACCGAAGGTGGCATGATTATGCCTGCTTATATTAAGGAAGATACGCAGAAGAAACTTTTCGATGGTTGTAAGCCCGGTGATATTATTACCTTTAATCCTAAGAAGGCTTATCCTGATAATGATGCTGAAGTGGCTGCCTTGCTAAAAGTGAAAAAGGAAGATGTTGCTGATGTGAACAGTGATTTCTCGTTCCAAGTGACTGAAATCCGTCATTTCCAGCCTGCAGAGGTAAACCAGGCATTGTTTGACCGTGTGTTTGGCGAGGGCTCCGTGAAGGATGAGAAAGCTTTCCGTGAGAAGATCGCAGAACAGTTGAAGGGTCAGTTTGTGGGTAGTAGCGATTACAAGTTTATGCAAGATGTACGCTCTCATCTGGAGAAGAAGGTGGGCAAACTTGAATTCCCTGAGGCTCTGTTGAAGCGAGTGATGTTGCAGAATAACAAGGATAAAGGTGCTGACTTCGTGGAACAGAACTTCGAGGGCAGTATTAAGGAACTGGCTTGGCACCTGATTAAGGAGCAGATTGTGGCCGCCCAGGAGATCAAGATTGAGGATGAGGATGTGAAGCGTGTGGCCAAAGAGGCCGTCCGTGCACAATTTGCCCAGTATGGTATGGCCAACATGCCAGACGATGTGCTTGAGAACTATGCCGAAGAGCAGTTGAAGAAACGTGAGAACATCGACAATTTTGTGGATCGTGCAGTGGATCTTAAATTGACCGAAAAACTTAAAAGTGTGGTCAAATTGAACGAAAAAACGGTCACTTTGGACGAGTTTAATAAGATGATGGAGGGAAAATAAGTATTTTTACGAAAAAATAACTCCTTTTTTTGAAGGGTTATCGACTTTTTTTCTTATCTTTGTGTCCCAATCACAAGATAAAAAGGTCGATGACCCTTCTAACATATATGATTATGAAGAATGATTTTAGAAAATATGCCGTAGGGCATTTAGGAATGGATGGCCTGACATTCGACGAGATGATGCAGGCACAGGCTCAGTATCTGAATCCGTATATCCTTGAGGAACGTCAGTTGAACGTGACTCAAATGGACGTCTTTTCACGATTGATGATGGATCGCATCATTTTCTTGGGTACTCAGATTGACGACTATACCGCTAATACACTGCAAGCTCAGTTGTTGTATCTTGACTCTGTGGACTCTGGTAAGGATATCAGTATTTATATCAACTCGCCTGGTGGCAGCGTGACAGCGGGTCTTGGTATCTATGACACCATGCAGTTCATCTCCAGCGACGTGGCTACTATCTGTACTGGTATGGCAGCCTCAATGGGCGCTGTGCTGCTTGTGGCTGGTACCGAGGGTAAGCGCTCGGCACTGCCCCATAGTCGTGTGATGATTCACCAACCCCTCGGTGGTGTACAAGGACAGGCGTCGGACATCGAGATTGAGGCTAAGGAGATTCTTAAGTTCAAGAAGGAACTCTACACCATTATCTCCGAGCATTCACATACCCCGTATGACAAGGTGTATGCCGATTCCGATCGTAATTACTGGATGACGGCTGAGGAGGCCAAGGCATACGGTATGATTGACAATGTTCTTACAAGGAAAAAATAATAATGGTAAAGAAAGCATGTAGTTTCTGTGGAAGGACAGAGCGTGAGTGCCGATTGCTCATCACCGGTGCGAATGGTTTTATTTGCGAGAACTGTGCCGAGCAAGCCTATCGTATCGTGCAGGAGAATCTCACTGAAACCCCTCAGACTCGTGGTAACGGTCACTTCAAGATGAAGGAGGTGCCCAAACCTATGGACATCAAGAAATTTCTTGACCAGTACGTCATTGGCCAGGACGAGGCGAAGCGTTTCCTTTCAGTGGCCGTCTACAATCATTATAAGCGGTTGCAGCAGCCCGAGGAGAAGGACGGTGTGGAGATCGAGAAGAGTAATATTATTATGGTCGGTTCTACCGGTACGGGCAAGACCTTGTTGGCACGTACCATCGCCAAAATGCTTGATGTGCCCTTTACCATCGTTGATGCTACTGTATTTACCGAGGCTGGCTATGTGGGCGAGGATGTGGAGAGCATTCTCACACGACTGCTGCAGGTGGCTGACTATGACGTGGCGGCAGCTCAGCGTGGCATTGTTTTCATCGACGAGATAGACAAGATAGCCCGTAAGAACGACAACCCCTCCATTACGCGCGATGTAAGTGGCGAGGGTGTGCAGCAGGGACTGCTCAAATTGTTGGAGGGCACCAACGTGAACGTGCCGCCTAAGGGTGGGCGCAAACATCCCGATCAGGATTATATCTCTGTTGACACCCGGAATATTCTCTTTATCTGCGGTGGTGCCTTCGATGGTATAGAACGTAAGATTGCCCAAAGAATGAATACCCATGTGGTAGGTTATAATTCGGTTCAGAATGTCGCAAAAATTGACAAAGAAAATCTGATGCAGTATATTGTGCCTCAGGATTTGAAGGCATTTGGACTGATACCCGAAATTATTGGTCGCCTGCCTGTATTGACCTACTTGAATCCGCTCGACCGAGAGGCTTTGTCTAAGATTCTCACTGAGCCAAGGAATTCTATTGTTAAACAGTATTTGAAGCTGTTTGAGATGGATGGTATTAAACTGTCCTTTGCCCCGGAAGCACTGGAGGTAATCGTTGATAAGGCCGTGGAATATAAACTCGGTGCCCGTGGTCTTCGTTCTATTGTGGAGAGTGTAATGATGGATGCTATGTTCGAGATTCCATCGAAGAGAATAAAGAAATTTGAAGTGACGGCCAAATATGTGCTGCAGCAACTGGAGAAGTCGCATTTGCAGCGGCTGGCCTCTTAGATAACAGAATCTACAGCCTATAACATTAACGAAAGAAGGAAAAGTGGTATGACGAAAAGAGCCAATCTGCATGAAGCACTGAAGAAGTATTTCGGCTTTGACAAGTTCAAAGGTGACCAGGAGAAAATCATCCAGAATCTGCTGGAAGGTAAGGACACCTTTGTGCTGATGCCAACGGGCGGCGGCAAGTCACTCTGCTATCAGTTACCCTCGCTGCTGATGGACGGTGTAGCCATCGTGATATCGCCACTGATTGCCCTGATGAAGAACCAAGTGGATTTCATCTCACAGTTGAGCGAGCATGAGGGTACAGCTCATTACCTGAATTCGTCGCTGAACAAGGCGGCTATTGATCAGGTGAAATCAGATATTCAGGCAGGCATCACCAAATTGCTATATGTTGCACCCGAATCGCTGACGAAGGATGAGAATGTGGAGTTCCTTAAATCGGTAAAGATCTCATTCTATGCTATCGACGAGGCCCACTGTATTTCTGAGTGGGGTCATGACTTTCGTCCGGAATATCGTCGCATCCGTCCAATTGTGAATGAGATCGGTTTGGCACCAATCATCGCGTTGACAGCGACGGCTACTGACAAGGTGCGTTCGGATATCAAGAAAAATTTAGGTATCATGGACGCCAAGGAGTTTAAGAGCTCGTTTAACCGTCCGAACCTCTATTATGAAGTGCGCTCGAAGACGAAGGATGTGGATAAGGACATCATTCGCTTTATCAAGCAGCATCCTGGCAAGAGTGGTATCATATATTGTCTGTCACGCAAAAAGGTGGAGGAACTGGCGGCCATTCTCAGGGCCAACGACATTAAGGCGGCGGCCTACCATGCAGGACTCGATTCTCCCACACGAACTCAGACGCAGGATGACTTCCTAATGGAGAATATCGATGTAATCGTGGCCACCATTGCCTTTGGCATGGGTATCGACAAACCCGATGTGCGCTTCGTTATCCACTACGACATACCAAAGTCGCTCGAAGGCTATTATCAGGAAACTGGCCGTGCTGGTCGAGATGGCGGAGAGGGTATTTGCCTTGCTTTCTATTCAAGCAAGGATCTCGATAAACTGGAAAAATTCATGGAGGGCAAGCCTGTGGCTGAACAGGACATCGGGCGACAGTTGCTTGTGGAGACAGCGGCATACGCTGAAACGAGCGTCTGCCGAAGGAAGATGTTATTGCATTATTTTGGTGAAACCTATGACCGTGAGAACTGCGGCAACTGCGACAACTGCCTACATCCGAAGACGAAGATCGAGGCTATGAATCAACTGGTGACGGTGTTGCAAGTGATTCAGCGCATCAAGGAGAATTTCCGCTCTGACTATGTGATAGACTTCATTATTGGCAAGGAAACCGAGGAGATTATCGCACACAAACACCATGAGTTTGATGAATTCGGTATTGGCGAGGATGAGGATCCGAAAATTTGGAACCCGGTCATTCGTCAGGCTCTGCTCATGGGCTATCTGAAGAAGGAAGTGGAGAACTATGGCCTGTTGAAAATTACAGCTGCCGGCAAGAAGTTCCTCAAGGCACCGCAGTCCTTTATGATAGTAAAAGATGCTGAGTTCAGCGATGAGATCGATAGTGGTGGTGAGCGCGAAGGAACAGCTGGTGCCCTTGACCCAACATTAGCCGCGATGCTGCGTGACCTGCGTAAGAAGGTGTCGAAACGGATGGAACGTCCGCCATATGTGATTTTTCAGGATGTGAGCATCGATCAGATGGCTACTGACTATCCCGTAACGCTCGAGGAGCTTAAAAATATTCAGGGCGTGGGAGAGGGAAAGGTGAAGCAACCCTATGCAAAGGAGTTCGTGGATCTCATCAAAAAATACTGCGATGAGAATGAGATTGAGCGTCAGGCAGATTTGCGTGTGCGCACCGTGGCAAAGAAATCTATGCTGAAGGTGAAGATTATCCAAAGCATCGACCGTCAGATAGCTCTCGACGACATTGCTAATGCCCAGGGCATCGACTTCGATGAATTGTTATCGGAGATAGAGGCGATTGTCTATAGCGGTACTAAATTGAATATCGACTATTTCCTTGATGAGGTGATGGACGAGGATCATATTGATGATATCTACGACTATTTTGCAGAGTCGGATACGGATCGTCTGAGCATAGCTCAGGATGAGTTGGGTGGCGACTATTCGGAGGATGAGATACGCCTAGTCCGAATCAAGTTCCTATCAGAAATGGCCAACTAAGAATAGTGGATGGTGAATAGTAAGGCTGAAAGAGTTAAAAAATAACAAGGTATCGTAACTTTTCACTATTCACTATTCACTATTCACTTCTTTTTTGTACCTTTGCACGCAATATTTTAAAACAAAGGTAGAATTTATGGCTTCATTTATTGCAGACAAGATCGTGATGGACGGACTGACATTCGACGATGTCCTCTTAATTCCCGCTTATTCGGAAGTGTTACCTAAGACGGTAGAGTTAAAAACCCGCTTTTCCCGGCATATCCAGCTGAATGTACCTTTTGTGACGGCAGCTATGGATACCGTGACAGAGTCGCAGATGGCTATTGCTATTGCCCGTGAGGGAGGTATTGGTGTAATCCACAAGAATATGTCGATCGAGGAACAAGCTCGTCAGGTGGCTATCGTCAAACGTGCGGAAAACGGTATGATCTATGATCCTGTGACTATTCCTTTAGGTTCTACTGTGGCACAGGCTCTGGATATTATGGCAGAGTATCATATTGGTGGTATCCCCGTGGTGGACAATGAGAAACGGCTGGTGGGTATTGTGACCAACCGTGACCTGCGTTTTGAACGTCAGTTGAACCGTCCTGTTGAGGAGATCATGTCGAAGGATCATCTTGTGACCACCCATCAGCAGACAGACTTGATATCTGCTGCGGAAATATTGCAGAAGAATAAGATTGAAAAACTGCCTGTTGTCGATAAAGAAAATCATTTGGTCGGCCTGATTACCTATAAAGATATCACGAAAGCCAAGGATAAACCGATGGCCTGCAAAGATGAGAAAGGTCGTCTGCGTGTGGCTGCTGGCGTGGGTGTGACCAGTGATACCATTGATCGTATGCAGGCCCTTGTGGATGCTGGTGCCGATGCCATTGTCATCGATACGGCCCATGGCCATTCAAAGTCGGTTATTGAGAAGTTGGTGGAGGCAAAGAAGTACTTCCCCGATATCGATATCGTAGTGGGTAACGTTGCTACTGGCGAGGCTGCTAAGATGTTGGTGGATAATGGTGCCGATGCCGTGAAGGTGGGTATCGGTCCTGGTTCGATCTGCACCACACGTGTGGTCGCTGGTGTGGGTGTGCCTCAGTTGAGTGCCGTCTATGATGTATATAGTGCCCTGAAAGGTACCGATGTGCCTTTGATTGCCGATGGTGGTTTGCGCTATTCGGGTGATATTGTGAAGGCTTTGGCTGCAGGCGGCTCCTGTGTGATGATCGGTTCTCTGGTAGCCGGAACAGAGGAGAGCCCTGGTGACACTATCATCTACAATGGTCGTAAGTTTAAGAGCTATCGTGGCATGGGTTCATTAGAGGCTATGGAGCAGAAACATGGCTCTAAGGACCGCTATTTCCAAGGTGATACCAAGGAGGTGAAGAAACTGGTGCCTGAGGGCATTGCTGGTCGTGTGCCTTATAAGGGAACTGTTCAGGAAGTGATATATCAGATGGTGGGTGGTCTGCGTTCAGGTATGGGTTATTGCGGAGCTGCTACAATCGAAAAACTGCATGAGGCTAAGTTCACCCGCATCACCAATGCCGGAGTGAACGAGAGTCATCCGCATGACATCACTATCACCAGTGAGGCTCCTAACTATTCGCGCCCCAATGATTAATATTCCTGATTATATGAGAAAAATCGTTTTATTTCTGGCGCTCGTATCGAGCATAATGGCTTTTTCACAGGCTTCTGATCCTGTAATCATGACGATAAACGGCGTTCCTGTCCCCCGTTCTGAGTTTGAGTACTCCTATAACAAGAACAACGGTACCGATGTGATTGATAAAAAAACGGTGGATGAGTATGTAGACCTGTTTATCAACTATAAGCTGAAGGTGGCTGCCGCCCTTGATGCCCATTATGACACGCTGTCGTCGTTTAAGCAAGAGTATACCATGTATCGTGACCAGCAGGTACGGCCGACGATGGCGACTGATGCCGATGTGCTGGTGGAGGCTAAGAAAGTCTATGACCGTGCGAAGGAGCAGATAGGAACGCGTGGTCTGATACTGCCTGCCCATATTCTGATTAGAGTCTCGACGAAGGCCACACAGGCGGAGCAAGACAAAGCCAAGCAACGTATTGACTCAGTGTACAAAGCCCTCCGGGGTGGAGCAGATTTTGCCGAACTGGCAAAGAAGGTGTCTGATGATAAGCAGACGGCCATAAATGGTGGCCAACTGCCCTATTGGATTGGTCCAAATCAGTCCATTAAGGAGTTTGAGGATGCCGCCTATGCTTTACAGAAAGATGAGATGAGTCAGCCCGTGCTGTCGCCCGTTGGTTGGCACGTGATTCTGATGAAGGATCGGAAACAACTGGAGCCCTTTGACTCTTTGAAGGCGCAAATTGTGAAGAATATCGAACAGCAGGGTATCCGTGATCATATTGCCAAACAGCGTATCAAGAGTGAGGTGGATGCCTCTTCCGGCGCGCTCACATCAGAGAAAGTGATGGATCTTCGCGCTGACTCGTTGGCGGCTGTTGATCCTGAGATGAAATACCTTATGAAAGAATACCATGACGGTCTGTTGCTCTATGAAATCAGCAAGCAGGTAGTTTGGGATAAAGGTAGTTCGGATGAGGCTGGATTGCAGGCTTATTTCAAGGACCATCAGAAGGACTATGCTTGGTCGGAGCCCCATTATAAGGGTATTGCATATCATGTGAAGGATAAGGCCGATATCAAGGCTGTAAAGAAGTGTGTGAAGAAACTACCCTTCGATCAATGGGCTGATAAGTTGCGCTCTACGTTTAATCCCGACTCTGTAGTGCGTATCCGTGTGGAGATCGGTATCTTCAAGCCGGGGGATAATGCCCTCGTTGATACGGAAGTCTTTAAGACGACACCTAAGAAAGGAGCAAAGGAAAAACAGACTGCCGTGTTGAAGGACTATCCCATTTCTGCTGTATATGGCAAGAAGTTGAAGCGTCCGGAGAATTATACTGATGTTCGGGGACAAGTGGTGTCTGACTATCAGGACATGTTGGAGAAAGCCTGGGTCTATGACCTTCGGAGGAAGTATGCTTTCTCAGTGAATAAGGATGTGTTGAAAACAGTAAATAAACATTAATGAAGACAACAAGAAATCTTATATTCATTTTCTTTCTGGCCATGCCCTTTGTGGGTATTGCGTCTTTTCCTATTTCTCTAAGTATTCCGACAACTCCCTCCGACTCTCTTCAGATGGTTCCTGCTCAGTCGGTGATTGATGAGGTAATCTGGGTGATTGGCGACGAGGCTGTGTTGAAGTCTGACGTGGAGGCTATGCGTATGCAGGCTGCGATGGAAGGTGTAAAGTGGAGTGGGGATCCTGACTGTACGATTCCTGAGCAGATTGCCGTAAATAAGCTTTTTCTCCATCAGGCTGATATCGACAGTATCGAAGTGACTGAGGCTGATGTGGCTCAGGATGTTGAGCAGCAGATTAGTTACTGGTTGGAAATGGTCGATGGATCCCGTGAACGTTTGGAGGAATATAAGCACCAGTCGATTGCCCAGATGCGTCAGGAGATGCGTCAGGAGTTCCGTGACCGTCAGAAAATCCAGAAGATGAAGCGTAAGTTGGTGGAGGATATCTCTGTGACACCCGCTGATGTGCGTCGTTATTTTAGCAGTATGCCTCAGGATAGTTTGCCGTATGTACCTACGGAGGTGGAGGTGCAGATTGTGACGATGACTCCCCGTATCGACCCCGAGGAGATTAACCGTGTGAAGGATGAGTTGCGGGACTATACAGAGCGTGTGACTAAGGGAGAGACTTCCTTCCAGGCCCTCGCCAGACTATATTCCGAGGATCCGGGTTCTGCCCGTCAGGGTGGTGAACTGGGATTGATGGGTCGTGCTACCCTCGATCCTGCTTTTGCAGCAGTAGCCTTCAACCTGACTGATCCGAAGAAGATCTCGAAGATTGTAGAATCAGAGTTCGGTTTCCATATTATCCAGCTTGTGGAGAAGCGTGGTGATAAGGTTAATGTGCGTCATATCCTGAAAAAACCCGTGGTTTCTGACGAGGCTATTGAAAAGGCTATCAGCCGTTTGGACTCTATTGCTATTGATATTCGTGAAGATAAGTTTTCTTTTGAGGAGGCCGCCAGTCTGCTGTCGGACGATAAGGATACCCGTAATAACAAGGGCTTGATGTCGAATACCAATATGCAGACAGGCCGTATCTCTTCAAAATTCCAGATGCAGGATTTGCCTCAGGAAGTTGCCAAGGTGGTCGATACCATGCAGGTAGGACAGATATCGCGTGCTTTTCAGATGATTAATCAGCGTGGTAAGACTGTTTGTGCTATTGTTAAGCTGAAGAATCGTGTGGAGGGTCATAAGGCTTCTATCACAGAGGACTTCCAGGTGATGAAGGATGTGGTACTTGCCAAGCGCAATGAGGAGCGAATCCATCAGTGGGTTGTCGATAAGATCAAGTCGGTCTATACCCGTCTGAATGACAACTACCGTGATTGTAAATTTGAGTATGAGGGCTGGTTCAAATAAGTTTTTCTGGGTCATAGGCGTGTTTTGTGTGTTGGCGTATTTCGCCAGTCCATCACTCTATGCCCAGAAGCAGCAGCGCAAGAAACGGTCGAGGACTACCCGTAAAATCCAGGATAAACGCGTCTACCTTGTGCATGCTGATGTGCTCCACTTTGACCAATACAAGAATCCCGATGCGACGATTCTCAACGGTAAGGTACATTTCACGCACGTCGGTGCCCGTCTTTATTGTGATAGTGCCTATTTCTATGAAGCCAGCAATTCGTTTGAAGCCTTCGGTCATGTGAAGATGTATCAAGGTGACACCCTCTCGCTGACTTCCGATTATGCCTATTATGACGGCAATGAGCAGATGGCGAGAGCCCGTTATAATGTAGTGCTCAAGAACCGCAAGACCACACTTTATACCGACTCCCTCGATTTTGACCGTCTGTATGACAATGCCTATTTCTTTGAGGGTGGTAAGATGGTGGACGGGCAGACCACGCTGACTTCCGACTGGGGAGAGTATAATACGAAAAGCAAGATGTCGGTGTTTAACTTCGACGTGAAGATGAAGAGTCCTAAGTTCTATCTCACTACCGATACCCTTTATTACGACAATGCTCGTTCTATTGCCCATATCGTTGGCCCTTCGAATATCACGTCTGGCAACAGCCAAATATATTCTGAACAAGGCTATTATGACACAAAGAAGGACCAAGCCACGCTCATGAACCGTTCTGTGCTCCACAATCAGGGCAAATCAATGGTGGGAGACAGTGTTTATTACGATAGTAAGTTGGGTTTCAGCCAGGCTTTCCGGGATGTCATCTACGTTGACTCTGTGAACAAGAACAAGATGACAGGCAACTATGGCGAATACTGGGAAAATACCGGTTATGCGTTGTGTACGGACTCTGCTGTGGCTATCGACTATTCTCAGGGTGACTCTCTCTTTATGCATGCCGATACCCTGAAGGTCATCACCTATAATATTGAGACCGACTCTGTCTATCGCAAAATCTACGCTTATCATCATGTTCGGGCCTATCGTACAGATGTTCAGGCCATCTGTGACTCACTGGTCTATAATTCCCTTGACTCCTGTATGACGATGTTTTTCGATCCAATCGTCTGGAACTACAATCAGCAGCTTTTAGGCGACCAGATTGATGTGTTTATGAAAGATTCGCTCATCAACCGTGCCCACGTTATTGGCAATGCCTTCTCCATCCAGCAGTTGAAGAGCGACACTACTCTTTATAATCAGGTGTCGTCGAAGGAGATGTTTGCCTATTTTATTGACGGAAAGATCCATGAGACACAGGCCAAGGATAACGTGTTGATTGGCTATTATTTCGAGGAGGGCGACTCAGTGGCGATTATCTATAACTATCAGGAAACTACAGAGATGCGGATGTTCCTGAAGGATCGGAAGTTGGAACGTGTCTGGACTCCGAAGACCTCGGGTACTATGTATCCGCCCAACCAGATTCCTGCCGAAAAGAAACGTTTGTCGGGTTTTGCCTGGTATGATGATATCCGTCCTCTGAACCGTTATGATATATTCGTCTGGCGTCCCAAGAAAAAGATATGAGCGATATTATCCATCTTCTTCCTGACAGCGTAGCTAACCAGATTGCTGCTGGTGAGGTGATACAGCGTCCTGCCTCCGTCATCAAAGAGTTGGTGGAGAATGCTGTCGATGCAGGTGCCCATACTATAAATGTGATAGTTGTTGATGCCGGACGTACCTCCATCCAGGTGATTGACGATGGGTGTGGTATGTCATCGACGGATGCCCGTCTGGCCTTTGAACGGCATGCAACGTCGAAGATCAGACAAGCTGATGATCTCTTTGCTCTCCATACGATGGGGTTCAGGGGAGAGGCGTTGGCATCCATTGCCGCAGTGGCCCAGGTAGAGTTGCAGACGCGTATGGCAAATGACGAGATAGGAACCCTCCTTTCCATCGCAGGCTCAAAGATTATTGACCAACAGCCAGTCGCTTGTCCTGTGGGTTGTAATTTTCGTGTGGAGAACCTTTTCTTCAATGTGCCTGCCCGTAGGAAGTTCCTCAAATCGAATGCCACAGAATTGAACAATATTCTAATGGCTTACGAACGCATTGCGCTGGTGTATCCGGAAATCCATTTTACTTTCCATCATAATGGGGCTGAATTGCTGAATCTGAAACCTGGCAGTCTGCGCCAGCGTATCACCGATGTGTTTGGCAAGCAGTATGGACAGGATTTGCTGCCAGTGGAAGCAGATACGGTGATGTGTCGCGTGACGGGTTTTGTTTCTAAGCCTGAGGCAGCCCGTAAGAAAGGTGGCAACGACTATTTCTTCGTCAATGGTCGTTATATGAAACATCCCTATTTCCACAAAGCTGTGATGACCGCCTATGAGCGTTTGATTCCAGAGGGTATGCAGCCACCGTATTTTCTCTATTTTGAAATTAATCCCTCGGATATCGATGTGAATATCCATCCTACGAAGACGGAGATTAAATTTGAGAACGAACAGGCTATTTGGCAATTATTAGTGGCTGTTGTCCGCGATGCTATCGGGAAGTTCTGTGGAGTCCCTTCTATCGATTTTGATACAGTTGACAAGCCTGATATTCCGGTCTTTGACCCTTTACGTGATAACATTCAGGCACCAAAAGTAAAGTATAATCCTTCATATAACCCCTTTGATCATACGCCTGCCACCTCGCATCGTGCGCCTACGTCTTGGGAGTCGCTTTATGAGGGGCTTGTACCGGAAACACCAGCTAAACCAGATAGTCAGGTGGAAACATCCGAAACACCACTTTTTGGTGTCTTGTCCGACAAGTCGCCTGTGCATTACCAATATAAGGGCCAATATATCATGACGGCTGTCAAGTCTGGCCTGATGGTTATTGACCAGCATCGTGCCGATGTCCGTATCCTCTTTGAACGCTATACATCAGCATCTGCAGAAGGCGGGGCTTCTTCGCAGCGTCTGCTATTCCCGGAAACCATACAGTTGTCACCCTCAAATACCATCATCATGGAGCAGATCCTTTCGGAGTTGTACAGTCTTGGATTCGATCTTAGTCCTTTGGGTGGAGGCACCTTTGCTGTGAATGGTATTCCTGCCAGTCTTGAGGGGATAGAGCCGATAACACTCATTCAGCAGATTATCGCGGATGTGGCAGAACATGATGTTATGGGCGGGGCAGCAACGCAAGCTGTTGATTTGTCGGTGTCGCAATCGTTGCATCTGTCGTTAGCGCGTGCCGCAGCCATCCCCTACGGACAGGTCTTGTCGAATGAGGAAATGGAGAATATCGTGAACAGTCTTTTCACGTGTTCTAATGTGAACTATACGCCCGACGGGAAACCTATCTTAGTAATCCTCCCGCAAGCGGAGATTGAAGGGTTGTTTGATGCAAAACGTTAAAAGATGTCAATTTTCAACAACTTTTCATTATTCACTATTCACTATTCACTTTTTCTTTGTACCTTTGCACCCGCAAAACAAAAAAGGGCGTTTAGCTCAGCTGGTTTAGAGCATCTGCCTTACAAGCAGAGGGTCGGCGGTTCGAATCCGTCAACGCCCACAAAGAGAGAGTTTCGAAAGAAATTCTCTCTTTTTTGTAAGCATCATTTTGTTATGACCTACTTTCGTGTCAGTCTTTAACTCCTTTTAACCTCCAAATCCTTTCTATATCCAAAAAAATGCGTACCTTTGCGGCACAAACCCATAAAACCAAAGACAAAGACTTATGATTTGGAATCAAAACATTGAATGTATGGATCGCGAACAGCTTCGCGAGATACAGAGCCGTCGGCTCGTGAAAATGGCAGAGTATGTTTACCACAATACTCCTTTCTACCGTAAGAAATTTCAGGAAATGGGATTGGAGCCTGGTGATATTAAGAGTATCGACGATATCGTGAAACTCCCGTTTACCAACAAACTTGACTTGCGTGACAACTATCCCTTCGGCCTGGCCGCTGTACCCATGTCGCAGATAGTCCGTATCCACGCTTCTTCTGGAACTACAGGAAAGCCTGTGGTGGTCTTGCACACCCGTAAGGATCTTGCCATGTGGACGGAGTCTATCTCCCGTGCCTTTACGGCCTATGGTTGTTCGAAGGATGACATCTTCCAGGTGTCTTACGGCTATGGACTGTTTACCGGTGGCCTTGGTGCCCACGACGGTGCCACGAACATTGGCGCTTCGGTTATCCCGATGTCATCGGGTAATACCCAGAAGCAGATGACGCTGATGCACGACTTCGGTGCTACGGTCCTTTGTTGCACACCGTCGTATGCCATGTTCCTTGGTGAGGCGATGAAGGAGTGTGAGTGGGCGCGTGACGAGTTCAAGCTGAAGATCGGTGTCTTTGGTGCTGAGCCCTGGACGGAGAAAATGCGCGTGAAACTGGAAGAATCGCTGGGCATCAAAGCCTACGATATCTATGGCTTAAGTGAGATTGCCGGTCCTGGTGTAGGCTATGAGTGCGAGTATCAGAATGGTACCCACCTGAGTGAAGACTACTTCTATCCTGAGATCCTTGACCCGAATACGGGTGAACCGTTGCCTGAGGGCTCCTTTGGCGAATTGACTTTCACCCATCTGACGAAGGAGGGTATGCCATTGCTTCGCTATCGTACCCACGATCTGACGGCCTTACACTATGAAAAATGTACGTGCGGGCGCACGCTCGTGCGTATGGACCGTATTTTGGGCCGTTGCGATGATATGCTCATCATCCGTGGTGTCAATGTATTCCCGTCCCAGATTGAAGATGTTATCTTGAAACTGCCTGAGTACGAGCCTCATTTCCTGCTCATAGTCGACCGTGTGAACAATACCGACACCTCTGAGTTGAAGGTTGAGGTGAAAGAGGAATACTTTACCGACGATATGGCCACTATGGTCGGTCTGCAGAAGAAACTCGAAGGCGAGTTACGTAGTGTGATTGGTCTGGGCTTCAAGGTGAAGCTCGTTGAACCGAAGGGCATCGAGCGTTCGGAAGGCAAGGCCAAACGTGTTATTGATAAACGACAACTTTAATCATATCCATAGTAAATAGTCAAATCTATAATCTACAGTCAAAAACTCTAATTGTCAAAAATATGAAAGCAAAACAACTATCTGTGTTCCTCGAGAACAAATCCGGCCGTCTGACCGAAGTGACAGAAGCCCTCGGCGCTGCTGGTATTAACCTTTCCGCTATGTCGATAGCCGATAACTCCGACTTCGGCATTCTTCGTTGCATCGTGTCTGAGCCCGACAAGGCCTATCAGGTTTTGAAAGAGCAGCACTTTGCTGTGAAGATTACCGACGTTATAGGTTTCGTGTGCCCCAATGTAAGTGGTTCACTGGCAGTGGTCCTCAAGCACCTCTCGTCGAAAGGCATTTTCATCGAGTACATGTACTCTTTCGCCAATGGCAACGTGGCGCATGTTATCATCCGTCCTTCAGATCTGGAGGCCTGCGAGGCTGCTCTTGCTGAGATTAAGGTTGATTTGCTGGCTGCCAATGACCTCTATCAGTTATAAATTGTTGGAATCTGCAATTTTTTCGGGAGAAAATTTTGCAGATTCTGAATTTCTACGTACCTTTGCACCCGAATTTTCGGCACACTTGAATATTTGAGAGAAAGAATAGAAAGATAATTATCGATAGTTAGGACTAAATTAAAAATGGATTTATCATTGCTTACAGCCATCTCGCCTATTGATGGCCGCTATCGGAGCAAAACGGAACCACTGGCTGAATACTTCTCAGAGTATGCGCTTATCCGATATCGCATCCGCGTAGAGATAGAATACTTCATTACGCTTTGCGAACTTCCCTTGCCCCAATTAGCAGACTTTGACCATAACCTGTTCGAGCCTATACGTGACATCTACAGAGAGTTTTCGCCTGCTGATGCCCAGCGGGTGAAGGAGATTGAGGCTATTACCAATCATGATGTCAAGGCGGTGGAATATTATATCAAGGAGCGCATCGATGTGCTCTCAGGATATTCTGGAGAATCCGGTATATCCAGTCTGTCCCGTTTTAAAGAATTTATTCATTTCGGACTGACATCGCAGGATATTAATAATACGTCTGTGCCTTTGTCAATTAAGGAAGCGCTGGTGGAAGTGTATATTCCTCTGCTTGAGGAACTCATCGAACAACTGCACGACTATGCAGAAGTCTGGAAAAATGTACCCATGCTTGCCAAGACTCACGGACAACCGGCCTCGCCGACGCGTCTGGGAAAGGAAATCATGGTGTATGTCTATCGTTTGGAAGAGCAACTACGTTCTTTGAAGGATACACCTGTTACAGCTAAGTTCGGTGGCGCTACGGGTAACTTCAATGCCCATCACGTGGCTTACCCCCAGTACGACTGGCGTGATTTCGGCAACCGTTTCGTCTCAGAGAAACTGGGACTGGAGCGTGAGCAGTTCACGACGCAGATCTCCAACTATGACTGGTTGGGAGCCCTCTTCGATGCCATGCGTCGTATTAATACAATTGTCATCGACCTTGACTGTGACTTCTGGATGTATATCTCCATGGATTATTTCAAGCAGAAGATCAAGCAGGGTGAGGTAGGCTCTAGTGCCATGCCCCACAAGGTGAATCCTATTGACTACGAAAACTCCGAGGGCAACCTTGGCATTGCAAATGCCATCCTGCAGTTCCTGGCAGCGAAGTTGCCGGTGAGCCGTTTGCAGCGCGACCTCACCGACTCGACGGTATTGCGTAATGTGGGTGTGCCTATGGGCCATGCCCTTATTGCTTTCCAGAGTACACTGAAAGGACTCCGTAAACTGATTCTCAATGAGCAGAAGTTACAGCAGGATCTCGATCAAACCTGGGCCGTAGTGGCTGAGGGTATTCAGACCATCCTTCGTCGCGAGGCCTATCCCAATCCCTATGAGACACTGAAGGCACTGACCCGTACTAACAAAGGCATCACTGCCGAGACCATCGCCAGTTTCATCGATACGCTGGATGTTAGCGATGCGGTAAAAGACGAGCTTCGTGCCATCACGCCCTCAACCTACACAGGCATTTAACTATCAACCTCCAGCAATCTGGATAACATATATATATTATTAATAAGGTATAACAAAAAAAACAGTGAAAATGGATATTGAAAACATGAATCAAGAGAACACGCCTCAGGAAGAGCAGAAGAAAGAGGGTTTTCAGAGAGAACAACGTGAGTTCCGTCCGGGCCGTTCACCGCGCCCCCGTATACATACAGGACAGCATCCTGTGTCAGACCGTCCTGCTTTTAAGCGCAGTAATGATGAGGGCGGATTCCGTCCAGAAGGCTTTGGTGCAGGACTGCAGTCGAGCCCCCGTACTGGCGGCTATCAACCCCGTCAGCCTCGTGAGGGCGGCTATCAGCCTCGTGGCAGTTATCAGCCGCGTGGTGGTTACCAGCCACGTCCTCAGGGTGAGGGCGGCTATCAGCCCCGTGGCGGCTATCAGCAGCGTGGTGGTTACCAGCCACGTCCTCAAGGTGAAGGTGGTTATCAGCCCCGTGGCGGCTATCAGCAGCGTGGCGGTTACCAGCCACGTCCTCAAGGTGAGGGCGGCTATCAGCCCCGTGGCGGTTATCAGCCGCGTGGTGGCTATAACCCCAATGGTGGCTATAAGTTTAATAAGGGAGGTAAGCCATACGGTGCAGCTCCCTATAAGAAACAGCGTCAGCACACTGCCGATTACGATCCGAATGCAAAGTACAGCATGAAGAAGCGTATCGAGTATAAGGAGGTAAACTTCGATCCCAATGAACCGTTGCGTCTGAATAAGTTCCTGGCCAATGCCGGTGTCTGCAGCCGCCGTGAGGCTGATGAGTTCATCCAGGCAGGTGTCGTCACCGTCAATGGTGAGGTTGTCACTGAACTCGGTACCAAGGTGCTCCGTACGGATGAGGTTCGTTTCCATGACCAGCCGGTTAATATAGAGAAGAAGGTGTATGTGCTGCTTAACAAGCCTAAGGACTATGTTACCACCTCTGATGATCCTCAGCAACGCAAGACGGTGATGGACCTCGTGAAGAACGCTTGTCCTGAGCGCATCTATCCCGTTGGCCGTCTCGACCGTAACACCACAGGTGTGCTCCTGCTGACCAATGATGGCGACTTGGCTTCTAAGCTGACCCATCCCAAATATCTCAAGAAGAAGATTTATCATGTCTTCCTTGACAAGGCTTGCTCAGTTCATGACCTTGAGCAGATAGCCACTGGTATCCAGTTGGAAGATGGTGAAATTAAAGCCGATGATGTGCAGTACGCTCATCCTACCGACAAAAAGCAGGTAGGTATCGAGATCCACTCGGGCAAGAACCGTATCGTGCGTCGTATTTTCGAGAGTCTTGGCTATAAGGTGCTGAAACTGGACCGTGTCCAGTTTGCCGGCTTGACCAAGAAGAACCTGAAGCGTGGTGACTGGCGCTACCTCACTGAGGATGAGGTCGACCGTCTGCGCATGGGCGCTTACGAGTAACCCCGGAATATCCGGATAATCCAGAATAACCGTAATTATGAACAGAACGAAGATAATTGATGTGCTGCAAAGCACAGAATATGGCAGGGAGGTCTGTGTGAAGGGCTGGGTGCGTACGCACCGCAGTTCTAAGGCTGTGGACTTCATTGCCCTCAACGATGGCTCAACCATCAAGAACGTTCAGGTGGTCGTTGATCCCACGAAGTTCGACGAGCAATTATTGAAAGACATTACTACCGGCGCCTGCATTTGTGCCGAAGGAACTTTGGTGGAGAGCCAGGGTGCCGGGCAGTCCAGTGAAATCCAGGCCGCCAAGTTAGAAGTATATGGACTTTGTGGCAATGATTATCCCATGCAGAAGAAGGGACAGAGTTTCGAGGCTATGCGTAAGAATGCCCACATGCGTCTTCGTACCAACACCTTTGGTGCTGTGATGCGCATTCGTCATAACATGGCGATGGCCATTCACACCTATTTCCATGAGCATGGTTTCTTCTATTTCCATACGCCTTTGATTACTGCCAGCGATTGTGAGGGCGCGGGTAACATGTTCCAGGTGACAACGAAGAACCTCTACGACCTGAAGAAGGATGAGCAGGGCAAGATTATCTACGACGATGATTTCTTCGGAGAGCAGACCTCACTGACCGTGAGCGGACAGTTGGAGGGTGAACTCGGTGCGACGGCCTTAGGTGCTATCTATACTTTCGGTCCTACCTTCCGTGCAGAGAACAGTAACACACCCCGCCACTTGGCTGAGTTCTGGATGGTGGAGCCTGAGGTGGCCTTTATTGATCAGGAGGAATTGATGGATCTTGAAGAGGACTTTATCAAATACTGTGTGCGTTGGGCACTCGACAATTGTAAGGACGACCTTGCTTTCCTGAATCAGATGATCGACAAGACACTTCTTGCCCGTTTGGAGGGCGTACTCAAGGAGACTTTTGTCCGTCTGCCTTATACTGAGGGTATCAACATCCTTCAGGAAGCGATCAAGAACGGCAAGAAATTTGAGTTCCCCTGCAACTGGGGCGACGACCTGGCTTCTGAACATGAGCGTTTCCTCGTGGAGGATCATTTCAAGAAACCGGTCATCATGACCGATTATCCCCGTGCCTTCAAGTCATTTTATATGAAGCAGAACGAGGCACAAGGTGAGGTCTCTGTTGGTTATAAGGGAGCCGTGGCGCCTGGTCCCACGATGCAAGGTACCGATGTGCTTTTCCCACAAATCGGTGAGATCATCGGTGGCTCGGTGCGTGAGGAGAGCTATGATAAGCTGATGGCAGAGATTGAGCGCCGAGGCATGGACCAGACCCATCTGTGGTGGTATATCGATACCCGTCGCTGGGGTTCTTGTCCTCATGCTGGCTTCGGTCTGGGCTTCGAAAGGCTCATCTTGTTTGTCACCGGCATGCAGAACATTCGCGACGTCATTCCGTTCCCGCGAACACCAAAGTCAGCTGAATTCTGATAAAAAAACGAAAAAAAACTTGTTTTTTTTGAAAAAAAGCAGTATCTTTGCATGCGAAATGAATGAATCAACCAATATATATATTATAAAATAAGGTATAGGAGGACCTGTAATCGCTACGAAGCAGAAACAATGACATAATGAAAGTGTGCAAACCCCGATAAATAAAGAGGATTTCGAGCAAAAATCGTTGTTTTTTGTAAGAAAATGCCTTAAAATCGCAAGTTTTTTGGTTTTTTTTAAAAAAAAGTTCGATTTTGTTTGCAAGATTTCAGAATTATATCTATATTTGCACCAAAAATGTAAATCCGTATAGGAGATACAGTGCCCTAATGTAGGCTTTCGGGAGCTATTTGGGGCGAAGTTTGAGAGAAATATATAATAGTAAACATCTTAATTTTTTTATTAATTTAAATTATTAATCGTATGAAAAGAAAGTTTTTTGGTATGCTGCTGATGGGAGCTATGGCAATTGCTTCTGTCGGTATGTTTACGTCTTGTAAGGACTACGATGATGACATCAACAACCTGCAGACGCAGATTGATGCTATCACCGCTCAGAACTTACAGTCACAGCTGACAGCTCTGCAGAGTGCTTTGACAACTGCACAGGGCGCTGCTACTGCTGCACAGAACACTGCAGACAATGCTGTAAAGGCTGCCCAGGCTGCCGCTCAGGCTGCCCAGAATGCTCAGGGAACTGCTGATGGCGCTGCTGCTGCCGCTCAGGCTGCCGCTGCTGCTGCTCAGGCTGCTCAGGCTGCTGCTGATCTTTGTGCCAAGCAGGAGACTGTTGCTGCACTTGAGAGTGCCATTGAGGATCTGAAGGCCATTATCGCTGGCAAGGTCGACCAGGCTACTCTTGATGCTGCTATCGCAGGTGTTGAAGCCAAGATTACTGCCATCGATGAGAAACTTCTGACTCTTGATGACGCGAAGGCACTTCTTGCTAATGCAGGTTTCGCATCTCAAGCTGCTCTTAACGATATTCAGGGCCAGATTAATGCTCTGAATGAGTTCAAGAAGAGTATTGAGTCATTGGATCCTATTGTTGATCAGGCTTGGAAGAATGCCGTTGACGCTGCTATTGCTTCTCTCGAGGGAATCAAGGCTGACATCGCTGCAAAGGCTGACAAGAGTGCCCTTGATGCAAAGGCTGACAAGAGTGATCTCGATGCTAAGGCTAACAAGGCTGACCTTGAAGCTCTTGAGTCAAGAATGAAGGCTGCTGAGGATGCTGTTCAGGCTCTCAATGATCTGAAGATTGGCGAAAAGCTGGCTGCTATCGGTGCAAGCATCGATGCTCTGAATATATTTGTTAAGCGTGATCTGAAGAGCCTCGTGCTCCGTCCTTCTGTATACTATGGTGGTATTGAAGGTGTAAGCGTATATACATATCAGTTGCCTAAGGAGGTGAATAATCCTTGCAATGCTAAGGACCTCTATCGCTATTTCGAGCGTAAGGGTGATCTTAATATCTCTGATTATGGCTTTGCAGAGTATCATGTCAATCCAAGCAATGTCGATTTGTCTAATTTCTCGATTGACTTCTATAACCACAATGCTGATATTAAGGAGCCTGCCGCTTGGGAGCGTACAACTCCTACCCGCGGTGGTGATGCTGCTGGTATTAGTCCTGTATATAAGACAACCGAAGATTTGCTCAAGGCTAATGCTAACTACCTGAAGGATGGTATCCTTACAGTTCCTTTCACAGCTGATGCTGCTGCTATTGAGGCTAAGCTGAAGCAGGGTAAGGGAACTATCGCTTCTCTGTCTATGACAAAGAAGGGCGCTGAGGGTGTTGCTGATACGACTGTCAATTCTGACTATGCAATCGTTGTTCCTGAGTATGGTTATGGTCTGCTGATTGGTGATAATACTTTTGAACCGACAACTCCTGCTGTTTTTGAGGATATTATTGGTTATGATGGAGGTACTGTGAATTCAGCTAACCTGCACAGAAGTTTCAGCTTCCTGGCTTTGGCTACTACTTCTGCTACTCATGGTATTAAGTATGACTCTTCATTCGATATCACTGCAGTGCTTGAGTCACGTATCGTGAAGCTGCTGCCAGATTGGGAAGCTATTAAAGATACTGCTAGTGCTCACCCAACCCATAAGGCTATTGCCAAATGGAATGAAACAACTTTGAATCCTGAGGAGGATGGTGACGCTACGATTGCTGCCGATAAGGTTAAGACCTTGTCAAAGACTGACATGGATAGACTTGGTTTGACTTATGATATTCAGCTTGTTAATTACAATCTGGGTTCTAACCAGACTGGTGAGTCTGTTCACCTTGAGTTGATTACAGATCCTGAAACCAACCATGTGATTGCTTATCCGCGTAATGTGACTGATAAGGGTGAGACCATTAAGGGTCAGACCGCAAATGCAGCTTGCGTAGGTCGTCAGCCTATCGTATGTATCATGGTTAAGAAAGGCAATGACATCGTATCATTCGCTTACATGAAGTTCCTCATTACTCCTGATGAGATTAAACCTGAGGAGGCTAAGGAAGTTCAGTTTGATATTGAGGACGTATTATGGGTGAACTGTGATGAGAAGGGTTATGCCGGTAAGGTTACATGGTCACAGGTAGAGCGCAAGCTTTATGACGAGACACTCGGTGGTATGTCTAAGCAGACCTTCGATAATAACTACGTCTTTGATTTCTATAAGGAGAGCGACGAAGTGGTTGATGTTCAGGGCGCTACCTATCATCAGGTAACTCGTAATGGTATCCAGTATGAATCTAAGGGTGGTAAGCGCATTGATGAGAGTAAGTCATTCGGTTCAATTGACGAGCAGTGGAACTTGTCTGCTCAGGGTATTGAGGATGCTACAACTCATATCATCAAGTGGTCGTTCACAACAAAACAGCTGCAGGATAAGGCTGAAGAACTTAAGAATGCTGGTAAGCTTGAAGATAAGGGTGGTTATTGGGCTAATAAGGAACCATTCGTAACATGGGTACGTTATGCTCATAAGGCTTATACTCCTATTGACGATGCTCCTGCCATTGGTGCTGCTCCTACAAAGGGTAATCCTTCAATTTGGGTGAAGCTGACACTTCCTGCTGGTGCAATTCGTGTTGCTAAGGGTGATATGGGTGCTAACAAGATCCTGACTTTCTGGTATGATCTGAATAGCAAGACCAACGCTACTGGTGTTAATGATGCATACGAGGTTCGTGTAAACGTTCCAGTTCCAGTTCCCGAGGCTTCTGCAACTGAGAAGACTATCGGCTATGGCTACGAAGACGGTGCCGCTCTTGACATCAGATATGATAACCTCCTTGAAATGGCTAATGACGCTAAGGCTAAGAGAGGTAATAACACTTATACTGAGTTCACTAAGGACCTGAAGGACTTCTTCATTGACGGTAAACTTTCTGCAAGTGTAACAGATCCTGATCACTTCGGTTCGATTAAGGATATGAAGCTTGGTTGTGAGTTCATCTATCCGAGCAAGGCTCTTGGTAACGTATTCAAGGAAGGTGATAATATCACTAGCGATGGTAGTAAATTCGGTGATCAGGGTCAGCCTTGGACTGTTAAGGGTTACACGAAGTCAATTTACACACTTGAAATCGACAAGACTCATACTAAGGTTATGATTGTCAAGAAGGATGGTAATGCTCTTCCTGTACCTGTAGAACTTATCACTCTGAACTATGATACTAATGAAAAGGTTGCTGATCGTCAGGTTACTGTTCTGAACTATGTTAATGGTGAGTATCAGGATGATATTTTGAACTTCATGACTCACAATGAGCTTGGTCAGCGCGAGACCTTCACTGCTTACATCAATATCAAGGCTGTGAACGCTTGTGCACCTGTTTACTGGAGCAATATGTGGTTCAATGTTCGCTTCCTCCGTCCACTTGACCTGGAGAATCCGAAGCAGGCACTTGTTCCAGATGCACCAAACGACTGGCACTCAATCGACCTGACCGATGCTCTCATCGTTAAGGATTGGCGTGAGTACTATGGTGACCGTCAGAACCGCACTGGTGGTAAGGATGTTTCTCTCGTTCTGCCGAGCGTAGGTAACCAGAAGGCATTTGACTATGCATACTATCAGGTTGAGCTTGACATCACTGAGAATGTATACTACACAGATGCTAACCTTGGTACAAGCCAGCGTAGTGATAACTACACACTTGGTCATATGCCAGTAATTGCTGATGAGGCCGATGCAAAGGCTAAGGGCTTCATTCTGACTTCTTCAGTTCCTAACCTGAAGTTGGAGAAGACTGGTAAGACGAAGCTCCGCTACCTGAACAACTCAGGTGTGACCGGTGGTTTCCATGTATTCATTCCTATCACGATGACTTATGTCTATGGCTTCCAGACTGTTCGTCAGACCAAGTGGGTTACCGTTGGTGTAACGGCTTCTGTTGAGCAGGCCATGTTTGAGTAATTTCTTCCTCGTGAGGATTAAATAATCAAGGGGGTGTCACTCTGTGGCACCCCTTTTTAAAAACTACAATTGTATGACGTTGAACAAACAAATATTGACTGTATTCTCTCTGGTACTTTTGCTTTTTGGCTTGTGCATTGCTTGCACCGATAAGAACAAAACTGCGGAGGAGACAACCGAAGAAACCATGTTGCTCTCCGCTAACGACACCACTCAGGTTTTCGACCTGATGCATCAGTATTTTGACCTCCTGTTGAATAAAGATTTTGAAGGTGCGATGTCGATGGTCTCACAATATCGTAATGATTCTTTGGTAGAAATGACACCAGAGTTGCAGAAGCATTATCAGATGGGGATGAAAATCATTTCTCCGGTTCGCTATGAGTTGGAGAGCGTAATTTTCAGAACTGAAAGTGATTGTCTTGTTAAGTATTCTGGCGTGCTTTTCGATAAGGAAGACGTGAACGATAACCGTCCTAACAAGATGTTCTATGCCATCAAGCCTGTTCGTATTAATGGCGAATGGCATCTGACGGTTGCTGACGAAGATGATCTGAACACGCGCGAATCAAAAATTGAAGAATAAGTCAGACACTGACTATGAGGAAATTATTGTTTATCAGTCTCCTGGCTTTGGTGATTGTTGCTTGCCAGTCGAATCGGCGGGGTCAACAAGGTAATGCTTCGGGTGACTCTATGGATAATGTCAGTGTAGGTACATTGCCTGCTGATGCTACTGCTGCTATCAAGTTCGATACAGTCTTTTTTGACCTTGGTGCGCTAGAAATCGATGGTCCGGATCAGACGCGAGAGTTTCTATTTACAAACACGGGTAGCGCTCCTCTTGTAATTCAAAAAGTGGAATCATCTTGTACCTGCTTGGAAGTGGACTATCCTAAGGATCCCATTGCACCTGGCACCCGATCGAAAATAACTATGATATTAAAAATGGGTGAACTCGGTTCCGGACAGTTCTATCGTAGTGCCAACGTCTATACGAACGCTTCTGAAGAGCCTACGGAGATCATCCTGCAGGGTATCAAGTGCTACGAATAAGCATTTTTGTACGTGACTATTTATTTGATGTTTAATTTTTATTTTAACTATTATGAAGACAATTAAGGTTTTATTGGCTGCAATGCTGCTGAGTTTCAGCGCATCTGCTTTGGCTCAGGCAACCTATGAGGCTGCTGATGGTACAAAGTATGAGTTCCAGAAGCATGCTTTCCTCAATCTGGAAGGTGGTGCTCAGTATACCCTTGGAGAGGCTAAGTTCTCCAAGCTGATTTCTCCTAATGTTCAGCTTGGTCTTGGCTATCAGTTCAGTCCTGTATTCGGTGCCCGCATCCAGGCCAATGCTTGGCAGAGCAAAGGTGGTTGGAATGGTTTCCGTCCAACTATCGGTGCAGCACCTTACACCAACGACTACAAGTACAAGTATGTTGCTCCCGGCATTGACCTGATGTTCAACCTGAGCAACCTGTTTTGTGGTTGGAATCCTAACCGCGTGTTCAATCTGAGCGCTTTCCTCGGTGGTGGTGCCAACATCGCTTTCGACAATGACGAGGCAAACGACATCGCTAAGAATCTGGCAAGCTTGAATGCTTATAATTTGGATTATGTTTGGACCGACAGTAAGATCAGTCCTTTCGGACGTGGTGGTCTCGAGGCTGCTTTCAAGCTCTCTGATGCCGTTGCTCTGACCATCGAGGGTAATGCAAACATCCTTGGTGACAAGTACAACTCAAAGAAGGCCGAGCGTAAACTGAAGGCCGACTGGTATTTCAATGCTTTGGTAGGTCTGAAGATCAATCTGGGCAAGGCTTACAACAAGATTCTGCCTCCTCCTCCCGCACCAGCTCCCGCTCCGGAGCCCGTTGTTGAGCCCGAGCCTATTGTTGAGCAACCCGCTCCTGCTCCTGTAGTGGAGAAGATTGAGCCGCTTCGTCGTGACATTTTCTTCGAGATCAACAAGACTGTGATCCGTGACGGTGAGCAGCAAAAGGTAAAGGACGTTGCCGACTATCTGGCTAAGTATCCCAATGCCAAGGTTCAGGTGACTGGTTATGCCGACGCTGGTACTGGTAATGACAAAATCAACGACCGTCTGGCCGCTGGTCGTGCTGATGCCGTTGTAAAAGCTCTGAAGGAGCAATACGGCATTGCAGAGAGCCGTATCTCTTACGACTCTAAGGGTTCACGTGTACAGCCGTTCGCTGAGAACGACCTCAACCGTGTATCTATCTGTATCGCAGAATAAGCATCACTTATTAATCAATAAAAGCCTCTGGAGAAAAATCCAGAGGCTTTTTAGCAATATGATTACAATTGAGAATATCCATAAGAGTTTTGGTGCCTTGGAAGTGTTGAAAGGCATCGACCTCCATATTGACAAGGGCGAGGTGGTGAGCATCGTTGGCCCTTCAGGTGCTGGTAAGACCACGTTGTTGCAGATCATCGGTACGCTGGATAAACCGGATACGGGTCGTGTGGTAGTAGATGGTATCGATACCAGCAAGTTGTCGGCTCGGAAATTGAGCGATTTCCGTAACCAACACCTTGGCTTCGTCTTTCAGTTCCATCAGTTGCTACCCGAATTTACGGCTTTGGAGAATATCATGATTCCCGCCTATATTGCCGGTGTCTCGCAAAAGGAGGCAAAGAAACGGGCCAAGGATTTGTTGGCGTTTATGGGGCTGAGTGAGCGTGCCTCACATAAACCCAATGAACTTTCTGGTGGTGAGAAACAGCGTGTGGCCGTGGCTCGTGCGCTCATCAATAACCCCGCTGTTATCTTAGCTGATGAACCATCAGGCTCACTTGACTCAAAGAATAAGGCTGAATTGCATCAGTTGTTTTTCGACCTCCGTGATAAGTTTGGGCAGACTTTTATCATCGTGACGCATGATGAGAGCCTGGCTGAGCTGACAGATCGCACCATTCATTTGAGAGATGGCGTTATCGAAGGAGAATCCAGTATGAAGATAGATTCAGGGGACGAGGTGGATACCATCGTCGCTGATGGTGATAATCTGTCGCTTGTATAAGTCGCCGACGGCCTGTTTGAAGACTTTCTTAGAGACTCCGAAGCGGGCGGCAATCTCTTCAGCAGGCGATTTGTCGCCAAGGTCGCAATGACCTTCGTGTTCATAGAGGTAGCGCAACAGTTCTTCCGAGAAATCCAGGGCCAGTTCATGGCCCGTTTTCTTTTGATAGCGTTCTATCTTCGCCGTAGCCATCAGCCGGTGGGTCTTCTCGTCTTCCATCACGTATACATAGTATTTCTTGCCACGCTCCATGCGCTGCTTCTGTTCACGGAAGGGACAGAACAGGTCTTTCATCAGTCCCCAGTTCAGGAAAGCACCGTATTCATTGGTCCATGCGCACTCCATCCAGGCAAACTCTCCGACCTTGGCAATGGGATGCTCTGTGGTAGCGATGGTACGCTCGTCTTGATCCAGATAGATAAACACCTCTATCTCATCACCAATGTGCATTTCTCTTGTCACATATCGATTGGGTAGGAGGATATTGCCTTCATCACCCCCATCCAGATAAAGTCCGTAGTCTGTACGTTTTTTGATTCTCAGCGTATGATACTCTCCTAATTTCAGCATAATCAACTCCTTTTTTTATGAATCCACTGCGAGATGGTTGTATAAAGCGATGTTTCCTCGTGGTGTTGTGCCTCTGTGAAGCTCATATGGTCATCCTTCGGATCACCATACTGATCCGGGAAGATAATCATGAGGTTCTTGCCAGAGAAGTATTTCTGAAGTTCGTCGGGCAGTCGTTCTAACGCATTCTTATAGGAAATGGTACCTTTACGGGCAGTGATGACGACAAACAGATGATCCTCCTGAATAGTGGCTGCCAACTGGGGCAACTCGTTCCAATGGGCCATGCCTGTATATTCGGCACGGACATTGGGGTGGCGGTTGTTGATGTATTCGGCAATCAGCACAAGCGACTCCTCGCGGCCATGGAACTGGATGCGGCAGTCGAGTTGGCCTGCCAAACGGCTCAAGCGTTCCAGCCAGCGGTGGAAACCGGGCTCAAACTCAGCCCTTGATGGCACAGCCACTTGGATACGCCGCAGGGTATTGAGAGGTTGTACGAAGCGGATGAGGATAATCTGTCGGTTCAGACCATTATAGAGACTCTGGATAAAGTCGCCCCAGAACTTGGGATTGCGCTCCGTATGGACGTGCATACCCATGATAATCTCTGAACTGCTGAACTCACGGAAGGCGTGTTTGATACCGTTGGCAATGTTTGATGCCAAGCGCACCTGTGTTTGCATCTGCACCTCAGCAGCGGAGGCCTGTTGTTGCAACTGCTCCAACAATCGGAGTCCTGTTTCACGATGCCTGACGGACTTTTCATCATCGTAGACCACATTCAGGGCTACAAGACCTCTGTTCAACCGTTGGTTGCGCATTAGTAAGGCCAACGACAGTAGTTGTGGGGCAATCTCTTTGTATTTGACACAGAGCAGGATCTTCTCATCATCCTCAGATGTGTTGGTGCTTGTCGTTGTACCTGGATAGGAGATGGCATCGCGGCTTTGGGTGAGCACAATCTGCTGGGAAGCATGCTCTGTCATCAGGGTGGAGATGATACAGGTGACAAGGATCATCATGATGACACCGTTCAACATGTCGCTGTTGACAAGATAGACCCCTGGCGACACCTCCAGACGCATACCAACCATCACCATGGCGATGGCACCGGCAGCGTGGGCAGAGGTCATGCCGAACATCATATTGCCGTCGCGCTGTGGTAGTCTGAAAAACAGACTGGAGATATACGCAGCAACGGCCTTTCCAAAGGTCCCGAAGAAAGCGATGAGGCAGACAACCCATAAGACTTGTAACGAGGTGAATACCGTGCGCACATTGATCAGCATGCCGACACCGATGAGGAAATAAGGAATGAAGACAGCATTACCGATAAATTCGATACGGTTCATTAGGGGGGAGACTTTCGGGATGTATCTGTTCAGAATCAATCCTGATAAGAACGCACCGAAGATACCCTCCAAACCGATGGCTACCGAGAGTGCCGCTGAGAGGAACATCACAGCCAGTACAAAGATATACTGCATGACCGCATCGGAGTAGCGGCGGAGGAAATAGCGTGCCAGACGGGGAATGAGCCAGACAGAACCGGCGATGAAGACCGTAAGTTTTATGAGGAAAGTGGCAAGGGAAACAAAGAGGGAGGAATGGGTGTTGTCGGTGAGACTGGCAGTGAAGAGGGTGGAGAGAGCCGCAATCATCACCAAGGCCATGAATAGCGAGATCATCGAGGATCCGACGGACAGCTGGACGGAGGGATGCCGTTGCAGACCGTATCTGCTGACAATGGGGTAGGCGATGAGGGTGTTGGAAGCCATGATACAACCTAAGAGGAAAGAGGCTGGATGGCTGTAGCCCAGCATCGTTCGTGACATGACATAGGTAAGGATCAATGGTACGAAACAGGTGAGCAGACCAAAGATCAGAAATTGACGGGAGTTGCGCTTGACACTCTCCAAGTCCATCTCAAGTCCTGCCAGGAACATGATATAATAAAGTCCGACACTTCCGAAGATCTCAAAAGAGATATCGCGTTCCAAAATGTTCAGGCCATATTTGCCAATAACAACACCAGCCAGCACCATACCAATGATGTGCGGGATGCGCAGCTTACTCATGATGATTGGTGCAAAGAGAATAATCAACAACACGACGAAGAAAATCATCGTGGGGTCAGTTATTGGGAAATATGCAGCCACTATAGCCATTTCGTGTGCAAAGATACGAATTTTTTCTTTTGTTTCCAAAAAAAGTAGTACCTTTGAATCAAATTCGAAGGTACTCACGTTCGAAAAAACATAAAATTATTTGGTTTTTTGCTCACTTAATCGTACCTTTGCAGCCAAATTATAACCATTATAATAATTAAACAAGATGAAAGTAGCAATTGTTGGCGCGAGTGGCGCTGTGGGACAGGAGTTCCTGCGTATTCTCGCAGAGAGAAATTTCCCGATGGATGAACTGGTGCTGTTTGGCTCGGAGCGCAGCGCAGGCAGGAAGTACACGTTTAAGGGTAAAGAGATTGAGGTGAAACTGTTGCAGCACAACGATGACTTCAAGGATGTGGACATCGCCTTCACCTCTGCCGGTGCAGGCACATCGAAGGAATTCGCCGAGACAATTACGAAATACGGGGCTGTGATGATTGATAATTCTTCGGCTTTCCGCATGGATGACGATGTGCCCTTGGTAGTGCCTGAGTGCAATGCTGAGGATGCACTGAACCGTCCTCGTGGTATCATTGCCAATCCGAACTGTACCACGATAATGATGGTGGTGGTGCTTCAGCCGTTGGAGAACATCTCGCATATCAAGCGCATCCACGTAGCTTCTTATCAGAGTGCCTCTGGTGCCGGTGCCGCTGCAATGGCCGAATTGCAGCAGCAGTATAAGGAAATGGTTGAAGAGGGTGAGGTAAAGACCGTGAAGAAGTTCGCCCACCAGTTGGCATATAATGTCATTCCTCAGATAGACGTGTTCCAGCCCAATGGCTATACCAAGGAGGAGATGAAGATGTACAACGAGACCCGTAAGATTATGCATACCGATGCCAAGTGCTCGGCCATGTGTGTCCGTGTCAGCTCTTTGCGTTCTCACTCCGAGTCTGTCTGGATTGAGACCGAGCGTCCCATCAGTGTGGAGGAGGCCCAGAAAGCGATTGCCGCTGCACCAGGTTGTACATTGAAGGATGATCCCACGACGTTGACTTATCCTATGCCGCTGGAGACTGCCGGTAAGGACGATGTCTATGTAGGCCGTATCCGCAAGGATATCAGTGATGAGAACGGTCTGACCTTCTGGCTCAGTGGTGACCAGATCCGTAAGGGTGCGGCCCTGAATGCTGTGCAGATTGCAGAGTACTTGGTGAAGGTGGGTAATGTCAAGTAGACTCTTCTTGTTGTTGTTTCTGCCGTTGTTCATCTGCTGCGGTTCTGGTGATGACGACGGTAGCCGACTGGCAGAGCAGATAGTCGGCACTTGGTATCGTGGCTGGGAGGAAGGTGACGTGGAGATTATCGGCGACGTGGATGTATCGCCTGAGGATTATCCTTATTATTATTTCACTTTTTCTGGCGATGGCACCTATAACGGCATGGTAAGGGACGGTTCGTTTTGTGCATACGATATATACGGCCATACCATTAACGCCGGCACCTATAAGTGTGACAACGACAACCTTCGCATGGAATATCCGGAAGGTGATCAGGTAAGGAAGATTCAAATGCGGGTGTTGTCCTTTGACGACATGGTCATCAGGTTAGAGTATAAGAATACGGATATGGAAACCCCTGTGACCGTCCGGCTTAAACTTGGCATAACACCGACAACGCCACCGGATCTTTTCTGATTCCTTTTATTCCTCTTCTTCTACATTGGCAGCACGGTAGATGAAGGGTTGCGCCACTAACCAATGTGCAGAGAAAAATCCAAGGCATCCGCCCGAGAAATTTGGAATCGGGTTGGTGCCTGTGTTTTCCATCATCTGCATTGAGAAGAGATAGTCATAAGCCCGTTGGTCGATGGCATAGAGTTCTATCCGCAGGTCATCGCCATCACGGAGCACATCGCTGCCACCTTCGCCTTCGCGGAAGAAAGTGAAGAGTTGCTGCAGTTCTTGGTTCGGATTGTTACGATCGTTCAGCACAGCCCAGCGGTAGCCCAGATCGTTGCGATAGATGTGCATGAAATACCAGTTGTCTTCGTTGGAAAGATCCTGGAATTTCAGTTCACCTATCTGAAACCATTCCGTGGCAATCTTTTTACGAATCACCCTGAACGAATTGATGGTTGGCTTACTCTGCATGGTGGAGGTTGAGGTGAAGTGCTCCCCGTCGAGGTCGATACTGATGGTATAGGTTACGCCGGGTATTCCCTTGCTTTTGGAGTAATAACGGCCGTTGGACAGGTAGTTGAGCAGGTCCCTGCTACCATCATTGCCCGTCACGATCACTGTGGCATTGTTGATGTTGCTTTGCGTTCTGTCGTCGTCCATGTTATTCGTTCGGCTGATGCGGGCTTCCATGCAGGAGTTGCTTACAGAGGCCTCGACCACGTAAAGCGACGGCACCTGATGGTAATTGATGTCGATGTCTTTCTCGCAGGAAGACAGAAGGATCATATTTAGACAGAAGAACAAAAAAGCAGACTTATTCATAGGCGATCAGAAGTTGATGTTAAATGAAACCGACGGTACGATGCCGAAGAGCGAATACTGTACGGCACGGGTGCCGGCTCCCTGTTCGCCGTCCTCAAAGTTGATGAGGAACGGGTTGTAGCGATTATAGAGATTGTAGATGCCGAAGACCCACTCATGTGTGGTGCGACGGTATCTCTTGCTCCAGACGGCACTGACATCGAGACGATGATAGTCGGGTGCACGGTAGCCGTTGCGCTCGGCATAATAGTAAATCCAGTTGTCAATCATCTGGTATTTGCCACTTGGGGCCGTAAAGGCCTGACCGCTGTTGAAAACCCAGGCGGCACTGAGGTTCCACCGACGGGTGAGACGGTACATTGCAACCAGGTTGATGTCATGACGTCGGTCGTTGTTGGCATCATACCATCGTCCTCCGTTAATGCCATCGATACAGGCCTTGGACCAGGATAGGGTATAGCCTAGCCATCCTGTGAAACGGCCATTGTTCTTTCTGGCGAGAAATTCTACGCCGTATGCCTTTCCGTCACCAGGCAGAATCAGGCGTTCAATCTCTATCTCACTGCGGAAGGTCTTGCCATCACGGTAATCCAGGACATTGTCAATCTTGCGGTAATAGCCTTCGATGGAGAAGTCGTAGGTCTCGTCGGGCGTGACAAAAAAGATACCTGCACTGATCTGGTCAGCTATCTCAGGTTTCACGATATTACTGCTGATAGTATAGCGGTCGAAGGGTGTCGACGTGCTCTGGTTACGCAAGGCATGGATGTTCTGCGACATCCGGGCATAGGCCGCCTTCACATTGAGGGTAGGGGTAAGGGAGAAGTTGAAGCTGACACGAGGCTCCCAGACAATATGGGTCTTGACAATCTTATTTTTCTTATAGGAGTAGTACCAGTCTATTTCACCCTGCGGACTGATGTCGTAATAGAGCGAGCCACCTAAAGGTGAGAAGGTACTGAGACGCAGGCCGGCAGTGGCCGTCAGCCGTTCGAAAGGCTTCAGGGTGGTATTGAGCCATACTGCATTCTCCCAAGCACGGCGTTGTTCCTTCTCGTAGGTACTGAGCACCTGCCATTCTGCTGATTTTACATTAAGCAAGGATGACTGGAGACCTGCCTTCAACTCGTGACGTCCGAGGGAGAAATTGAAGTCCTGTCTGAAACTGGCCTGACGGATATGCCCTTTGTACCAGAGGTTGAGGCCCATGAAGTCGACACCATCGTTGTTTTCGTAACTGCTGTAGAGCAGGGTCGTCTGGGCGTTGGAGCCGCCATGGAAGTGATGGAGCCACTTCAGACTTCCTGTCAGGTTGCGCCAGCGGATATCAATCATGTCTTGCAGGGCCGTACGGTCGTAGCCCGTGAAGAAACTGAGGAATAGTTGGTCATGGGGTGTAACGGTCCAGTCTATCTTTGTATTGACATCATAGAAATAGAGCGTATTGTCCTTGAAGTCATCGCTGAGTTTAAGGAAGGCATCGAGGTAGGTGCGACGGGCGGTGACGAGGAAAGACAACTTATCCTTTACAATTGGTCCCTCAATGGTACCTTTGGCAGACAGCAGTCCGATAGTCGCGCCACCATGCCATTGCTGTTTGTCACCCGTCCGTCCGCTGATGTCGAGAACTGCCGACGAGGCACCGCCGTATTGGGCGGGTAACAGACCCTTATAGAGGGTTGCACCTGCCAAAGCGTCGTTGTTGAAAGCCGAAAAGAGGCCTGCGAGATGCCCAACATTATAGACAGGGCTGTTGTCGAAGAGTACCAGATTCTGGGCAGACGTACCCCCTCGAACCTGAAAACTACTCGATGCATCACTTTCTGCCTTGATACCTGGCAGCAACTGGATGCTTCGCATAATGTCGGTCTCGCCGAATAATTGGGGAGCAGTTGTCAGTTCCTTCAGTTGGAGCTGCTCGGCACCGGCCTGTACACTCTGTAGGCGTTGGCGAGCAGAATTCGATGTGACGATAACCTCATCGATTCGTTCCGTGCGAATCGTATCGGCATCGTCAGGGGCCATCAGAAGGGCAAAAAGTAGGATGCTTCCTGTAAACATGGGTGCAAAGGTACGAATAAGTGAGAGAAAAACCAAATAAATTTGAGTTTTTCCGAACGTGAGTACCTTCGGTGAAGCCAAAGGTACAAAAAATTTGATAATTGATAATTGATAATTGACAATTATTTCGTATATTTGCAGCAGAATTATTAAACCAGTATGATTATGAAGAAGATTTTGGTGGCCCTTGTGGCTTTTTTGGCACTTTGTGCATGCAGTAGTGAACCTAAGTATCTGGACTATCGTGGATTGTCCATGGGCATGCCGTTCAAGGCTTTTTGTGATTCTCTGACGAACCGTGGCTTTGCCATCGACTCTGCCCGTTCTGACTCAGATCTGACAAATGTAGTGATGAGGAATCCAGGTGAGTTGTATCATCTGGTATTGGCTCAGCAGCACGATACACTGCAGATGATTCAGGAAACCTACGAACTGTCGACCAATGACAGTACCCGTAATCTTTGGCAGCAGATTCGTGATGGTTTGGAGAAAGAGTTGGATGCTTGGCCCAATTGCCCTGTTTTGGGTGATGACCACAAGGTAGCGAAGTTTGAGACCGACGGTGGTTTTATCACCGTGACCTTAAAGAATACGTATACCCCAACGCTTAATGTGTTGTATCAGACTAAATAGTTAATAGTAAATTCAGTGAATTTGCTCATCAAATTCACTGAATTTAGATTAATGTCAGTGTGTAGAGGTAAACGACAGCAGCGGGAATCGCCAATAGCGAAGAGTCGAAGCGGTCGAGCATGCCACCGTGACCAGGGAGGATCGTTCCGCTATCCTTGATGCCCAGGGTACGCTTGAGGAGTGATTCAATCAGATCGCCCCAAGTACCGAAAATGACGACAGTCAGTCCCAGTCCAACCCACTCGAAGGCAGTGAGACTCAGTTCATTGACTTGATAGCGTTCTGTCAGGTACCATATCAGTACAGCAATGGCCGTTACAAGGATACAGCCACCTATACTGCCTTCCCAACTCTTTCCCGGAGAAATACGAGGGAAGAGTTTGTGCTTTCCTAACAAGGAACCGCAGAGATATGCGCCCGTATCGTTTATCCATAAGAAGACAAACACGCAAAGTGGGATAAGGTAGGTATACTGGATGTCAACTCCTACGGAACGGAATGCCAGTACGTTGAGCAAAGAGAAGGGCAGGGCGATGTAGAGTTGGCTCATCATTGTATAGGCCCAATCTCCGATGGGGTCAGGGTTTTTCAGGTAGAGTTCGGCAATCAACAGGTAGATGATACTGACGAGGTAGGGAATGAAGACGGTAGCTGGGGTGAGGCCGCTGTTATAACCTGCCATGGCAAAGAAGAAATAGACGCCTGCTATGGTGCAGATCATCCGATTGACGGTGATGTTCTGGTAGTCGTTTACCAGTCCAGTGAACTCCCAGACGGTGAGTCCCGTTACCAAAGCGAACAGTAAAATCATCGCCTCAGGTCTTAAGAAGCACGTCACAATCGCTGCCACAAAAAGCACGCCAGTTATCGTTCTGATGATAAAATTCTTCATGATTGGTCTCTTTGGTTTCTCTGAAAACTCTGATTACTCTGATGATTCTGAAGATTCTGATGGGGATTCTGTTTCGGCCTTTGCCGCCTTTTCCTCCAGTTCCTTCGCTCTTTCCTCGGCCATGCGCTCGGCATCTGCCTTCATCTGGGCTTCGAGCAACTCTTCGGCACGACTCGTCCAGGGACGCTTGCCAAAGATCCTCTCGACATCCTCAGCGAAGATGACCTCACGGTCAACGAGTAACTGAGCCAGTTGGGCATGGCCTTCCTTATGTTCGGTCAGTATGCGTTTAGCACGCTCGTACTGTTCATTGATCATACGAAGCACCTCGTCGTCCATAATTTTAGCCGTTGTCTCAGAGTAAGGCCTTTGGAACTGATATTCCTGATTGCTGTAATAGCAGATGTTAGGCAGTTTCTCACTCATGCCAGCGTAGGCAATCATACCGTATGCCTGTTTGGTGGTGCGTTCCAGATCGTTCATGGCACCGGTGGAAATCGTACCGATAAACAATTCCTCAGCAGCACGGCCACCAAGGAGAGAACACATCTCGTCGAGCATGGCATCCTTAGTCTGGAGCACACGTTCTTCAGGCAGATACCAGGCGGCACCCAGAGCCTGACCACGGGGTACGATGGAGACCTTGACCAATGGGTTGGCAAATTCCGTGAACCAGGATATGGTGGCGTGGCCAGCCTCATGGATAGCAATGCTGCGCTTCTCCTTCTCGGTCATCACCTTTGTCTTTTTCTCCAATCCGCCAATGATACGGTCTACAGCATCGAGGAAGTCCTGCTTGCCCACCTTCTCACTATTATGGCGGGCGGCAATCAGGGCTGCCTCATTGCAGACATTGGCAATGTCGGCCCCTGAGAAACCTGGTGTCTGACGCGCAAGGAAGTCAATGTCGACGGTCTCGTCGGTCTTCAGTGGTTTCAGATGCACCATGAACACTTCCTTACGCTCATTTAGGTCAGGCAGATCTACGTGGATCTGACGATCGAAACGGCCTGCACGGAGCAGGGCGGAGTCGAGCATATCGGCACGGTTGGTGGCGGCCAGAATGATGACACCACTGTTGGTGCCGAAGCCGTCCATCTCCGTGAGCAGGGCATTCAACGTGTTCTCACGCTCATCGTTGCCGCCCATGGCGGGGTTCTTCGAACGGGCGCGGCCCACGGCATCAATCTCGTCGATGAAGATGATGCAAGGCGACTTTGCCTTGGCCTGTTGGAAGAGGTCGCGGACACGGCTGGCACCCACGCCGACGAACATCTCCACGAAGTCGGAACCTGACATCGAGAAGAAAGGTACGCCAGCCTCACCGGCCACCGCCTTGGCGAGCAGGGTCTTACCTGTTCCTGGAGGACCCACGAGCAGGGCGCCCTTGGGAATTTTACCGCCTAAGTCGGTATATTTCTGGGGGTTCTTCAGAAACTCCACAATCTCTTGTATCTCCTGTTTGGCGCCTGCCTGGCCGGCAACGTCCTTGAAGGTAATGCCTAATTCACCACCTTTTTCGTACATCTTGGCCTTTGACTTGCCGACGCTGAAGACGCTATTGCCGCCGACACCGCCTCCCATTCTTCGCATTAAGAACATCATCAGACCGATGATGAATACAAAGGGCAGCACATTATACAACAGCATGTTGAACATCTCGTTTTCGCGTCGGTTCTCATAACTGTACTGACCTGTGAAAGTCTTAGAGGTCTTAGCCTCTTCAATGAAACTTTCCACTTGATCGACAGAGCCGAATTCTACTTCAATATAAGGCTCGTTACCCGTCTGCTGGGTGCCCTGATGGAAGACATCGCGGATATGTTCTGGCTTGACGTACATACGTAGGGTGCCCTGCCCCTTGTTGACGATGATCTTCGAGGCATAGCCACGATTCACCATTGTCTTAAACTCTGAATAAGTGGCCTGTTTGGCTACACTGCTGTTCGAAGGGCCACCTCCTGATAAATAAAGCAGGACCAATGCCACAATGGCAATGGCATAGATCCAGTTCATATTAAACCGCGGCATGTTCATCTTGGGATCGCCGCTGTTGTTGGGCATCTTTTTATTGTCCATGATAATCTGTTAATCGAGGTTCGGAATATAAGTCAGTTTGGCATCGTCCCACAAATGTTCGAGGTCGTAATACTCCCGTACATCGGGCAGGAAGATGTGGACCAGTACATCGGTATAGTCCATGGCTACCCATTGGGCATTTTCCAGTCCTACGACATGAGTGGGCTTTTCCTTGAGTCGTTCACGGGCGAAATCGCCCACAGACTCGGCAATCGCTTCTACCTGAGTAGGAGAATTGCCCTGACAGATGATGAAATATTTGCAGATGGTGCCTTCAATTTTAGTCAAGTCGGCCACGACAATGTCAGAGCCTTTTTTCTCTTGAATTCCTTCTGTAATGGTTTTAACGAGCTGTTTTGTTTGTTCCATTAATTATATAATATGTATTTAGATGCAAAGATACTGCAAATTGGGCGAAATGCAAAATAAATTAGAATTATTTTTGATTTTGGGCAAAAGAAAGAGGTTTCCTCCTTGGAAACCTCTTTCTTTTCTCTTTCAGTTGGGGTACTCGCCTAATCCATTGTGATTTTGAAAAAGAACGAGTTCCACCCGAAAGAGCCAAACCACCTTTATTTATTAACGTTTCACAATGTCGTATTATTGCATTAGATTTGATTAAAACTCGTTAAATTTGATGTTCGACGCGAAAAAGACGCGAATTTTTGGAGGTTTTTCGCGTCGTTTTTTGTACCTTTGCAGCACGTTCTTATAAAAGTAAACATTATGGCAAAAATCGAGTTGAGACTTTCTACCAAAGTCCAAAAAGAAACTGGTAGGCAGGAGGTTCTTATCAGATTCCATGAAGGTAAGCATTTCAACCTCTATGCAAAGACTGATGTGTTTATTTCCTCTGACTTCTTCGAGTGGTACATTGACCGCAAGAAGACCGAAGACTTCAACATTAGTGTTCCACCGAAGTTGATCACCATCACCAAGAAGAAAGCGGAAAGCAAAGGTTATTTTCTGCTTGATAGAGGTGTGATTTGTGTGAGTAATCACAGAGTGGAAACACCAGAAGTCAAATGGCATAAGCAACAGGCGACGCGAATTGAGAACTTGATGAAGGTTATCATCGAGTTTTACGAGAAAGCACCTAAGACAGAGATTTGCGGTGACTGGCTGAAGAATATCATTGATAACTTCAACCACCCAGAAGTATGCAACAAGACAGAACGGACATTCTACGAAATGGCTGAAGAGTACATCGTGAAGAAAGGTTTGGCAGAATCTCATGCCAGAGTCTATCACGTTCTACTACGTGCCATTTCCCGTTATGAGGGATTTGTTAGGGCTACAGACAGCAACCGAAAGTATTTCTCTTTCGACATCAACCACGTTACCAGAGAAGACATAGAAGACTTTTCCGACTACCTGCGTAACGAAAGCACATTGGCAGAAGACCATAAGAAACTCTTTGCCAAACTACTGAAAGCCTACCCCAATAGCGTTAAGCCTGGTCGAAGCAAAATTGAAGTCAGAGGTGAGAACACTGTTATCAAGATGCGGACACGCTTGAAGTCGCTCTTTACCTATTTCTATGAAAGAGGTTACACAACCAACCGACCATTTGAGGGTGTTAAGGTTGGAGTGGAAAAGGTAGGCACTCCGTATTACATAACCATTGACGAGAGAAATATCATTGCTGATGCCGACCTCGAAGCCAAATGGGAAACCATGAGCAAAGAAGAGAAGAAACCTGCGAGGATGCCGATAAAGACATTACTTGAACAACGTGACATTTTTGTGTTCCAATGTCTGATAGGATGCCGTGTCGGTGACTTGCTGAAACTCAACTACGACAACATTCATGGCGGCATTCTTGTTTATACACCTCATAAGACCAAAGACGAGGGTAGTACACCATTCCAAGCCCGCGTACCATTGCATCCGAAAGCACTGGAACTGATTGAGAAATATCGTGGAGTTGATACCCAAGGCCGTTTGTTCCCTTGCATCACTGGCCAGCGTTACAACGATGCTATCAAAGTCATATTCGGTATGGCAGGGATAACGCGCAAGGTCGAGATAAGGAATCCAAAGACAGGCGAGCCGGAGTTTAAGCCTTTGAACGAAATTGCATCCTCTCACTTGGCACGTCGTACTTTTGTCGGCAATGCCTACTTCAAAGTTTCAGACCCAAACATTATCGGTAAAATGAGCGGTCACGTCGAAGGCTCAAAGGCTTTCAAGCGTTATCGTAATATTGAGGACGAAACGCTATTCAATGTAATCAATCTTTTGTAATAGGAGGGCTTAGTATGAAATGGGATAATACACAACGGCTGATAGATTCATCTTTTGAGTTGACGATGCTTGCAATAAAGTATTGTGGCAATCTCTGTATCGTCAACAATAAGGGTGAAGAAACTCCATTGGATCGTAAAAGACCGAAACAACTGGATAAGAACGATGTTAAGTTTGCATACGACCTTTGCATGAGCCTCAACACAGATAGTGTTGTGAATGAAATAGAGAGTCATTTGACTGGTGACTACGACAATAACAAACTTATCTTCAAAGTGTTTTTTGGAAAGATTGCCAAAAGGTGTAATTGTTTGCCTCTTCTATTCGGTGCATCGGACTGGAATGTTAAAGCCCCGAAAGACTGGATGAAAATAGGAGGATGGGAACAGTACATGACGAGTTGTAAGGATATCAAAATGTTTGTCTGGTTGATTGCTGTTTGCCTGCGTGACAAGTTCGACTATCTCATACGTGAAGTGCAGTCGTTGGCAGAGACATACGACCTTGTATTTGATGAAAGCGATTCTGAAGAATCAGAAATAGAAACTATCACAGTTGCAAAGAATAAAAAATCGCAAACTTTCTCTGATATTATCCAATACGATGATAAGGAAAGGCTCCTGAAACGTCTTCATGTGCTTATTGACGGTCGAAGCGGTGCAGATGTTGGTTGTGTCATTCTACGTGCCTTACAAGAGAACTATATTACGAGGTTGCCGACACAGAAAGAATATGAGTCTGAGTTTGAAAGAATCGGGTCATGGACTGCCATTCACAACTACATGAACGATAAAAACCTGAATGCCCTTGACCGGGCTAATAAGATAGTCTTTTTCAGTTGAAAAAGGGCTAAAACTTGTATAGGGGTGTATGTGAGTGTATGAAAACTTGCATACACCTCTTTTCTTTTGATTGGGTTTGATTTATCTCTAATTTCGCGGAAAAATCAAAACCAATCCAATATGATTACGGATATATTACAATCAAAAGAGAATGTCTTGATGGTCGTTAGCCTGAATGACCTCAAAGAACTTTTCAATCACATTATCGACGAGCGAGAGGCAGAGAAGCAAGCTGTTGCCGACAATGAGCATGACAATGAATTAGTTGGTGCTGATGATACGGCAAAGATTCTCAATGTGAAGAGAAACACTCTGTGGCGATGGTCAAAGAGCGGTTATCTCATACCTGTAAAGATTGGGCGCAAACCCTTCTACAAACAAGCCGACATAGACAGAATAAAAGGTAACAAATAACTGATGAAGTGTCTGGATTGCCCTTACATGGCTTGCAAAGTCTTCTATGCGAAAACGGAGATATGGGAAGGATTCTGTATGAATGAGAAATCATGTCACGGTCATAAAAAGGTAACAGGCAATTCAAGTTGTGAAGATCAGATAACAGAAAATTTTATATAGATATGGAACACTCAATTGAATTTAGAAGAGAGTTGAAGAAACTCAATGTAGATGCAGCGTTACTTGCTTGCGCTGATTTGATTGCACTCGGCTATAAGGATATTGATGCTTATATGCTGTTATTCCCTGAAGAGTTGAAGTTAAACCTCCCTGAGAAACAACAAAGGGTAATCATAGACAAGAAGTTTGGTTCTGCCAAATTCAAGAAACTCCTTGCTGACAGAATAAGCAGAGTGAAAGAAAGTGCCATCCCTGTTGAACTGGAAGAGGTTGAACTTATTGATGGTGACGAGGTGGCAAAGGAAATACTACGCTCTGCAAAAGCCGCTCCAAAGGGTTCAAAAGAGCGTGCTGACCTTTTCCTCAGATACGACGAGATAAGGCAGAGAAATACCGTAGAGCCAGAACAGGAAGAGACCGATGCCATCAACTTCTACTTTCCCATCAAATGCAGTCAATGTCCTTTGTTCGCAAATTTCAACGAGGTTCTGCATGAAGATGTAGGTGAGAGAGTAAGACCTGACGAAATGGCTTCTTTGATTAGTAAGGCTGTTGAAAAAGCGTACCCAGATGCTAAAGAAGCATACGAGGCTCTTCATGGCAGTAACTACGATAAGGATATGAAGTTAAAAAATGAGGCTTTTGAGCGTGAAATGCGCCAACTAAGGGCTAAATACGGTGTTGAAGAATAGATTGCCTTATGACAGAAAAGACATTCCTTGCGAGTTTCTACAAGAACGGGAAAGTAACAGAACTTATCTATTGCTTCAGCGAAGATGAAGTTAAGACAATGGCTGCTGTTGCCCGTTCAAGAGGTTGTGAGATAGAAACTTTCCTGCTTGCAGAGATCAACGAGGAAGAATCTGTCAACACCAATCTACTAACAAATCCTGAGACAAAGGCTAAAAAGACTTGGAACAAGTTTGTTAAGTGTGTAGAGACTGACCAGATTTTCCAGTCAGTAAGAGATTGCTCTGACAAGACTGGTATTCCCTACATGACTATTACGAACTGCATCAAGAATAAAAATCCTACAAGAGGCTTCCACTTCGTGCTTTGCGAAGTTGAAGATAGTGAGATTCTTGTGAATAGCAGAAAAGGTAAGGAGTTGCCGAATTATCGAAAGAAGATTCTGTGTACTACCACTGGAGAGTTATTCGATTCCGTTACCCAACTGTTTGAAACCTACCCACAGATTCCTCCCAATTCTTTCTACTACAATATGCGACGAAACAGACCAGTCAAAGGACTAATGTTTGAATATGTGTAAAAGGGGAATCGGCTAACCGATTCCCCTTTAAAAGATACCATGATTACGCCCATGATAGTGCAGTTTGAAGTGACGAGATTTTATCCATGATTCTTGCACGTTCAAAGCCGTGCCGTGGAAGTGAGTTTCTTTCTCTCGTCAATTCCTCAATCCTTTGAGTTATTTCTGCTTTACTCATAATTTAAGTTTTAAGTGTTGAACAAATCCCATTATTGCCATTAGACATCAGCGGGTTTCAGATGCCACACCTCGTTAGAGAGGTCAACACTGCACTTTACATTACTGGACTTACGCTTTCGCTGCCTAACAGGTGCAAAAGTACAAATAATATTTGGATTGACAATCATTCTTCAAAATGATTTATGATTGTTTACGATTCATAATGTAACAAAAAGAATCGCCTATCTTCACAGACAAGCGATCCCCAAACATCAGAGATTAAATCCATTCGGATTCAAAACAAAGTTATAACAAACTAACAAGAATGAAAAACTTTCTATTGCGAATTATCGTTTTGCTTGGAATCATTACCATCTTTGGTGTTGGCCTTTGAAGACAATTCCTGCAAAATCTTTTCGGCTTCCTTAACGGTCATACGCATTTGCGTGTCTTTCTGATTAGCAAGCAATGACATCGTTTTAAGAAAGTCGATATACGGTGTTGAGCCAAAGCCAGCCGAAATGACTGGTTGCAACTGAGCGTTGTCATACTGCCGGATGTAGTAGAACCACCTCCATCGAAACCAATACGTCAACTTACGTTTCCAATAATCAGGAGTGAGATAGATTGCTGCAGCCTTTGCCGAAATCTTAGTATCTTTGAGAATTGTTTCTTCTGTTGTCTTCTGCTCACCATCCCTGAAAAGGAGTCTGGCAATGTCTTCGAGTTGGTTATTGGTGAGAGTCCGCACCTTATATACTTTATTGGTACGTGGTATCTTCACGATGGTATATGTGAGACCATCGACTTCTTCTGTCTGTGCTTTTTGCACCTCTTCTTTTTCTTCTATCATAATTCAATGTTCTTTTTGTCTTCAAGTTTTGTGATTGGTTTTTGTTCCTCGAAGTCAGCCGATACACCAGGAATCATATCGAAGTCTTTTGCGTATTGGTCACTGACTTTCAGATGTGGCCCACATTTGAGGTCAAGTAAACTACGTGGTATATAGAACATCGGAACTTGCGCGTTCTGATCATGCTGACTACGGCAAACATAGCCCTCTCTGTATGCAACCATAAAAGCCCATTCCGTAACTTCACGGGCAAACCAATCTGGCAGATAGCCAAAGATATTCTCGCGCATATAGTCACGAAACTCTTCTTCAGAGTGTAGGCAGTAACAGCCGTGTTCCAGTTCCATTCTCAACCACTTCTGCAATGGCTTTTTCAAGTCAGAGCCGGGTGTGTACTTGAGACGGAAACTGAAACTACCATCACCATTGTTTGCATTTCTTAATCGCTTAATGAGCATAAGTCCAACCCTTTCTTATAAAATAGAGTGAGAGTTTGCCATTGACAACTTTCACAGATTCAAACTCCAGTCCTTTTACCTTGCGTTCGAGAGTCTTGATGAAACCATAGTTGATAACTTCAAATGGTGTCTCTACCATCCAGTCCTCAGTTCCATCCTGATTATCCCTAATCTTTTTGAGGGATGCCAATAAGGTTTTTTCTTCTTTATTCATGTCCTTTTCTATTTAAGTCTCATAAATCTCACACCTGTACGTTCCACATACTGATAGGCATTGAGGATGCCAGTTGTAGCCCTTTGCGCTTCTACCCAATCAGCATATTCAACAGGATAGGCAATCACAACGTCAAAGAGGTTGTTACCTTTCGGCACATAGGTTTCAAAGAAGTTCTGAGCATCATCACGACCCCAACCACCGTTTGTTTCTACCGTTGGCAGATATGCGCTTTCCTGACCATCGTAATCGCGACTGAAGAAAACACGCTTACGCTGCCTTTTCTTCATCTTTGGCACAATGGCTTCCGGCACTCTGTCCGATGCAAACCAAGCCATTACTGGCTCACGGTTCTTGTAGAGACAAACGACAATTGAGTTAAGAAGGTTTCCTGTGAAGTTATGCGCTTTCGGATTCCGTTGACGTGCCAATATAGAAGCGTCAAGAATCTGGCTGCACCATGACTTCAAACGTGCCTCCATTATCGGTATGATAACACGGTTCTTGTAGTCCTCAACCGCTTTAGTTATGACTGCCCTATTCCTTGCCATGACACTTACGCTACAAACTCAAACAAGATGGTCGTACCCATAGTGCCAGGCATGAAGTCCAATATCTGCCCCCATTCAACGGCTACGCTACCTTTGCAGACCTTGATTCTGTCACCTGCGACTGGTTGGTACTCACGTTTCTCCCAATCGTCAATAGTCAGAGGAATGGAAACACGACGAGTTGAGACTATCACTTTACCTGTTGCATTCGTGGTGTGCTTTGCCTCACTACGGCAAATTCCATCATATACTGTAACAACACGTCCGCTTTCGTCGTCACTTCCACCTTCGCCACTATTGCCATTGTCACCAGAATCATCAGCCATTGGATCGTCTGCCATTGGGTCATCTTCCATCGGGTCGTCTTCGATGGGATCATCAGCCATCGGGTCGTTGTTGTCAACATGAGTAATGACACAAGTATGCGGATAACGTCGGTTATTCGGCTTACCTGCATAACGAGACGTGCTACTGGTTCTTGCACCAAGATTGATACGGTAGAAGTGACTTGCAATCTCCACCGACATAGTTCCTACCTCTGCATCCGTAGGCTTTTCCCATTCATGGTTAAAGCTGCCATGATCAATAGCCTGCTCAATAGCGTTATTGATGCTTTTGATAATGACAGAAGTCTTTTCGTGAAAGTCTTTCGTATTGATAGACTTTCCGATGCAGACTAAGACACCAGAGAGGCGGTTTTCTTCCAAACCAAGAGCGTAACCCGTTGCATCATTAACAACGTCACTTAACTCATAGTGAATGGGAATATCCACGCCGTCTATTGTCACCTGAATAATCTTCGGCATATTGCCAACAGCAGCACTATACAAGAAATAATAGTCAGTCTGATCAATGGAAATGGAATAACACTCCTTTCCCTGTGCTTGCGTTTGTGTAATAGTTGTCTGTTCCATATTATTCTGTAATTTTTTCTTGTTTACTTATTCTGTTTTTATGTCTCGTAATGGTAGTTGCAATTGTTTCGATCTCGCTATCAGTTGACTTCACAAAGTCTTGACTGAAGCAATTGTAATTCACAGCTTTCCCTATCGCATTCTCTATTACTTTTAGAATCTCAATTGTTTTAGCCTTGAAACCTCGCTTATTTGTATTGCGATTCGTGCTAACGATGATTTCAGCTAAAAGTCCATTTTCAATTATTACATTGGAAATAGAACCATTCACCATTTCACTAACTTCATAGTTTATGCGAATTTCTGTATTACCGCTTTCAATCTGCAAGAACCTCGGCATATTTTCAAACAGCGCATTGTATTCAAAGTAATATTCAATATCACTTATGATGATAGAAAAGCAATCCTTGCCTTCTAACTCTTTTTTTTGAATCCTCTTCATACTATTTACATTATACTTATTCGATTATGTCAAAGCTACTTTGTGCATTATAGTTGTTAATATCTTCTGCGGTAGGAATTATGGCTGATGGGTCATGTACTAATTGAGGCGGGTTGAATGTCATACATCTTATATCGTAATAGCTACCGTTTTCAGTGAATGTATAACCACTAAAAAAGAACCATGCGATATCATTTCGGCTCATATTGTCCTCAATGATATTTCCGTTAGGGTCTTTTAGCCGGAATTTGTCTACATGTAAGAACAAGTTAGTTACAAGTCGTATCAGGAAGGAGGCTCTACTATTTGTCAACCCACTAATGTTTCGTTTAAATATTGGATTTGTGCCAACGTAGAAATTACCTATTGTACTTCCTTTTTGTCTAACTATCTTTACATTTAAACCGCCTTCAATATCACTTATTATTTCGCTTGCGTATCTATTGAATGGCGAATTTTTGAGAGAGTACCCATAAGGGATGGTTGAGAAGGAAGTAACCATAGCATTGTAGTGACTCATAAAATTGGTGTCATCGCTATACAAAGGTTCTGTTCCCAAATTTACGAAAACACCATAGTTATAAGCGAAATTGGAAACGCCTTTTGCAAGGTTCTCTAATTGTGGCACATAAAGTTCTGCTTGAGCTTTATCATTCACATTTATGGCTTGCAAATCCCACGACATCCACTTAAATTTCACTCTATTTTGCAGTATATGTATCAGCTGCCTTTTTACTTGCATTTCCATACCTATTCTACTTTTGTTCTTGGACCGGGCTTCATGCTCAATAAGTATGGATTACAGATATATTCATCGGGATCATTCTGCCAAATCTTAGGCACTTGCACAATGTACTCATTCTTCAATGCCTGACTAAACAGAAATTCAGCGAGAGCATCAACACTTCTACATGGAAAATGATCCAAAGTGTTGCGAAAGAAAACCTCCTTTACAAGTTTCTTCGTCATGGGCGTTTTTGCAAGTAAAGGATTCTGTGAAATGTATTTCTGCAAAGATATTTTTGCATCAGCAGCAACATAGCGCACCTGTAGAAGGAAACTACTACGTTCCACGTTCTGTTTCTTGTTTGTTCCTATTATCGTACACATAAAGCAATCTTTTTTAATGTGGGTAGGTAGGGCAAAGTTGCCGTTCCCCACCCACACACATGAAACTAACAGAACTCCGATTCCATCATCTGTTGGTACTCAACATTTCCCCTTTCCTCTGCCCTGTGTCTATCCAAAACACGCTCAACCATGCTTTTCTGTTTCATGTGTTCGTCAACGTACTTGTCATAGTCAGGGAAAAGTTTCTCGTCGAGGCGGGTAAGTGTCTGCCTCTCTTCCTGTGTCAGTGAGTTAATCTGTTCCTCACTCAAAACTGAAAATAAATTCTGTATCATAATCTAAAAGTTTAAAATGTTGGTTCTACTTCATTTTTCCCGTACCTGTATTCTCGTAGGGATTCGTCTTGTTGCCAAGTGGTATAAAGTCTTCAGGGTGCTCTTCCAAATGCTTCTTGCGAAGTTCTGCAAGTCGAGCGTTCTGTTCTGACAGAGTGGTTCTTCTTGAAACATTGTACGCACCATCCAAGTACGGATGCTGTTTTCTGTACTCCTTTTGCCATTCCCTGTAAACCCAGTTTGCCGCTAATTTCTCTGGCTGTTCAATTTGCCTCAAATCAAGTTCGACATTAAGGAAGTTATCCGACGGCCAATCGTGTTCGCGCTCGAAAGCCCAAAGTGCATCAATGGCAATTCTGACATTCTGGATAAGGTCATAATGCTTCATCACGTCTTCTTTGGGTACGCTTCGCTTGCATGAGTCAAACACGACTTCATCAGAGTTGACACACACAAGTTTCTCTCCAATACGCACAAACTTTGTTGTGGGATAGGTTGTGAAGAAACGCTGAATGATTTCAATGTGCATGAGTGCATCCTTACGAATATCTTCCCACTCACTTTTTGCCCGTTCCCTTGCTTCAGAAGTCAGCATCTTCATTCCTGCGATTTCAGCAATACGATCGTCAATATAGGTATTGACAAGTTCTGCCTTGACTTCTTTAATATCATCAGGAATAACTTCTGCTAAATCTGTGATACTCTTCAACTGCTCATAAGTATTGGCAATTCCACTACGAGCATGGTCAAACCGTTCCTTAAAAGCATCCCTGTCCTGAGACAAAACGATAAACTCAGGAATCTCTACATTATTCTTTTTTTCTGCCATAGTTATAATATTGTGTTGTTACTTTTTCTTAAAGCCACCACTAAGCCACTTCTGAGCGAACTTGTCTGAGTTTTGGGTGAGATAATTCATTTCATCCATTGAGAGAGATTGCAAGCCGTGAAGTGTTTCGTAATCGCGTATTTCAGACAGAGCATAGCACAAAGCCTTGACTTTCTCGAAGTAGTCACGGCATTCTGTCGGTATCTCAACAGTTGAAGCCGCATTGATAACCTCCAGTTTGTTCGTGCATTTGATACGCTTATCTTTTGGAGTGCTGATATTATCGTCAACAGATAATTCGGCCAAGGGGAAAGTTTCAAAGAAACTGCGAATAGGCTTAATCTGCATCACAGCATCAGAGTATAGTTTCTGCCAGACATTCTTTCCTTCTTCTGGAAGTCCTGCCTGCATCTTCTTCACATACTCTTCAAGCCGTTCCTGAGTGATCTGTTTCGGATTGCTCGGCAATGCCTCTTCACTTAGATGGAATGGCAGTCGTGCATAAGAGTCAACCAACAGTTTAAACTTTGTGTTGAACTCTTCAAGTTTTGCATTTGCCATTGTCTGAGAAACAATTTTCTCCGGCAACTTTGATGTCTCTGTATTCATAATTATTGCTATTATGTTTAAAAACTTTTCGGCAAAGATAATCACAATAATACCTATTATAAATATTATTTTGGGAGAAAAACGTTTTTTCGATGAAAGATTACCAAAAAAGAAAGCGGACTATCTTCACAGACAATCCGCTTCGTGGTCATATTCAAAAGTCGTAGTATCTACGATATGTCTTATATCAGCCAAGGCATACCACCCATAGCCAGAAATTGTGCAATTGTGTACCTGCGGTTTTTACTCCGCTTTTCAAGTCTCTTCACCATCTTCTTAATGGTGTCTTCCTTGGTCATACAACCTGATTCATTGTGATTCTCCATAACTCCAATGTTTTTAATTATTTGACTAACTCGTTACTGAGGAAAGCGTCGAGGTCGCGCTTTCTGAAAAGCCAACGACCACCAGGCTTCGTACAGGGGATAAGACCTTCTGAAATATAGGTCTGCATAGTTCTGAAACATACACCGATGTATTCAGCAGCTTCTTTCGTCCTGAGATAAGTTTCCTTTGCCATACTCTGATATTATCTGTTGAAGAATAGCATTGCGTCTTCACCAAGTTTATGGGTGTCAACACAAACATAGCGGTCTGTCATAGCCGTACTGCCATGACCTGCCAGTTTGCTAATCGTGGATATGGGAACACCATTAGCGGCAAGGCATGACACATACGACCTACGACTGGAGTGCATGGTGATAAACTTGTATTTCTCACCTTTGCGAAGTCTGCCATTTACAAAGAGTTGTACTTCCTCAGTCATTCCAAGTTTCTTGCAGATGGATTGAATAACGCGATTCACAACAGAGCGTTGGTGTTGCTTACTCGGTTTGTCAGAGACATATTTCATCAATCGTGCCTGAACCGGCTGACGTACCTCTACCTTTGTCTTCTTGCTGACATAACTCAGTACTCCGTCACGGATATTGTCTTCACTGAGCAAAACGGCATCCGATAAACGCATACCAGTGAGACAGCCACGCATAAAGAGAATCTTAACGTCACGCTCTGTTTGCGTCTTAGGCTCGTACTGATCGAACATGATAATCTCTTCCATCGTCAATGCCAGATGTTGACTCGGTTCACGTCTGGCTTGTAGTTCGTTCTGGAATGACTTGCACGGTATCAAGCCCGTCTCAGAATAGCGGTTGAGGAAACTCTTCAGGATAGCCATATACGTAACAGCACTATTGGCTGAAACATTCGACCTGATATGTCCTGCAATGATACTGAGGTTTACCCGTGTCAGGTGTTCCCAATCGACAACAGATATTCCAAGCGCATTGTGAATGTGCGACAATATCTGCTTTCGGTCGTCATACCTCTGCAAAAACTCTACTTCAAATGGATTCATAATTAATTATTTTAGATGTTACTCGAATTTGAGTGCAAATATATTTATTTTGACCCAACATTCCAAATAAAATATTAAGTTTTAGTAAATATTAAGATACTATAATATTTATTTTGATACGATATTCTTTGTAAATTATCGGGTATTATTAAATATTTTTAATACACAAAAATTTCTTATTAGGAATAAAATATATAACTTTGCAGCCGATAAAAAAACATTCAATATGGATATTAGGAAAAGAATACGAGAACAAGGGTGGACTGTAACACAACTGGCAAAAGAATTTAATATCTCTCAAGGTTCTTTGTCAACACTCATTAACAGCGAGAATCCAAACTATAAGTCTCTGGAAAGAATCGCTAAAACGATTGGTATTTCTGTTAGCGAGTTGGTTAAAGACGCAGATGATAATCAGGCAATTATTGTTTGCCCTCATTGCGGAGAAATGATAAATCTCTCTGCCAGTCCTAAGAACGTCAAAAGTAATAGGAAAAGCAAGTCTGAGTAAGAATTGACTGATAATGCTAAATTAAAAAGAGCGAGGCCGTCTATTATGATTGGTCTCGCTCTTTTGTCTTACTTGATGATTACTTTCTTTGTCTCGCTGCCATTCACAACGATGTTTAAACCTTGTTGTGGAGAATCGTATTTCTGTCCATTGATGCCGAAGTACGATGGTGCGGATCCTGAATAGGAAATCGACCTCACCCCATTTGTATCTTGCAATATGCCGTATATCTTAAATTTCTGCTGACCTACAATTACGATATAGTCTGGCATTGTGTAATCAGAACTGGCAAAGATTGTTAGGCTCGTATATTGCTTTATATTGCCACCATTATCAAGAACTGCGACCTTGCTTAGTGTGTTTAGATCATAAAGAACAAGTCCGTTATCCTCACTGAAGCAGAAGGCATAGTTTGGCTCGTCTTTCATCGTGCTCTGACCGTATGGTATGTTACGCCCGCCCGGATGAAATGCCATCTGTGTTGTTTCTGCACCTGTGTTCCAACCTCCGCCAGTCACAGTTTTTGACTTTGTTACGTAGGTAAATGAAATAAACGAGCCATAAACGGTACTTTCCAATTCTCTGAATACACCGTTACTATCATAGAGTCCTATCTTATCTGCCATATATATTTTCTTTCCCATATACTCCTGTGTCATATAGACGTTTGCGGCTACAAACTCAGGACGGTTGGAAACTGTATTGACAATAGGAAACACAGAATTGTAAGTCTGAGCACTCATAACATGCACAGATAACGCTACGAATAGCGAAATAACAAACCTTCTCATAAACCATATTTTTAGACGTTACACTTAAATCCATCATAACGCCAGATTGCAAGCAAAAAGGCGCAGAACGTTCCTGTGCCGTTCCAAGTCCACCACAGACTCTACGAAATACAGATAACGTCTGCGCCATATTGCGCACACGCTCTAATTTCGTAGTTGTGGCTCTGCTTTTTTCGAGGTGGTGGTTCGGAACGGCTTGAGCCAATATGTTATGTCGGAAACGACTTCTAATCGTTACGACAATGCAAATTTACGCTTTTTTTGGTAATCTTTCGCCGAAAACACAAAAAAATATCATTTATTGGTAAAAAAAGACTCAATAAGAAATAAATTTGCAGTCAAAAACTAATTAAACGTAAAGAAAATGGAAACAAAAGAACAATTGAATGTGTCAATGGATGCCAAGGGCATAGTCATTGATGGTGTGGAGTATCTTAGCCAGTTGGACGCTGCAAAGGCTGTTGGTCTTACGGTTAATACTTTCAAAGTGAGAGTTGACAAGTTCGGTATTGATCGCGTAAAGATTCAGGGAAGTAAGAGGTGCTTCTATCGCAAGAATGACCTTATCGCCGCCTCTCAGAACGGATGGTTCAAGAAGTGGTATATGTAGTTTCAGACTAAAATTCAAGAATATTATGGCTGAAGCACAGAATAAAATAAACTACATCAGATTCCCGATTTCTTTCATTCGGGATATGCTCGTTGACAAAGAAGCGGGCATAAAGAAGATGATTCTGTACGGTTACAGCCTCGTTGCGGATAAGTCTGACATCGACGAACTGAACGCCTATAAACAGGTGGTCTATTGCTTCTTTAGATATTTGAAGAATCCGGATGATTGGGATGATGGTAATTATTTCAAGAACGAGTTGAATGATTACAAGTCAAGACTGCCAAAATATATCAAAGAAAAAATAACAGAGTTCGTTAAATGTGGAGATTTCGACTTCTACAAATACTACGATTTTGATCATGAGGGATGGAGTTCAAGAGCCGAACAGGAGTTGAGTGAGCCAGCCAGTGACTTGATGGAGTGTGGTAAGACAGATCAAAAGTTTCATCAGATGGTATTGGACTTCCACCGTGTAAGACAGACGGCAGACTTATTCAGCATAAAGATCAACGACTACAATACGATGTTGGAAGAATACAGAAAGTATTGTGGACGCGATACTATGAAAACGAGGATGGTGTCGGTCAAACTCTCACAGTTGCTTGAATACCTTTTCCAGAGAAAGACGGAGGCTCAACTCATGGTGTTTGCCGCCTATATGGGTGTAAAGGCAATCATTGGTAAAGAGCCGTTCAAGCAAACTACAAAGAGTTATATCATTGCCAATATGTTCGGGTGTATGAATGAGGTTGAACTACAGACGATGCTCGTTAAGCCTGGTAACGAAACGCTGTTGGAGTTGCACAAGAAATATACGACGCGAAAGATGTTTGACAACATTACTACTGGACTGAAGGAAAGTAACTTCATTCCTGAATGGTATCCATGCGGAAAGGCTGGAACTTTTGTCAGTTGCAAGTTGAATCACAAACAATTTGTCCGTGAGGTTGCAAAGGCTCTTGACAATAGAGGCAAGGAACATAACACGACCAGACTTAGCGCGAAAGACTATCGTAGGGCAACACGCTTTGAGATTGAAGAGGTAAGGAATAACGCATCGGGGTAATCGTATTTCTATCACTACAAAGGTGTAGGCAGGGGCAAATCCTGTTCTACACCTTTTTTTTGACTCATTCGCGTGCATAACGCTTGCGTACACGCATACGTGACGGGTGCGTACACGCGAGACTTTAACTCCATAAATGAAAACTTTACTGCACCATCTTTTGAGGGCGAAAAACATTCAAACCACCTTATAAAATCGTATTTCTGCCTTATTTTGCCTTTTGTTAATCAAGTGTTAATTTTCGGTGCAATAAAAAGTACAATAAAAAGTACAGTAAAAGGTACAATAAAAAGTACAATAAAAAGTACAATATAAATAATATCAATAATGTCAATAGGTATCTAAATAATATCGGATAATGTCTAATAATGTCTATTTATAAATAATCTACCCGAAAAACGAATTTTCGGGATTTTTGAACAAAGGCTTTCTCTTTCATCGTACTTTCCATCGTACTTCAAGCAATCGTACTCTGGAGGGTATTCTCGTACTTCGTAGAAAACATATCGTACTCTCAACGGATATATCGTACTTCGTACTCCAATTCTCGTACTCCAATTCTCGTACTTCCATTCTCGTACTTCCATTCTCGTACTCTATATTCGTACTCTATATTCGTACTTTGCAATCATCGTACTTTATCCGTAGAAAAACAGGGGGTAAGTTTCGTGAGTCAAAGTTTCCAGATAAAAATTCAGCAGCCATAAGTCAATACAGAAACATAGAGGCAGATTCATAGCAACAGATCATAACTTCAAGAATAGTTCGTACTGCATCATAGAGTCAGGAAAGAAAGTTTTCGACATTGAACGATTCCGGCAAACTATCACAACAGAAGTTTCAGACATAGCAGGTAAAGACCATTACGACCATAGAAAAAAGTATGAGGGTGAAGAGGGCGAGGATGGCGGGAACTGATTAAATTTTGGATTTATGGCGACTTTTCACAAAGATTGCCTTGGCTCCATCGGGAAAAATAACAGCATTTTGAGAAAGAACGTCAAACGATGCCGACCCACCACCAAACACCGACTCAATGCGAGTGTGCGCGTAGTGCCTTTTGTGACAGTTTCGTTCCTGATGTGTCCGAAGAAAGAAGAAAAGAGAGTGAAGAGTGTCGTTTTCTGAGCCAAAACAAGCCCAAAAAGAGCCGGACAGACGCGATTTAGTGTCTTGACCTTACAAGTTGACCGTCATTGCAGAAATAAACGGTCTGTCGGGCTTCTATGTAAGCGTAATGGAAGTTTCGCGTGTCTTCGTCGTAGTCGTTTCTATGCCAGATTGCGCCTCCGTAACCTCAGATGATAGAGAAAGACAATATCTGTCTCATGTCGTAACGACCAGAAGTTAAAACGATGTGACTTGTAACGTGCCGTCGGCAACCATCACCACAACAGCCATGAGATATGCCACCAGTACCATCGAGATAATAAGAGCGTGAATTTTGTCAACATTTTGAAGACTGGCGCGTTTTTGCCCGATTTTTGCCCGAAATAGGCTGCAAAACGCTCAAAATCGGTTACATTATCCGTATAATGTGACTTTTTGGCGAAAATGGAACTGAAAACGGCTCTAAACCTTGTAAGTCTTCGCCTCCCTGCGCGTGTCAACGACGGTTGCAAATTTTGTAAGGCGGTTGCAGGTGTAAATGAAACTCCTGCCAACTCACGACCTTGTAAGTGTCGAACTTCCTGCGCGTGTAACGGTTGAGGCTTGAAAAATAAAAGAACCTGCGAAAGCTGTTGTTAATCTGGTAGGCTGTCACTTGCTGTAGTTGTCGGTTCTGCTTGTTTCTTCTATTCAGAATAAGAACAAAAAGAAAAAGAGTTATTTTGTTTTGGTTGTTACCTGATTGTGCGCTGCATCATGATCACCCGCTTTTGTTGTTCGTTGGCTGGTTGTGCTTTTCGTTGGTTGTGCTGCATCCAGATAGCAACCAGATAGAAGGAAAGTGTTTGTTTGTGTTGGTTGTTTCCTGGTAATACTACAACATAAGAGAAAAGCAAAAAAGAGACGTTTAGAGCGTGTTTCACTTGTTTGGTGGGTAACAATAAGGGCAAAAAGAAAAAGAACCGCCAAACAAGCCAAAACAGGACAAAAGAAAAACGGCTGCAATCATGTTGCAACCGCTTTATAAATGTTAGTGTCGGAATTACTAAACAACTTCTGCCAGTTTAACCGCCGTTACACGTTGTGCAAACTCTTCGACTACCTTCTTAAGTTGTTCTGTTAAGTCTGTGAACTTATCGTTATAAAGTTCTTTGTCTTCGTCAAACAGTGTTGTTGCACGCTCAAACGCTTCTTCTGCGTTCTTGACTGATGAGATAACTCCTACCAATGTAGTGAAAACTTCGTTGTTCTCGTTAATTACTTGCTTGTTCATAATGCTAAAAGTTTAGACGTTAATATTAAAAATATGGTGCAAAGTTACGAATAATATTTCAAACTACCAAACATTTTCAGAAAAAAGTTTGCTCCTATTAAATATTTTATTCATTTCCCCAAAATTGCTACATTATGGATATAATGTGACATATTATATATATAGGTATAAATACGATTCTCGTATTTATACCCCTACACCCCCCCTTGACGCTTTATTAAGCCCCCACCTCACCTTTCGCCGAGATTTTTTATTTTTCATTTTCGTTTTTCACATTTGTATTGGTAATCTTTCGTCAGTGTGCAAACATATCTATTATCAGACATTCATACTTTCCGACGATTCTATTATATTTGCAGAAAAAATAAAAGTTATGGATGCAGTAGCACAGGAAATGTTCGATACTTACAAGAACAACGTAATAGAATCATGGCGTGGAGTAATTTCCAACAATTTTAACGAAGCTGAATTTGTCAATGCTTTTGAAGATTGGGTTCACCGATGGAAAATGGATGATATTTCAACTCTATCGTCTGCTGAGTTTAGACAGCAATATCAGTCCAGATTTACCGTAAGAGAATTTGAGCTTCTTTTCTGGCAATGTCGTGACGAATGTTTATTGTTTCGATGGTTTTCTACTGGTTTTTTCAGACAATACTTCAGTGCCTCTTTCCTAAATCAAGTAGGTATATACATAGACTCCAACTTTAATGGCGCATTGCCGCCCATGTTATCGTTGCGTAATGACACGTATAGAGAATCAAGATACCCAGAAGATCTATTATGTAGCTCTTGTCAACATTATTTAATTCTCGGTACTTCTAATATGAGTATTAGTTTATCTGCCCACCATAACCCCACTATAACAGTCCGTGATGATTCAGAACTTACGCTTCTCAATACGGCAGAACGTGCTGGTGCAAGAATTGAACTCACTGATTCTGCTTCTGTCACTATCAAGCCTGGTTGCCAAAATGTTGTAATAATAAAGCATGATTCAACTGTAACTATTAACGATGAAACAGGAGAAGCGACTATAATCAACAATCCGATTACGATGGGGTCTCCCACTATTGTTGAATATCCTACTTTGAATATTAGAACCAAAAGGCTTTTAAATCTGATGGAAAATGGCCTGATGGCATGGGAACCAATCTATGTGTAGTTTTTTCTCTTTGTTGAATGGAAGTAAAAAATCTGGACGCTGATCTATTCAATCAAGCGTATCGTTTTGCCTGTCAAACAGGTATCGTTCTGCCAAATGCGACAGATGCGGAAATAGAATCATATCTTAGGCTTTATGGTTCATCGGATGAAAAGAATGATTGTTCTCGCGTATTGAATGAAATTAGAGAATCATTACGTCCTCCGTTCTATGGGTACAAGGTGCTATTTGGCAAAGGTTGTAATATGTATTTGTGCAAACTTCTTATAGAAGAAGGTTGTCTATATACATTTGACGAACACTATTTTGGTGCAGCAAGAAGTGAAAAGGCATTGGTTATTGAGATCAGTCCATTTTTCAACCGAAATAGGGTTAATGAGGTTCGCTCTCACTTCATGGGTCATGCGTCCATCTATAAAGTTGGAGAGTACGTTGTTTCGGATGATTTTGACGTAAACAAAGAAATGTGTGGCATACATTTCTTCGTTGCTGAGGAAAAGGCTATAAGGCTTGCCAAGGAATTTGCTACACACGTTAAAATCACAAACAAGGACAACAGACCGATGTCAAGTGACGATCTTCCTAAGATAGTAAGAGACGTGCGTGATTATTGTCAAAAAAAGTGGACGCTAAGTACAACACATGGCATTGACCATTGGGACAGGGTATATTCTAACGGAATGCGATTAGCAGTACCTGGGGTAAACCGTCTTGTTGTCGCCTTGTTTGCATACTTACACGATTCATGCAGGATTAAAGATGGAGAAGACACCGAACACGGTCAACGTGCTTCTGTACTGATTGACGAATTAAGAAACACATTGTTGAAAGACCTTTCCGATTATGAGATTGACTTGTTGAAGTTAGCATGTTATCTCCACACCACAACTCTAAAGACTGGCAATCCGACGATTGACGCTTGTTTTGATGCTGATAGACTTGACCTGTGGAGAGTTGGCGTTATGCCAGAATTAAACAAACTGGCAACTGAAAATGGAAGAAACCTACTTCGGAAAATGGTAAGCAGGCATACTTGATACCACAAGCATTCTAACAAAAAAGTCCGTTCAGAAAGGGCTACTGAGCGGGCTTCTTGATAGTTTGGTGTGCTACGTTCTTTGAATCGGCTGCTCCATTGTCCGGACTAATAACAGCTATGACGTACCCAGAAAGGTCTTTGCAGTTACAGAAGCAGCAGGATTGACGAATCACGAAGTCACCTTCGTTCGGGCTAATCAAGTCACTACGATGCAAAGGTAGTAAATTATTATTACAATACCTTGTTTTTGGTGGTAAATTACTGAAAACTGGTGATAATTCAACTTTTTACTTCGATATTTTAAAGATTCCCACAATTTTTGAGAGGTTTTGTAAAATAATTTTACAAATTTTGCCATACCAACACAAAAAAAGAAGACTTATGGCAGAAAATTTATCACCTCTGATGTTCTCTGTCTCTATCGAGCAACTTGACAAGAAGTTAAAAGACTGGACTGAGAAGATCAACAACTTTGCCAACAATGGTGGCAAAGGTTACAAGTTGAAGATTGACTTTGGCGAAGCCGAGTCAGTCATTAGGACTTTGAAGAATTTGAAGATTGGCGATTCATCTGAGATTCAAAGGATGCAGAGAGAGATTGACGGTCTGAAAAAGAAGTTGAAAGAATTAAACGATGGCTCCGGCCTACGTAACGTCGCTGACAACATCACCAAGCCCCTGAGACGTGGAGCGGATGAATCCAAGAAAGTAGCGGATGAAATCGAGAAGTCGAAGAAGCGTGTAGTGGATGCCTACGCCGACATGATGAAGTCTGTGAACGCCTTGCAGATGGATCGCGCCCATGCAAGGGGTCTTGGTGTTGATGTCAGCAGTTACAAGCAGGTTATTGCCGACATGAAGTCTTTCGCGTCGGAAATGAGCCGTTTAACGAGTAACCCGAAATTCCTTGGCAATACTGGTGCTGTTACGTCTATGATGAATCAGTACGACCGATATATGCAGGTTATACGTATGTTGAGGAATGAGATTAACGGATTGTCGAGGACACAGCAAGAGCAGAGCCGGGCGGCAGAGAAGCAAAAACTGGTTGACAAGCGTAGTGTCAATGAAGCCGTCTATCAGATTGCCGTTTTGGAGAAAAAGATTGCTGCATTACAGGCTTTGCAGTCTCAGGCTAACAAACTTGGTGTGAAGACTCCGAATCTGGATAAGCTGTTGCAGGATATGGACGGCTATATGCAGAAGTTCACGGCAATTTTCAGAAATGGCGGTCACTTGGAAGATGGCACAACGGCACAGATGTTGAAAGCCGAGGGTGGTTATCGAGCATTGACACAACGGATTCAGCAGAACACTCAGGAAACGCGAATCAACATTGCCGCGAGAAATTCAGCCGTTGCAGCCGTTACTTGGCTTGCAGGTGAGGAAATGCGACTTGCACAGGCTATCAACCAAAGTACATCGGCACTTCATGGTCAGTCTCAGACGTTACAGGACTTACGAAGTATGGCGGCTCAATACCTCAGTGTATGGGGTGCAAAGTCGTTTATAGACAATATCATCGAGAAAGGCGGTAAACTTGAACAGCAGCGTCTTAGCATCGGTGCAATACTTGGTGACACGGCTCATGCCACTGATCTTTTCTCTAAGGTGAAGAATCTGGCTATCAAGTCACCATTTGGAGTTACTGAACTTGATGCTATGACAAAGCAACTCAGTGCCTTTGGCTTTGAATACAGTGAGTTGTATGATATGACGAAGCGTTTGGCAGACATATCCGCTGCAACTGGCACTGATGTAAGCCGTTTGGCATTGGCTTTGGGTCACGTCCGTTCCGAGACGGCTCTTACTGGTTATACCTTGCGTCAATTCTCCATGGCCAATGTTCCATTGTTACAGAGATTGGCAGATAAGTTCGGTGTAACCACGTCGCAGATTCGTAAGATGGTTTCCCGAAAAGAGATTGGCTATGACGATGTTCTGAATGTCCTGAAAGACATGACGAATCAAGGTGGCCCGTTCTTTGAGGCACAGGAAACAATGTCACAGGCTCTTAATGCTAAGTTCAAGAATCTCCGTGACTCCTACGAGATCATGTTCAATGAGATTGCAGAAAGTGGTGTCGGTAGCGGACTGAAAGACCTTGCAGCCATTCTCACTACTCTGTCACGGCATTGGGAGGAACTGTTTACCATTGTCGGCTCTGGTATTGTCGCATTTGGAGCGGTTAAGACCTATATGGCTCTTGTCAACTCATTGCTTGGTGCTAATGCCATCGCAGTAATGAACGGTATCAAAGCATATCAGAGGGCAGAAATTGCCAGTTTGCGCCTTGCCAGAAGTTATCGTGACATTACTCTCGCTGAAAATGCCATGATAGCCACAACCCATAAGTGGACTGCCAGTGAAAGACTCGCTCAGTCATGGATTGGCCGTCGCATAGGATTGTCACGACAACTTAACGACGCTCAGAAACTCCGCATTGCCACAACCAGACAGCAGATAGTTTTCGGTAATGCCCTTGCATTGTCAGAACGCAGACAGACAACGGAAGACCTTGCACGTCAGGTTGCTCTTGGTAAGACCTCTAAGGCTCAAGCCAGACAAGCAATCATTCTCTCTGACTTGACAAAGGCTGAGAAGAGTGCAGGAATCGCAGCCGTGAATAGCGTCCGTACCTATGGTGCTATGACTGGTGTAGTGAATGGTTTGAGTATGGGCTTTGTGAAGTTGGGAGCAGCTATGAAGAGTTTGTTCCTGAATCCTCAGATGGCTTTGTTCGCCTTGCTTGCAGGTGTCATGGAACTATGGCAGCGTAACAAGATCGAGGTTGACCGTGCAAAGCAGTTGAACGATGACTTATTCAACCGTGCCTTGGAGGGTGTCAAGAATATACGTTCAATGATGGAAGCCACTGGACTTACTTTCAAGGTCAACGACGTTGAAGTTGAGATTGGTGACGTTAAGGATATTCTCAATGGCAAATTCTCTTATAAGCCGTCGGCAGAAATGTCAACTCAGGACATGATGGCTCAAATAGACAAGTGGACTCAGTTTATCCGTGAATATGCCGCCACTCCTAACCGCATACTCAATGAGTCATTCAAAGACGATAAAGGCAATGTCAGAAGTGTTGCAGAGCAATATGACATTCTCGCTAAGTCTGTAACCCAAACGGCTGAGGCTTACGTCTATCTCAAACAGGTTAGCAGTGCCATTGAATATGCTGAGAATGCGACTAATGGCGGTTGGTTCAATGATAGTTTCATCACCAATATCAATGACTATTCCAATGCCGTTAAGAAATACAACGATTCCATTACAGAACTTACGGTTAAGCACTCGCAGAGCATTGACACGGCACTTACTGCAGCCCGTAGTGAGAAGACGTTTGCCGATGCTTTGAAAGTGGCTAATGCCGCTATGGTGAAAAATGAGAAACGCAACCTCACAGAAGCCGAGCAGTTGAAGATGTTGGTCGAGAATCAAGACAAGTACACCGATGCCGTCAAAGCCTTTGAGGATGCAAGGGAAGGTATGACCAAATACGAGCGTAAGGCACTTGGTCACGTCTTCCACGGCTCTGGTGGTGGTTATCTTGGTGCTGATGGCCCCGATAAGTATGCTTGGATGATGAAGAGTGCCTTTGAGGAAATGGATGCTGATGCAACCAAATGGGCTAACAGTCTGAAAGCAAAACTCACTGAGGCAGGTTGGGACTTCAAGAACCTCTCTGAGTCACAGAAGCAGGCTATTGCACTGGCTCTGGCTGAAACTGTCAGCAAAGCCGATAATGCCACCGAAGACATTCGTGAGAGCGTGAAGAAACTTGCGAGTGAAAAGTTTGGCATTCAACTTGACGTGAAGACGGTCGAAGCCGCCGCCAGAATCAATGCTATGGAACAGTCATTGAAAGATTTGGTTGGTCACGACTGGCACATTGACATAAAGACCGCTACCAACTTTGGTGACGTTATCAGTAAGATTCGCCAAGACTACAAATCAGCACAGGACTATTTCAACAATGTTAAGCCATTGATGATAAAGATGGGTGTTGACGTTAGCGGTGGTATGAAGGAACTTGGACTTACACAAAGGACAGCACTTGTCAATCAGTGGAAGAAAGAGAATCCGGGTAAGGATGCAACCATCTTTGAGAATATGCTTGCTGATTGGGATTCCTATGCTACGAAACTGAATGATGCAATGGGATTCAATGCCGCTACTGGCATTTCCCTCTCTGATCCTAATAGCGGTGGTAAGACTTTCCGAGACAAGAATACGGCAAAGGCTGACAAGGAACTGGAGTTATGGAGAAAGCGCATACAACTTCTGGAAAAGTATAGGCAGGAGTTGGCACAGCTTGAAAAGCTAATGACGCGGGCGCAGGCTGAATCGAAGTTGAAAGCCGAGGGTGACTTTGCACCGTTATGGAGTTACTTCACCAATCCGAATGACTTTGATGCAAGTCTGAATGAGGCTGCAAAGAAGATTGGGTCGAAGACTGAGGAAAGGAAAGTTTTCGTAGAAGGACTTGGGTCGAAGAAAAGCGCAGAGTCATTACGCAAATTTAAGGAAGATATTTCTTTCGCTGTCAGTGAACTTGAACGTCTCGAAAGGATTGTAGGTGAGAACTATGATACTTACAAGAAATGGTTGCAACTGACAGGTGATCCCGATTTTGCTGCCAGAATAGCCGGTGTGGTTCAGAACACATCTTATTCCGACTGGCTGAAAGACAAGATGCAGGAAGAAATGAAGAAGGTAGGCAACCAATATACGCCTGACCAAATCTTTGCCATGTCCGAAAGCGAAGTAAAGAAGTTTGGCAAGGATAGTGCCATCTATAAGATTTGGGATGCCTGGCAGGAGAATCGCCTGAAAATAGAAAAGGAAAGTGCCACTGCCTACGAGAACGCGATAAAGAACGCCAAAGACTATGCTACGCAGATTGCTCAGATAAACGGTGAACTTGCATATCAGAATGAACTTATCAGCAAGAACTCAAAACTGACAGAGGCTGAAAAAAGCAGTGCCATATCAAGGAATACTGCCAGTGCGCAGTTGAAGATTATGGAACTGAGTGCTGACTACAAGAAACTGTTTGGCGATTCCTTCATCAAGGCCAAGGCAGAACTACAAACTTTTGCCAACACTCTAAAACAGAAACTCAATGAAGCCCTGAAGACAGGTGCAATCACGGCAAAGGAATACTCTGACAAAATTTCCGCTATCAATAAACGGATGAGAGAACTGGATAAACAAGACAGTTATTTCCAGTCCTACATGAAGAATGGTTTGAACGGCATCTTTGAGAATATGATCAAGCGTGGTAAATCCATGCAGGAAGAGGGCGCGCAGAAATATCAGGATGCTCAAAAGATTCTTGACACGTCTTCCGACCAGCAACAGATTGCGCAGGCTTTCAAAGACAGTGATGCAGCCCAATCCATGATGCAGATGGGTGAGGGTATGGAAGCTATGGGTGAGGGTGGCATGGAGTGTGTTGCCATTATCGACATGATTGTTCACGGTATCGACAACCTTGTTCAAGGCTTCAATGATGCTTTCCAGCAGATTCGTGAAATGTACACTGCCCTTGGCTATGACACAGAGAGCGATTCTTGGGAAGACGCGAACACCTTCTTCAGTTCTTTCTCTTCTGCCAGTAGTAGTGCTGCAAAGGGTTGGGATTCGTTGAAGAATGGTGATGCCGGAGGTGTTATCTCTGGTGTCGTTGGCTCGTTCACTGGTTGGATAACCGGCTTTGCCAAAGGACATGACAAGAAACGTCAGAACCACATCGAGGCTTTGCAGCGTAACGTTGCTGCTTTGGAAGCCAATACCGAGGTTATCAAATCCCTTCGCGGTCGCACGTTAGGCTATGACACAGGTGCTCTACGTCGTTATTTTGCAAAGACGTACAAAGGTGGTGATGCAGCAAGTAACGCCATGCGTGAGTTCTACACTACTGGCTCTGGTGCATCTGGCTATGCACAGGAACTTGCAGCCCTCGAAAAAGAGCGTCAGGATTACGTCAACATGTATAATGAAGAGGATGATAAGAAAGACTCTTCAGACGAGGCATTATTGGAGTTCAAGAAGAAGATAGCCGAACTTGACGAGCAGATTCATTATTTCTCCGAAGACTTGGCGAAAGAGTTGTGGGATATTGACATCAAGGGTTGGGCTGATCAGCTTTCCGATGGTCTCTCTACTGCTTTCGAGAATGGTGAGAGTGCCGCAAAAGCATACAAAGACACTGTTACCCATATCTTACAGCAGGTGATGAACAAGATGATGCAAATGGCTATTCTTGAACCAATGTTTGCCAATCTCGAAGAGAAACTGTTTGGTAGCGTTGAGAAAGGAACCAAGGGCGTGTTCAATGCTAAAGACCCGAAGAGTAGTATGGCAGCAGTCACATCTACCATCACAAACTTCTTTGGCAAAGGCGGTGAGGGTGAGCAGACTATCACGGCAGCTTTGGAGTTTATGAACGCTTTCGAGAGAGGCTTGAACAATGCCGGACTTTCTGTAATGAATGACAGTGCAAATACTCTCAGTAGTAGTGTTCAGGGTACGTCTGAGGAAACGAGTGGCCTGCTTGCAGGGTATGTAAATGCAGCCCGTCAGGATTTGTCAATAATGAGAATCCTTCAGGAATCACAATACAAGGAGTTTGTACAGACATATTGGCGTGACTATATCGAGCAAATCTCAGGAATGAGCAACCATGTTGCAGGAATCCACGACAACACACAAGCACTTGTAAGAATGATTGAACGGGGTGACGGTGCGCTATTTGAAGCCATAAAGTCCATGAGTGACCATATTGACCGTGCTGCAAATGGCATTGAACAAATAAGTATAAAGTGATCTGTTCTATTTTTTTGCCAATTCATTTTTTGTGTTGGGGTAGGTGTCCGATAAGACTCCTACCCTTTTTATATGAAAAGAATCGGCTATCTATCCCAGACATCCGATTCAACCAATAACTAAAAACCTAAAACTATAAATATTACTACTAACTAAACTATTCCCTCACAACGCTTTGCTAAGGGAAAAAGAATAAGAATCATTTTTCTAAATAGTCGTATTCCTCACGTACTTTGATGCTTTCGTCGGCATTGACAGTTACATCGTGTGAGTGTTTAATGACAACTATCTCTGCTTTGTCGAATTGTTTGACGCTGACAGTCGCATTGTCATAGAGGTGGATGATAACAAAACTACGGTTCTTTGCCGTCACTGTAAGTCTGGAGTAGTCGCGGACATAGATACTGCCATGACTTGCACCATTGAATCGAGCCGTGACCTCCGACTTTCCCAGAATAAGGCTTTGCTTTGGATTGAGTGTGCTATGACTATCGTCAACGAATACATTGACCTCTCTACGGAAGTCGAGGCTGAAATGTTCTTTGATGAAGTCGTTGGATGGCCAATGAAGTTTAAGAACGAAGTCCAATCCCTTAAACATTTTGGCTGCAAGTTCCTTGGGTGAGCAAGAATCTTTCCATTCATTATACCATTGATCACACAGTCCGTTTGAACGTGCGCTTTCTCTCAAAGTTTTGCTAAGTTCTGTTGCATCCATATTCTTTCTTATTATAGTTTAGCCTTTTCTGTGATTCAGAAAAGATGATGCAAAGATAGTCGTTTATGATTAGACTTGGTGACAAACTATGTCGGAATCTGAGAATAACCTCCAATAATTACCATATACATTATAATATTTATAACCAAATAAATATTTGGAGCCAAATAGTTTTGATTATCGTACTTTTTTCGTAACTTTGCAACCGAATTGCCAGTAATGGTAATTTTATAAGAACGTAAGGGGTGCAGTTATTGTGATAATAATTGCATCCCCAATTTCTTTTTCTTGGTTCAGACTTATCACAAAACTTTGAGTTTCCCAACTCTTAACGCGAATCCGACGCGAAAAACACCCACAAAAGAAAACCAACCACCTGATAATCAAGTGGTTGGCTTTTTAATCTGTTGGGGTACTCGGACTCGAACCAAGAATGACAGGACCAGAATCTGTAGTGTTACCATTACACCATACCCCAATGAATCCTTGCAATTTTCATTTGCGGGTGCAAAGGTACTACTTTTTCTGGAATTACCAAAACTTTTCGGAGAAAAAATTAAAATAGACATCAAAAAAAGAGATTCCCATGTGGAAATCTCTTTTCTCTGTTCTTATTCTTCCTTGTTCTCAGCGTCGATGGCCTTGATTTTCTCCCTGACGAGATTCATATCGTCTTTCAACTTCTGAACCTTGCGGTTCATCTCGTCGATGAGGCTGTTACCCTTCTTCGAGGAAGCATTGAGGAAACCGAGGTTATTTTCGTAGGTCTGTACCTCCTGCTTGATAGCCTCATACTGGCGGAACAGACGGGCACGCTCGTTGTCGAGGGCGTTCTCTCCACGCTCAGCCACCTGTTTGAGACTCTGCTTGAAGTTGTTCAGACGACGCTTGGCAACACTGATATTCAGTTCCTTATAGAGCTTGTCGAGCACAGCATGGTATTCCTCGTAGAGTTTGTCTTTCTCCTTGAAAGGAACATGACCAATGGACTGATATTCCTCGACGAGTTTCTGGACTGTCTCCTGGATATTGTCTCCAGCTTCCTCGGCCACAGCCTTGAGCTTTTCAACAATCTCACGCTTCTTTTCAAGATTCTCGCGCTCTTCGCCGCGCTGTCCGGCTCCAGCGGCATTACGGGCATCGAAGAACTTATTGCAGGCACCGAGGAATTCCTCCCAGAGTTGGTCACCGAGTTTCTTGGGTACCATACCGATGGTCTTCCATTCCTTCTGGAGGGCGATGAGTTTGTCACCAGTGGCTTTCCAGTCTGTAGAGTCCTGAAGAGCTTTGGCTTTCTCAATCAGTGCACGTTTCTTTTCGGCATTATCCTTGAAAGTATCCTTCAGGGTCTTGAAATAGGTAGCTTTCCTGCCGAAGAAGTCATCGCAGGCAGCGCGGAAACGCTCGAAGATCTTCACGTTCATCTTCTGGGGAGCGAAACCGATGGTCTTCCATTCTGTCTGAATGTCGATAATCTCCTTGGTATGTTTCTCCCAGTCACCGCTGCCCTTGTTCTCCTTGGCGGCGATGGCCTCTACTTTCTCGCAGAGTTCCGTCTTGCGGGCCAGATTCTCCTCTTCCTTGGCTCTAACCCCTTCAAAGTGCTGCTGATGACGTTTGTTGATAACGGTTGAGGCGGCCTTGAAACGGTTCCAGATTTCTTCACGCTGCTCTTTGGCCACAGGACCGATTTCACGATACTCGGCATGCAGTTTCTGGAGCTGATGGAAGGCACTGATGATATCCGGTTCGTCGGCCAGTTTCTCTGCGGCTTCACAGAGCTTGGTCTTCAACCCGTAATTCTTCTTGAAGTCATATTCGCGGGCTTCGCTATTCAACTTGAGCAGATCGTAGAACTGTTCCACATAGAGTTGATAGTTGCGCCACAACTCATTGGCCTTCTCGGCTGGGACATTCTTAATCTCACGCCATTCGGCCTGAAGAGCCTTGAACTCCTGATAGGCTTTGTTGGCTTCCTCCGGAGAGGTGATCATACTCTTGATCTTCTCGATAATGGCGAGTTTCTTTTCCAGGTTCACCTGCTTTTCAGCTTCCTGTTCCTTGAAAAGCTTGGCACGCTTCTCCTTGATGATGCCCATTTCGGCCTTGAATACTTCTTCATCCTCGTCGGGTGTGATCTGATAGGCATCCGGATCGCCGCCACCATCGATATAGGCCTTCAGACTGGCTTCGCGCTCTGCAATGTGCAGTTTGTAGAAAGAGGTCTTCAGGTAATCGATCTCCTCCTTTTGGGGAGCCTCGTCACCATGGGCTATCTCCTTGATGCGGTCGAGCACCTCCTTCTTGGTTTCGTAGACCTTACGGGGCTGCTCTTCTTCTGCAGCTGGAGCCACTTCTTCAGCGGCTGGTGCCTCTTCTTCTACAGTGGGTGCCACATCTTCAACGACTGGAGCCACTTCTGGGGTTTCTACTTCAGGAACAGTATTTTCCTGGATAACTTCTTCTTTTACCTCTTGCTCGAGGATGTTGTCTTGAGAGTCCATCATTTAACTTTTTTAGTTACTGACTTGAATGATTACGAACACTAATTATGATGAAAACGCCCACAATGGGGCGAAATCAGGGTTCAAAGTTAAGAATAATTTTCGGTTTAACCTAATAATTAACATTATTTATGTCTATTACACCAATCGTTTGTGCCTGAAGAACCACCAACAGATGCCTGAAACTGCCACTGAAAGGAGGATGGCAAAGATGAATCCCCATGACTTGTCTTCTATGAAGTTGACAAGGTTCATGCCGAACATCGAGGTAATCAGTGTGGGTATCATCATAATGATGGTGACGGAGGTCAGCGTACGCATCACGGTGTTCATATTGTTGTTGATGATACTCTGGTAGGTGTCCATCGTCGATTCCAGAATGTTGGAGTAGATGAGTGTGGTCTCACGGGCCTGGGTCATCTCAATGTTGACGTCCTCAATGAGGTCAGCGTCCAATTCGTCGATCTGCAATTTGAATTTCAGCTTCGACAATAGCGTCTCATTACCTCGGATAGAAGTCTGGAAGTAGGTGAGCGAGTCCTGCAGACGGCTGAGACCAATCAGACTCTCATTGTTCACTTCCTTATCGAGGTTGCGCTTGGCCTTGTCGACGAGCATCGATATTTGCTTAAGACGCTTCAGGTACCAGACGGCACTGCTGAGGAACAGACGGAAGATCATGTCGACATGGTCGGTGAAACCCACGCCCCGCTTCTGTTGGAAACTGACGAAGTCGATCATCATGTTCGTCTCGTAGAAACAGACGGTGATGGTGAC
>JAFZCU010000113.1 GCA_017556145.1 Prevotella sp. | reverse complement strand
CCAAGGACGAAGACGGTTGGGTGAATTTCCAGCGAGGCGATGCAGAAGCAAGTTTCTGAAAACAGTTAATCACTGGATGAACAAAGCAAAATATCTCTTCCTCCTAATAGCCACCCTCGCATTCGCCTCTTGCCGTCCAACTGCACGGCAGGCGGTGGCAGATGCAGAGCAATCAACGGACAGCACCGAGGCGGTGACCAGTGCGGACTCCCTACGTTTGGTCATCACCGACAAACACCTCTCGCAAAACGACTCCCTTATACGAAGGACACTGAAATTTCCAGTGGACTCTATTGTCGTGGAAATGATGAATGACACGGATAGCACTTGTATGACAGGCGAGGCATACGCCATAGAGCAGCGAGTAATCGACGAATGGACGGTACTACCCATCAAGCCGAGGAAAGACGGAGCCGTCTATGCCTTTAACGATATTGGCTACGAACTCGCTCCACACAGCACCCGCCTGTTCACTATCCACGTTGAGCCTAACAAATACGACTTCAAGCGAGGACAGGAATACCGCATCGTCAAAGAGTTGTTCAAATCCAAACAGAGCAATCCACAATGCGTCTATTGCTATTTTACAATGGAATGAGCCCACCGCCAGCCGCTCGGCTTTGCCGCTTCGCTCGTCGAAAAACTAAAGCAAGGCGGGAGTCAAACGCCAAAACAATGACGTCACCATCCGCAAGGATATCACGTCCGAAGCGAAAAATAGCGCCACTATCTTTAAGTCGTTTCTATCACCTCCAACCTATACCCGCGCTTTTTAAGGGACACGATGGAGATGCTGATATCGGGTTCGAGCATCTTGCGGATATAGGTTATCTGGACGTTGAGGGCGAGGGAGTTGGCGTAACTATCGTTCCCCCAGACATGTTCCAGCAGATACGAACGCTCTACGGTCTGGCCGATATGCTGGGCTAAAATGGCCAGGATCTCCGACTGGCGGGCAGAGAGGTGTTGCACTGTTCCGGCATATTCAATCGTGGAGAGGTTGCTGTCGAAAATGGTCTGGCCGATGGTCATGCGCGATGGTAACGAAGCCTGGCGATGCTCGAAACGCTCTTTAATCTTGGCAATCAGTTCTTCGGGATAGAACGGTTTGGGGATGTAGTCATTGCCTTTCAGGTCGAACCCTTTCAGGCGGTCGGCCTTTTCCGTCCGGTCGGTAAGGAAGAAGATAAGCACGTCACGGTCTTGCTCACGTATCTTTTGCGCCAACTCGAAGCCGTTCATCTCTGGCATATTGATGTCGAGTAGTACCAAATCGGGGCGGTTGGCAGCGTACATTTCCCATCCCGCACGTCCATTCTCAGCATAGTCCACTTCATAGTCCTCCACCTCCAGGAATTTCCTTAGCAACTCCGAGTTCTGGCGGTCATCGTCAACGAGTAATATCCTAATCCTCTCCATCTCTCTGCGGTATTACGATTGTAAATGTGGTGCCTTCACCCTCCGTGCTGTCAAAGCTGATATTGCCACCGTGTGCCTCCACCAACAACTTCACATAACTCAGTCCAAGCCCAATGCCGGGGATGGCCTTGTCCTTTGCCGACTCGCTACGATAGAACTTGTCAAACACATACCGCTGGTCGGCCTTTGCGATGCCGATACCATTGTCCGCCACGGTGATTTGCACCATCCCGTCCTCACGCATCCGGTAGTCTATCCTAATGGTCACGGCCTCACGGGAGTATTTGATGGCATTCTCCAGCAGGTTGCAGACAATGTTTGCCAGATGCATACGGTCGGCCCGTATCTCCAAATCGTCCCCGGCCACAATCTCCATCCTCACATCCTTGTCCGAAGGGATATTCTGCTTATTGATACATTCCTCCATCAGTCCGCGCAACGCAAAGCGCGACTTTACCAGCGGAATCTTCTCTGAATCGCTGAACGTGATGTCACGCAGTTTCGAGAAATACGAAGTCAGGTTGTCCAACTCGTTATACGAACTGCTGAGTATCTTCTGTTTGCTCTCCCCGTCCTGCATCATCCGCTCGTTGCCCATAAACGACACACACATCTTCAGCGTCGATATAGGCCGTTTCAGTTCGTGAATCATCGTGTGCAGAAACTCCTGCCGGATAGCCTCGACGTGCCGTTGCTTGCGGATGGTCAGTATCTGATAGACCAGACAGAAGATAAGGAACAGCGATAGCAGCACGGTTATGAGTAGCGTATAGGCCATCCGACGGATGACGGGCGAAACGCTGATGGCCGTTGTCACTACAACCTGTTGCCCCTCGAAGATGTCGTATGGATAAGACACCTTCATCACAGGTTGCCAAATGGAGCCATCTGTTTGCATGGATGGTTGCCAAACCATTGTGTCGGCTTTCGTGGTCGTGATGCTTTGTGCCACTATACCTCGTGACCGCAGGATGCTGTCGAGCAGTTCTTTTTGGAATGGATGCTGATGGTCAACGGTGAAGCGATTGAGGGCTTCAACCAACTGGCTTGTTCCCATGTCTTCGTGGCCTTTGCTGTCACAAGTAAACACAAAGTATTCCAAGCCTTTGGGCAGTTCCGCAGGAATACTATCATGGAGGCTGGCTATATAATCCAACAGATAGGTATGAACATCTGTTCCCTTGGGAACGTATTGTAGTGTATCAAGCGCAAAGACTTCATACCTCCATGTCTCAACAGCATCGTTCCCCTTTATTTCGCTTGTTTTCCTTAAACGGTTACCATAGAATCTCGGAGGATACGGCAATGTTTTCCTGGTTGCTATATCTTCTTCGGCACAGGCAATAATCGTATTATACAGTTCACTTTTGTATTCTTCAAGCGACAGTTGATAGCGGCTGTAAAGCCAATAGCCCTGCACGATGATGTAGGCCACGATGGCGCAGATGGTCAGGCCATATATGAACTTGAATCTTCTTTCCATGCTGCAAAAGTACGCATTTTATTATGAACCCGCGCCCGAAAGAGTCCTAAAAAAGTGAAACAGTAATAATTCAGTAATAATTATTTTCGGCTACGGGGTTAAATAGCCCTAACTTTGCACCCGATTTCACATCAAAACGTAAATAAAATGAAGAAAAGAGTATTATCTATCGTTCTCGCCTCTGCCCTTGTCAGCACAATGATGGCACAAGAAGTAGAGCACAGGAAGGAAGTGTATGTAATCAAGGCAGGCAAAGCCTCAGGAATTAACACTGCTACACCCGTTGAGCAGAAAGAAATCGGCAAGGCAGTGATGGAGTTTATGTATGACTACAAGTACTTGACTGACACAACCGATGTGAGTCAGACAGAGACTGACCGAATGACACTGCAAGTGACTTATGGTATGTCGAAGTTCACGAGTTTCCGAGCCATGCAGATTGATTCACTTATTCGCGTCTCAACAGCTGAACAAATCCGGGCTAACCCAGACAGTTACATAGGCGGCGAGACGTTTAGCATCTTCAAGAACTATCCGCAGGGGCGCTTCACCGTCATCGACAAGGTTTCCACGGACTGGTTCCTTTACGAAGAGGACATTCCCACGCAGGAATGGACGCTGACCGACGAGACGTGTGAGATATTGGGCTATGAATGCAAGAGTGCCGTGTGTGACTTCCGTGGTCGACGGTGGAAGGCATTTTATACAGACTCTGTGCCTGTTGCCGATGGACCATGGAAGTTTGGTGGCTTGCCAGGATTCATCATGCAGGTCTATGACGAGGGGCATCAGTATGAGTTTACCTGTGTGGGCATAAACTCCAAGGCCGACCGAGCCATCACCATACCCGAAGTGCCGTTCAACAAGACCACTCGCGCCAAATTCTATGCCACAAAGTTAAGGTTTGACACCGATCCCTTCGGATATATGATGAATGTAAACGGTGTCAATGTGCAAGTGAAGGGCGCCGACGGTCAACCTCGTACAGACATCACTCAACCACGAACCTTGCTATACGACTACATCGAACGCGATTGGAAGTAATATCTGATGAAACGACTCGCCATCCTATTGCTATATGTTTTCCTTCACCTGCCCCTTTGCTACGGACAGGTGAAGGCTATTGTTGGCTCCGTAACCGACGAGGAAAGTGGCCAACCTGTGGCGGGTGCTATCGTGCAGGCCGTTGGCGGGAAAAACTATACTTTCACCACCAATGACGGGCGTTTCTCCTTAAAGGGCGAGGCACGACAAATCCGAGTGCAGTCAATGGGCTATCGTTGTATAGTGGTAGATGTTACCGAAAGCCCGATGCACATCAAGATGAAGCCGGAGGCCACACAACTGAAAGACGTTATCATCAAGGCACCCGACATTATCCAGAAAAGCGACACACTGGTCTATTCCATGAGCAAGTGGGCGCAAAAACAAGACCGCAATATGGCCGATGTGCTACGTCGCTTGCCAGGCGTGGAGGTGGCAGAGAACGGAAGCATCAAGTACAACGGCGAGCCTATCAACAAGTTCTATATCGACGGCTCTGACTTTGTAAACGACCGCTACGGCGTGGCCACCAATAACATTTCCCCTGACGACGTGTCCAGCGTGGAGATTATGGAGAACCACCAGCCCGTAAAGGTGCTTGAGGGACTGGAGTTCTCACAGCAAGCCGGACTGAACATCAAACTTAAAGAAGCCGCCCGCGCCCGCTGGATTGGTATCTTGAATGGTGGCATGGGTGCCGAGCCTCTACTCTACGACGCATCCCTGTTCGCCATGCGCATTGCCAAGAAATGGCAGAACATGGAAACACTGCGACTGAACGACACGGGATGGAACCCCAGCAGCCAGAGCCAGAGGCATACTGACAACACACTCCCGGGCAGTGGCTATAATGACAATCCGTGGCCTGACTATATCGCTATCGGCATCACCTCTGCGCCGCTTGACGAACTGCGCACCCGTGACAATCTTTCGTTTCTGGCACAGTCGAGCAATTCCCGTCATGTAGCCGATGGTCTTGATGTCAAGCTGAATGCTACCTATCAAGCTGACCGTTTAGACTTCGCCAATTCCTGCACTACTCGTTATTTCGACAAGAATATACCCTCGTTCTTAGAGCAGAACACTATGCGTAGCCACGAACACCTGCTAAACGGCGAATGGTCACTGCAACTGAATCGGCACAATAACTACCTGAAAGACAATCTGAGCGTGGATGCCCTGTGGAATCATGCTACGTCTGCCGTCAGCGGTACGCAAACACTACAGCAACAGTCCGACCTCCCATCCTTTGACATCACCAACGATTTGCAACTGGTTCGCCGAATCGACAGCCACCTACTGACCATCTCGTCGCACAACCGCTATGCCCATCGACCCCATTCGCTTACTGCCGATAACATTCTGCAAGACCTCACTACTGACGACTTCCGCTCTGTTACTGAAGCCCGTTATGGCTGGCTACTCCGTCGTTGGTCGTTCTACGCCCGTGGCGGCATCGACCTCAATCTGCACTGTTTCCAAAGCAGTCTCAGTGGTCTCATGCTGCCTGACTATTCTTTAGATGGCCGTCGAAACTTCACCGTCCTCAAAACTTACGCCTCGCCCGAAGCCCGTTATCAGCATCGTCGCTGGTGGCTGACGTTTTCACTGCCCATTGGCTACTATTATTATCATATAGCAAACCGACTGGCCGACACCTCTACGGGAAAGCACTTTATGACCATCTCGCCAATGGTCTATGTTCGCCACCAACTCACGGCCAAGACCGAGCTCTCTGCTTATCTCAACTACAGCCTCCAGCCTGTAGCGCCAAGCAGTTACACGCAAACCGTCGTTATGTCTGACTTCCGAAACCTCACTTTTCAGACACCATCCACAGAAAGCATACGGCAACGTTCGGCTTTCGTCAGACTGCGCTACCGAAACCCTATCACCTCGCTCTTTGCCAATCTTTCTGTCAAATTCGAACAGGACTATCAGCCCCTGATGCAAAACCAGCTGTTCATCGGCGACCGCATTCTTACTGCTTTTGTTGCCTGTGGAAACAATATTTCCATCACTCAACTCAATGGCGGCATCAGCAAAGGTCTATGGTCAGCCAAAATCACCGTAGGCATTGATGCGTCTTTTGGGCACTCCAGCGCCAGGATGATGCAGCAGAACGTGGAACAGCCTTACACCTCCACCTTCATCACCTTTGCGCCCAAGTTCACTGGCAAATTCACGCGTTGGCTCTCTACAGACTATCGCCTGACTTACACAAACAATCAATATGAGGTCGATGCAGTAAAGGCCATCCACAGTGCATTGCGCCAAAACCTCTCCGTTACGCTCCTGCCTACTGACCAATGGCATATTGCTTTCGGCGCAGAGCATTACTACACGCGCTTTTCCACCGGCCAGACCGCCAGCATCATTTTCCTTGATGCCTCTGTCCGCTGGCTCCTTTCCAAGCGCATTGACCTCACTCTTGCCGCCACCAACCTCCTCGACGAAACAGACTATCGCTACACCTCCTTTGGCTCCCTCTCAGAATCTTTGTATTCCTTCAGCATACGACCAAGAAATATCATCGTCAAAATGCAAATCAAGATATAGAAACGAAACATAGCGTTGACTATTTGATTCTTGTTTTCTGAATTTCGCCAAAAATTAAACGTCCAAGATGATAAGGGTTGATGCTCACGTTTAGGCTCGGACTGAGACTTTATCTGGACGGAAGGCGTTTGGCGATGCCGAGAATACAGATGCGGAATCAGACTCGGACCGTCTTTATGCCTTTCGGTTAAGAATTATTAACGCCCGACGATGCAAGATTTCTGACGGCTCACGTTTATATAAACAGAAACAATAACGAATAAATACAAAACAAAAATGAAAACAATGAAACTCTGGAGAAACGCTTTTGTGATGCTTGCTGCTTTCTCCCTCGCCTCTTGCGGCAGCGATGATGACAACGATGTCTACGAAGCAGCACAACTTAGTGGCACATGGCAAAAGGTGTATGACGAAGGTGTGGCCGATGCTGGCACGGTACAGTACACATTCCATCCACAGTCTGCCAATAACGGTACCGTTGATATATTCACCTCCGACTGGGCAGCAGGCGACACCACCGTTTATCGTATCTACACCGTTAGCGACGCAGGGCGCCTGCATATTTCTCCCAAGCCCGATGACACCTCAGTTGCCCTCACCGTGGATTGCGACATCCGCCGTCTCACCAGCACGCAGATGATTTGGAACAAGCCCGGTACCAATGAAGAAATATCAAGGTTCAAGAAAGTGAAGTGAAAAATGAAACCGACAAAAGCATTAATCCTTTTCCTTGCTCCACTCGCTCTTGCTGCGTGCAGTAGCGACCCAGAATGGGCAGACCCAGAGGCACACGAAAAGACTATGGAGCTACAGGAGAGATACGCGCCGCTGCTTGTTGGCACATGGCACGTTGAGCGTATCGGCGAGAAGCAGCGCTACTTTGAGAAACTGACCTTTAGTGACAGCCGTAATGACATCGTAGGCAGTAGAGGCACGTTTTCTGGTTTGCGCAAATGGCAGACCCGTCAACTCGTCACCATCAACGGTGAGGAGCGTTACACCGACTGGCAGGATGTGGAGGGCGAGAATGGCACGTTCACGGGCACATGGCAACTGGTATGGGAAAGGAATAGCAGCGAGGGCGACGGAAGGAACATCCTCAGTCTTTCGGCCAGCTTCGATGAAGAAACAACATTATCACAACCCTACTATAATGCCTATTCGCTATACGCCACACTCTATGGTCTCACCGATACAATCCTTTGTTTTAGCGGCGGATTCGTCCACAACGGCGAAAACGACGACACCGTCTTCACTCGCGGCGACGCAGAGCCGAGTTTCTGATATAGCTTTGTACACAATGAAACAAGCAAAACTTCTCTTCCTCCTGATTGCCGCCCTCGCATTCGCCTCTTGTCGCCCAACAGCACGGCAGACGGTGGCAGATGTGGCACAGCCGACGGATAGCACCGAGGCCGTGACCAGTGCAGACACCCTGCGCCTCGTCATCATCGACAAAAGCATCTCGCGAATCGACTCCGTGGTGCAGGCGAGGATTATCAATCCCAACGACTACGATGTGAGTTACGGACAGGAGTACGCCATCGAGCGCGAGACTGACGGCCACTGGCAGCAAGTTCCATTCCCCAAGGACTTCGGCTTCACCTCCGTCCTGAGCACCGTAGCCGCCCACGGCTCCGCCACCGTCTATGGCCATATCGGCCTGCTCCATCTCGCCCCCGGCCACTACCGCCTGACCAAACAGATAGACGGCCGCACCCTCTCCGACGACTTCTACATCAGGAGCGGCATCAAGTTCCCAACAGAGATATATCGGTAGGTATACGCCTCACATTTTAATTAGAATGGCCAACTGATCGTTATAAGTTTAGTTGGCTATTTTTCTTGTTCTCAAAAGAGGATCACAACATGCTGTTAATCGAATTAAACCGAATTAAAAACAACTGAAAATCAGATAGTTAAACTATTATAAAGCACAAATATTGACATAGTGATTGATCTAAAGAATCCTTATTTCTCCGTATATTTGCACAGCGATTGAGAAGCCAGAATGTGTTCTAAGTTAGCAAGAGGTTTTTTCGTAACACAAAAAACTCTTGAACACCTGCCAAACAGGTGTTGACTGATAGAGTACTCGCAAGCTCGCACCTCTTTCTGAAGTATTGACAAATATACAGAATAACATAGATATGGAAAATAGAATTATGAGAAGACGGGGGAGACCCTGCAAAGGATCTGAGGACAACAGTCCGATTAGAAAAACAAAGACGCTACGTCTGACGGACGCAGAAACGAAGCAGATATCAGACAATGCAAAAAAGTGCAAGATGAACTTCAGCGAGTACTGTCGAAAAGTACTGTTGAATTATCAGCCTGTTGTTCCCGATCCGAAGTTCCGAGACGAACTGTTTGCTGTCAGGAAAGACATCACCAACTTCATCAACTTTATCCAAGGACTGAAGATGGATCAGCAGGAGAGAAAGAGGTTCCTGGCACAAATGCCGACCCTGCAGACCTGGTGGAAGAGTTTGTTTTCTGAAATAGAGTTTCTCGACAAACAAATGAGGAGAATGTAGCGTATGATAGCAAGGGCAAGAGCCATCACACATGGCCACGCATATACGAATTACTCAACAATGAAGAAGGATGCAGAGTTCGTTTGCTGTGAGAATATGGCAGGGGATATGTTATTTACTGCAACAGAAGATGACCTAGAATCTATATGGTTACAGTTCAAGTATGCCGGTGAGAACTATATTCCCAAAGGCAAAGAGGTGACCCGGAAAATGATAGCAATGGAGGTGTCGCCCACTTTGGAGGAATCCAAAGGTTGGACGAAACAGAACTGGGACTTGTTTGCCCACAGAGTCATCGAGGAGATGGATAATATAGAGTTTAGGGATAAGAAAGGTAAGGTGTCTTCAAAACAGACGGACTTTGCACACAGCAAATGGCTGGCCATGCTTCACCACGATGCCAAGAGTGGGATTCCACATCTGCACTTCATGGTGTCGCGCTTCACCGTTGATGGCAGGATTAATGACACTAATCTGATAGGCTTAAAGGCAACGATGGCAGCAAACAGTATCAACCAGAGCCTGGGCTGGAAGCAGTCGCAGGACATCAGCGAGGAACACAAGGCTGAAATAAAGAATGCCCTCTATGACATTCTGAGAAAAATGAATCGGTTTGACTGGGATATCTATCTGCGTATGATAAAGGAGTATGGCTATTCTGCAGAACTCAAAAGAAATAATAACGGGAAGGTCGTTGGCTACAGAATCAAACGGGGCAACTCAAAATATAATGCCTCAGAGATAGGCAGACAACTCACGGCCAGCAGAATTGAGGCTACTTGGAAGCAACTGCATAAGGAGATGGATGCTGAGACGGCTAAGCGAAAAGCTGATGAGCATAAGGCCAGGATTGAATATACAGAACGCCATCACTTTGTTTGTGAGCCTGTAAACCCAGATACGAAGAAAGAGCATTATGAATTCGACCACATCTTTGGGGATGGTAAAGAAGCAGAGCACTTCACTTTTGATGTCTCTGAAAATATCCTCGATGCCATGTGCAGTACCTTCAAGGCACTTGAAGATGAGTTTGCGTTTGTGCTTGAAGAAGTGATTGAGACTTCTCTGTTTGTATTCTTTGAGTTGATGAGCGTTCCTGGCGGTTCAGGCTATTCGTCTGGCGGTGGTGGGGGAAACAATGATCTTCCTCACAAGAAGAAGGATGACGATGATGAACTACTCCGTGCCATGCGTATAGCCAGAGCTGTTGCCCGCAGTTGTCCACGCAAGGTTATCAGTCGGGGTTATGGAAGATAATAATATAAAAGTGCAAAAATATAATATAATGAAAAAATATAAAGATGCAGAAAGCCTGTTCGATAATGTGGAAGAGCAGGACGAAAAGGAGAATATGACAGCAGCTGGTACGTCCCAAAATGGGAACGTGCCAACTCCTATCGGGGGTGAATCGGCGTTTAGTACTGACTATCTGGAGAAAATCCTACAGATACAGCGGAACTTTGACAGACAGCAGGAACAGAACGCTAAGATTCTGGAGACTATGGAAAGGCTTGTGAATCGTTTGGAGGGCTGCAAGAATATAAAAGTAAGCCTTTCTGAAGAAGACAAGAATATGTTATCGGATCTTCCCATAACCATCAACAAGCATGTTGCCATTACAGTAGGACAGGCAGGGGAGAAGGTGAAGGAGGATATTGATAAACACACTGATTCTACCTTGAAAACCGTCAGCGAGGCTTGTGACAGAAAAACCGAGAAAGTCATGGAAGTTGTTAATAATAGAAAAGGAATCTTTCTTACGTGGTGGAATTTCTGGGCAATGATCCTGCTGACAGTCATCAGCACGAGCTATGCTGTCTATGCTGCCTTCAACAGTTGCCTTTGGGGTGAACTATGGGAAAGGCTGTGGTTCCCGTTCGCTGTACTGTCGCTTTTAGGAGGAACATTAGGCTTGATAACCTGGCTCAATCTCAGAGAATATAGGATACCGAAGTTCTAAAGCCCCTCATCTGCAAACTCTGAGATTGCAAACTGCAAAAACTGGAGTCAAGGAACGCCAAAATTTAATTATCACGCCAAAAACACGCCAATTTAGGGTATAAAAGAAATCCAAACTACTGATAATCAGCGGTTTGGATTTTCTTT
>JAFZCU010000112.1 GCA_017556145.1 Prevotella sp. | reverse complement strand
GGTCAAAGGTATCAAGAAGAGTTTCATCGGTAGCGGAGTACGATACGACCTGCTGCTTCATCGTTACAAGGATGAGGCCAGCAACCAGGCTGCGATGGAATATACCCGCGAACTGATTCGTCACCATGTCAGCGGTCGACTGAAAGTAGCTCCAGAGCATACCAGCGACCGGGTACTGAAACTGATGCGCAAACCGTCGTTCCAGCAGTTCTATGAGTTCAAGCGCATCTTCGACCGCATCAATCATGAGGAGAATCTGCGACAACAGATTATTCCTTACTTCATCTCCTCGCACCCCGGATGCCAGGAAGAGGATATGGCAGAATTGGCCGTCATCACCAAACAGTTAGACTTCCACCTCGAACAGGTACAGGATTTCACCCCTACCCCTATGACGGTTGCCACCGAGATGTGGTATACAGGCTATGACCCCTATACGCTTGAGCCCGTCTTCTCTGCAAAGAGTCAACGTGAGAAACTTGCCCAACGTCAGTATTTCTTCTGGTATAAGCCCGAGGAGCGTCGTGGCATCGAACAGAGCCTCCGTCGCATAGGCCGTCCTGACCTCATTCCGAAGCTATATAGCGGTACACCCTTATCTTTTGGTGTCAACAAGCCCCAATCCTATAATCCGAACTTCAAGAATGAAAATAATAGAGCAAAGTCTCATCGCGAAGAACCCAAAAAAGAAAAGCGAAGACGGCCTGGTCATCACAAATGATTTCATCGCCGTCATCGATGGTTCTACTTCAAAGGCCAAACGTCGCTTTCATCCCCTGATGAGCAACGGCGAGTGCGCCATGCGCATTGTAGCCGCCTATATCCGTCGCATGTCGCCACGTAATACCTGCCACGAGTTTTGCCTCGGTGTCACACGAGCCATCCAGAAGGTCTACGTTCCTATATGGAAACCCCACAAGACTGATGTCATCAATAATCTGAAAGAGCATCCCGAAGAGCGGCTTACCGCCTCGGCTATCATCTTCTCACGTCTGCGACGCGAGATCTGGCTAATCGGCGATTGCCAGTGCCTGATCGACGGCAGCCTCTTCGAGAATCCCAAGCCCTACGAACAGACATTGGCCGAGATGCGTGCTGTCAAAGTGCAAGAACTCTTGGCGCAGGGCAAGACGAAAGAAGAGATTCAGATTAACGATGAAGCGAGAGCCTCTATCATTCCCCGAATGCTCGAAGAGATGAAGAATCAGAATGTCACTTATTCTGTCATCGATGGTTTCCGCATCCCTGAACAGCTGGTACCGGTCATCAACCTTGACTTCAACCCTCATGAGATTGTCCTTGCCAGCGACGGCTATCCGTTTCTTTGTAACACCCTCGATGAGTCAGAGGCCAGACTCAGGCAACATCTGGAGAACGACCCGCTCAATATCGGGGATTTCAAAGCCACAAAATCACTTGTCCTGGGAAATCTCTCCTTCGACGACCGTACTTATATAAGATTTTTGGTATGAAAATTTTGTGGTTTCCAAAAAAATGGTTACCTTTGCAGCCGCAAATCGAAAGGATGCAAGGAAGGTTCGGTAGCTCAGCTGGATAGAGCAACTGCCTTCTAAGCAGTAGGTCTTGGGTTCGAGCCCCAACCGAATCACCTGAATCAAGAAGGTTGCCCAATCGGGCAACCTTCAATTTTTTATTTCCACGAAGCTCCTTGACGGAGGATAAACCGGATATGGGATTTCTTGGGAAGTTGAGGTCTCTCCCACTCGCCTCCGAGAATCTGAATGGTAGTTTCCTGTTTGCTACTGGCTTGCGCTGTAGCAATAGCGGATGCGAGGTCGAGATACTGTCCGCGACCCTTAGCATCAACGGTGATGTCAGCCTCAGTCCGATAGGCCTTCAGCACAGGAATTTCACGACAAAGTGCATCGGCCAATAATCTGGCCACCTGATGGGCTCCATATATATTATAATGTGTATTGTCCTGCTTGCCCTTTGGCTCCGAAGGCTCCGTGTCAGGAAGGAACCACATATGGAGACGCTTCGAGGCCTCTCGACCCAAGCCCTGCTCGAGGTCGTGGGTAATCTGATTGGCATCGACGAAGTAGCAGTTCATGCGCTGAGCGACATCGCGCGGAGCCTGACGATAGAGACCATGTGTATCGATCAGTGAGTCGCCCTCTACCATCTTCACGCCATCCTGAAAAGTCTGTGTTCGGAGTTTCTCGTCATCATCATTATCCGGAGCCTTCACGAAGAAGTTACGGCGCACCACACAGTTCATCAGCACAGGGATACCACCATGCTCACGCGTCTCGCGCACAAACTTGGCGAGATTATAGTCGAACGTGGAACCCGGGTCGGTATGACGATCGGCCTTGGGCTTTTCATCATTATGTCCGAACTGGATAATGACGTAATCACCTGGCTTCATTTTCTCAAGGACCTTGTCCCAACGGCCCTCATCGATGAAACTCTTCGAGGAACGTCCGTTGACAGCATGGTTATCGATAATGATATTGTCATCGAAATAGGCCTGAAGGGCCATCGCCCAGCCGCGCTCCTGCTTACCGCCTGAAATGTCTTTGTTGGCAGCTGTCGAATCGCCAATGACAAAGATAGTGGTGGTTTTATCAGTGGTTGCAGCTGTCAGAATCAACAGTGCAAACACCATCAGGAACAGCAGCTTGACTTTCATCTTACGCCTTGATAATCTCGATGAGTTCTTCTGGTGTCACCAATTTCTGCTCGCCCGATGTCATATTCTTCAGTGTCAGTTTACCTTCGGCTATCTCATTCTCACCAGCCAGTGCAACATAAGGAATCTCCTTGGCATTGGCATACGACATCTGCTTTTTCATTTTGGATGTATCAGGGAAGATCTCTGTACGGATGCCAGCTGCACGGGCTTTTGCTACAACAGGCAGACAATAGGTCGTCTCTTTCTCACCGAAGTTGATAAACAACAACTGGGTACCATTAACAGCATCCTTCGGATAGCAATCAAGGGCATTGAGCACGTCGAAGATACGGTCTACGCCAAAGCTGATTCCAACACCTGAGATTCCCGGCATACCGAAGATACCCGTCAGGTTATCGTAGCGGCCACCACCTGTAATAGAACCGATCTGAACATCCAATGCCTTCACTTCGAAGATTGCTCCCGTATAATAGTTCAATCCACGAGCAAGAGTGAGATCCAACTGAATCTCGTTCTTCAGCGTATTCAGAGAACTCAGAGTACTCAGAATAGATCTGATTTCCTCGACACCCTTCAAGCCAATCTCGCTGTCCTTGAGCACCTCAGCAATCGTGTTCAACTTCTCATCGTTTGACCCGTCGAGCGAAATGATCGGTTGAAGCTTCTGAATCTGGTCTTCACTGAGGCCGTCTTCACGCAATTCCTGATTCACATTGTCGAGACCGATCTTGTCAAGCTTATCGATAGCAACAGTGATATCTACTATCTTTTCAGCAGCCCCGATGACCTCAGCAATTCCAGAAAGGATCTTGCGGTTGTTGATCTTGATTTGAACACGAACGCCAAAGCGGGTGAAAACAGTATCGACAATCTGCATCAGTTCTACCTCGTTTAGCAAGGAGTCAGAACCTACGATGTCGCCATCGAACTGCCAGAACTCACGATAGCGACCCTTCTGCGGACGATCTGCACGCCATACCGGCTGCATCTGATAACGCTTGAAAGGCAGCTGCAGCTCCTCGCGATGCATCACCACATAGCGGGCAAAGGGAACAGTAAGGTCGTAGCGAAGACCTTTCTCACAGAGTTTGGCTGCGAGATGGAGGCTATTGCGCTCTGCCAGCTCCTCGGGCGTCACCTTCGTAAGATAATCACCAGAATTGAGCACTTTGAAAAGCAACTTATCGCCCTCCTCGCCATATTTACCCATCAGCGTGCTGAGGGTTTCCATAGCAGGAGTCTCAATCTGCTGGAAACCGTAAAGCTGATAAACCTGCTTGATGGTGTCGAAGATATAGTTGCGCTTGGCCATCTCCATTGGAGAGAAGTCGCGCGTTCCCTTAGGTATACTGGGTTTCTGTGCCATTACTTTCTAACAATTGTCTGGTCGCGGTCAGGACCGATGGAGATAATCTTAATCGGCGTTTCGAGTTGAGCCTCAAGGAATGAGATATAGTCCTTGAACTCCTTCGGGAACTGGTCCTCGGAAGTGAACTTCGTCATATCAGTCTTCCAGCCAGGCAATTCCTCGTAGACGGGCTCGATGCCCTCTTCAATATTATAGGGGAAATAGTCAATTTCAGTACCATGATGCTTATAAGCAACGCAGGCCTTGATGGTGTCAAAGCCATCGAGCACATCGCTCTTCATCATGATAAGCTGGGTAACGCCATTGACCATGATTGAATAGCGTAATGCAACGAGGTCGATCCATCCGCAACGACGCTCACGTCCTGTCACAGCACCATACTCGTGACCTAAGTCGCGAATCTTCTTTCCAGTCTCGTCGAAGAGTTCCGTGGGGAACGGACCTGCACCGACACGCGTGCAGTAAGCCTTCATTATACCATAGACCTCGCCAATCTTGTTGGGGCCGATACCGAGACCTGTGCAGGCTCCGGCGCAGATAGTGTTCGATGAGGTCACGAAAGGATAGCTGCCAAAGTCAACATCGAGCATCGTACCCTGAGCACCTTCGCAGAGCACGCTCTTGCCGCTCTTCAGAATATTGTTGATCTCATGCTCAGAGTCAACGATGGGGAACTGGCGAAGATATTCGACACCCTCCAGCCACTTCTTTTCCACCTCAGTAATGTCGTAGTCAAAGTTAAGCGACTTCAGGATGGCTTCATGACGTGCCTTTGCCTTGGCATATTTCTCGTCGAAGTTCTCAAGGATATCACCTACACGCAGACCATTACGGCTGATCTTATCAGTATATGTAGGACCAATGCCTTTACCGGTGGTGCCAACCTTGTCCTTGCCCTTTTGGGCCTCATAGGCTGCATCGAGCACACGATGGGTAGGCATGATGAGGTGAGCCTTCTTGGAGATATGCAGTCGGGCATGGAGGTCGTGACCGCTGGCTTCGAGCGCTTTCACCTCGTCCATAAAGAGATCGGGAGCCAATACAACACCGTTACCGATGATATTCACCTTGCCGCCTTGAAAGATACCAGAGGGAATAGAGCGCAAGACATACTTCTGGCCTTCGAACTCAAGGGTGTGACCAGCATTCGGACCACCCTGGAAACGGGCAATCACGTCATAATTCGGGGTCAGCACGTCGACCACCTTACCTTTACCTTCATCGCCCCACTGCAAACCCAGCAGGACATCAACTTTTCCTTTGTTCATTTCTTATCTGTTTTTTTACTATTTTTCACTTGCTGTTTTTTCTTCTTTGTCAACTTTGCCTGACACGTGCTGCACACGCCATAAATATAAAGCGTATAACCTTCCTTACGGAAACGTTTCAGATGGGTATCTTCAATGGCTTTGGAAATCAGTGGCGTCTTTAATTCCGTCACCTTGCCACATTCTGTACAGATCTGATGGCTGTGACTCATATTGTCATAACAAGCCTCATAGACCGTCGAATTCTGGAAACGATGCCGAACGACAAGTCTAAGTTGAAGAAACAGATTCAATGTGTTGTAAAGAGTGGCTCGGCTGACACGAAAGTTATAATCTGTCACCAGACGTTCACTCAACTCATCGAGTGTAAAATGCCCGTCAGTCTTATAGATGGCTTTCAGAATGGTATAGCGTTCTGGAGTCTTGCGATGATTGTTCATCTCAAGATAACTGTCAAGGATTCGCAAAACAGCTTGCCAAACGTCTATTTTTACCATATCTGCGGGAGTCGGATAATCGTTATTCCAAAAACCGCACAAAGGTACAAACTTTCGATGAGATAAAAGAGATATTATTTATAAAAAATCTAAATTAGTGCGTTTTAATGCGCTTTTGGCTAAGCGTTCGTAGACCAACCCCAGTTCTGAGAAACGACGGACAGCCGCCATGGCCGCCTTTCTGACACCGAGACTCTTGCCCTGAAGAGCGGCTAATGCCTGATCCAGAAACTCATTGATACCTCGTTCATTAGGCTCACGTTTCTCCATAAAAAGACGGGCAAGGATGTGAAAGCCGCAGTATTGATAAAGCTCTTGGTCGGAAGCCATCCAGGTATAGGCCTTCTCTGGGGCATACGGCAAATGTTGGAAGAGATTGAAAACAGCCTGTTCTGCAATCTCCTGCGAGGTAATCTGTTCCATCCAGATATCTATCACCTCTGGAAGTACCTGATCAGCAGGCATGATCATCGTTGCCAGAATCTTGCACTCACGCACATCCTCTTTCCAAAGGGCAATGGCAAGATCATAGTTCTTGCCGTAGGCGTCAGCCTTCTCACGGAGTCTGGGGAGGGTTGCCCCCCAATTCAGCTTGTACGACAACCCTTTATCGCGCATGGACTTGGCAACAGCCCCGTCCATCATCTGACGAAACGACTGCTTGATTTCCTTTACTTGCTCCTTTATATCCGTCATATCACTAAATCAACGTTCCGTATTCCGTACTGTAACGCAGCATCTGATGCGCATAACTCTCACTGTAGTTCAGCTGGATGTCACAGATATCCCCGTTTTTGTCAAGAACGGGCAGCATCATCGGATTGATAAAGCCTTTATAGGGAGCGAGATTGAGTTTCTGATAGCGCTCCAATACTTCCTGATGGAGTGTTTCGTTAACCTTTACGGCATACGTCTCCACCAGATAGCGAGCAGCCTCATAATCGCCCTCGCTCTTGATACGCTGCACTTCTGCCAACAAACGGGCTATCAGCGAACGTAACTGCACATAATCCGTAATTTCAACATAGGTCTTGCCATTACGCTCGACAAGCCTGATGGCATCACCGTTTTCATAACACCAATGGGCAATGAGAGCTCGGTTACGCATGTGGGCCTCTTCTATCTGATGACCAGGTGTAATACGTATCAACTGTGTCATCAGACCATTCAACATATAAGTATAATACTGCGACTTATACGCTTCCATATCGGGTGTCAAACCCAGTTCCACCAATTTGGCATCTGCGATATAATAGAGTCCGAAAAGATCTGCCCGTGCCTCCTCAATTGTGTTTCCATAGGCCTTCAGACTATCAGGATCAACGCCTGGCAACAACTGTCCGCTCCCATGTCCAAGACATTCATGGAGGTCGGTATGCAGGTCATCACAGACATCGCCATATTTCTCTATCAATTGAAGCGTTTCCTCGTCGATGACAAATTCTTCCTTAAAGCCATTTCCTTTTGCAGCCTTATTATAGGCATCGGTGATATTGCTAATGGTGATGCTCTTTGAGCCATATTGCGCCCTTATCCAGTCTGCATTCGGCAAGTTAATGCCGATGGCTGTTGAGGGATATTCCTCACCACCCAGCATGGCTGCACAGATCACATTAGCAGAAACGCCCTGCACAACAGTTTTCTTGAATCTGTCATCTACAGGCGAATGATCTTCAAACCACTGTGCGTTGTTCGAGATGGTCTGCGTGCGATGAGTGGCCTCCTTATCGATATATTCAACGAGTCCCTCCCATGTTCCTTTCAGGCCTAAGGGATCACCGTAAACTTCAATGAAACCATTAATGAAATCAACAGATGAGTCGTGCTCTCCGACCCATTCAATGCAATATTGATTGAAAACATTCAAATCGCCTGATTCATAATAATTTATCAAGAGTGAGATATACGACTTCTGGGCATCGTTTTCCGCCACCTCAATCGCCTTTCTCAACCAATAGATGATATGACGGATTGCATTCCCATAGAGGCCATCAGCCTTCCATACGCACTCCTTAAGATGGCCGTCTTCCTTCACCAGCGTCGAGTTCAGACCATAAGAGATGGGTGTGTCGGTTCCTGCATCTTGCCGTTTCATCCTGTCATAGAAATCCTCTGCCTCCTGCTGTGTCACCCCTTCATAGAAATGACAGGCGGAAGTCCGGACCAGATCCTCGCCATCAGCCTTATTGACACGTTTGGGCAAGACATCCTTATCGAAGATCACGGGGAAGAGTTCCCGACACATCTCTTCCACGCTCTCACCATCTTTCAAAGGCAACTTACTGGCATCAGTCTTTCTGACGACTTCACGCAGATAATCTTCAGAAAAGCCTGGAATGAATTTCTCACAACCGTAGTGATGATAAATGCCATTGGAAAACCATACGCGCTTTAAGTATGTTTCCAAAGCCCGGAAATCCGCACTGTCGTGAGAGATGGTTTGATTACAATAAACGACCTCCAACATCTTTCGGATGCGGAGGTTATATTGGCCATACTGATCAAAAGTGATGTCTCTTCCGAAAATTGTCGCTTTCGACAAATAGTAGATCAACGTCTTCTGTCGAAGCGACAATTCGTCAAAACCATTCAGACGATAACGCAGAAGCTGCAAGTCAGCGAAGCGCTCGTCTTGGTAAACAAATTCCACGAAACAGTCCTCCTATTTTTCTTTCTTGGACCCCTTAGCACTCTTCTTCAACGACGGATGCTGGGCCAAGTGGGTAAGCCTGTACTCTCGTGGAGTAATGCCCATGATTTTGTAGAATGAGGCATAGAATGACTGGCGGTTGGCAAAGCCTACCATATCACTGACCTCCTCCATACGGAGATCCTGATAACGCTTGTCTACCAGAATTGACATTGCCTCATCAATGCGGTACTTGTTCACAAATGAAGTGTAATTCATATGAAAACGTACATTTACCACAGCCGAGATATAGCGGGTGTTGGTACCAAGATCTTCAGCTAATTTCTTGGCAGAATAATCCTTGTCACGATACTTTTTCTGCATGACAATGATGTTCATAATCTTCTCCTGCATCTCGTCCATCAGTTTGGGACTCACCAAACTACGGTAAGCCGCCTCTTTTTCTTTCTTTTCTGTAATGTTGTACTTAGCCATGGCTTCCAATGGTTAATTTCTAAATATTTTTGCAAATATACAAATTATTATTGATACTTCCAACTTTTATTTAATTTTTTTGCACAAAAAGCATCATTTTTCTTGATAATATGCATTTTCAGGCTAATCTAGGACATATTTTTACCTGTTTTGATTCATTTATCCTTCATACAGCACTTGTGGGACAAAAGAATCATAAAAAATAAAAAAACGGGTGAAAATGTGTCACTTTTTGCTAAAAACCCAATATAAATAGCGGTTTTTCGGGGATTATTTAGTACCTTTGCAACGTAATTCATCAAAGAATGGCTAAAAAGATACTTTTCATTAATCAGGAGATTGCTCCTTATGTACCAGATAGCGAAATGTCGCTTTTAGGTAGAGACCTTCCGCATTCTATTCAAGAACAAGGTTTTGAAATCCGTACCTTCATGCCCAAGTGGGGTAATATCAACGAGCGCCGCGGACAGTTGCATGAAGTGATTCGCCTGTCGGGCATGAACTTGATTATTGATGAGACCGACCATCCGCTTATCATTAAGGTAGCCACCATACAATCGGTGAAAGTCCAGGTATATTTCATCGACAATGATGACTATTTCAACAAGCGTCAGATGGAAAAAGACGAAACGGGAAAAGACTATGCGGATAATGGCGAGCGTGCCATCTTCTTCGCAAGAGGCGTGCTTGAGACAGTCAAGAAGCTCCGTTGGGTACCTGACATTATCCATTGCCAAGGATGGATGAGTGCCGTCATACCTTTCTATATCAAAACGGCCTATCACGACGAGCCATCGTTTGCCAACACGAAAGTGGTGACCTCTCTCTTTGCAAAGAGTCTGGAGAGCGGATTGGATCCTAATTTCAAGCGTTGCCTGGAATTCCGCGATGCTACAGCAGAGCTTCTCAAGCCCTATAACGACCAGTTTGATTTCGACGAGCTGGGCAAGCTGGCAGTCGACTACAGCGACGGTATCGTAGAGGCTGTGAAGGGTGTGAACAAAGACCTGCTCGATTATGCCAATGAAAAGAACATTCCTGTATTAAAATATTCAAAGGATAACTTAGGAGATATAATCAAGGCTTTCTACAATACAGTATGCCCCTGTATTTCAGAAGAAAGTGAAGACGAATAAACACTAGTAAAGAAAACATGAAACTCAAATATTGTTTAGCGATTGCTGGTTTTGCAATGGCAATCTGTTCTTGCGACGAAGGTACCGGAAATATCGGTATGTCGCTCACAAGCAGTAATGATAACATTAATGTCACTACCAAGGAATTCGATGTGCTGACAGCTTCTTTCATCCCTGACTCTGTCTATACCTACAATAATGAACTCTATCTGGGATGCGTAACCGATCCTGAGACCAATACGACTGTTGCCAGCAGTTTCATGATGCAGTTCAATATGATGGAAGAGACCCACCTGCCCGATATAGGGCAGATTACCAGCCTTGAGGATGGTAAGGTCATCGCCGATTCCTGCAACATCTATCTTTTCTTCGATACGAACAAATCGTTTGGCAGTTCCACCACAGCCATGAAACTCAGGATTTCTGAGCTCAGTCATCCTGTGGCAGACGGTGTCCACTATACGAGTTTCGACCCGGTGAAAGAAGGTTTTATCCGCGAGGGGGGACTTTCACAGTCTTACATGTATACCTATGATGACCTGACCATCTTAGACAGTATCAGAACTTCGTCGGATTATGACCCGCATATCACGATCCGGCTCGACAAGCCCTATACCGATAAGAACGGCGTTAGTTACAAAAACTACGGCACCTATCTCTTGCGCAACTATTATGAGCATCCGGAGTATTTCAGAAACTCCTATACCTTTATTCACCAGATGTGCCCTGGATTCTATATCGAGACAACCGACGGCCAAGGCATGATGTCCTATTTCCTTTCGGCACAAATCTGCGTGTATTATACCTTCAAGGAAAACGACGAAGAGTATAACAGTTATCTGTTAATGTCGTCAACGGATGAGGTTCTTCAGACCATCACGGTGAAAAACGACAAAGCGGCTCTCAGTAAACTGGTGGAATCAGACGACCAGTGTACCTATTTGAAATCGCCCGCTGGTATCTTCACGGAAGTGACATTCCCCGTTGAAGAAATCAAGTCGGCTCACATGAATGACTCGCTGCTTTCCGTTTCTGTCGACTTTAACCGTATCAACAACATTAAGCCTCTAACGCAGTACACCTTCTCAGCGCCGAAGAAGGTCTTACTGATTCAGAAAGACAGCTTGAAAACGTTCTTTGAGCAGAATCAGAACTACAACAACAAGTATGCATTCTATACCTCGCTTTCCAAGAATGCCTACAGTTTTTCCAATAGTAGCGATATCAACAATCTCATCGTCAAGATGTATAATGACCGAATTGAAGGTCTGAAGCACGATCCGAATTGGGTGGAAAAACATCCTGACTGGAATAAGGCGCTGTTGGTCCCCGTTAGTGAGATCACTATTAATAACTCCACCTCAACAAGCAGCACTCCTATCGCTCTTACCAATGAGATGGGGCTGACCACCACCAGAATGAAGCGTGGTACGTCCCAGAGTCCGATCAAGTTGCGCGTCATCTATGCCAAATTCAACAACTGATGGCTGACGGATATCTCGAAAAACATCAAGAGGACTATGAGGCCCGCAAGGCTGCATGGCTCCGTAAGAAAAAGCATCTGCCCAAGGCAAAGCAAATAAATATAAAGCGACCCGATGACGAGTCGCTCTAATTTTATATCTGTGAGAGCTTTGTAAAATTAGATTATTTTGAACTTCGCGAACTTCAGCAACAGCTGTTTAGTGCCTGCATTGCGGAAAGTCACAGTGGCCTTGGTATTCTCGCCAGAGCCCTCAATCTTGATGACGGTACCCACGCCAAACCGCTGGTGCTCTATCTGACAACCCTCATGCAATTCGCTGGCACTGGGATCGGAAGCCATCGGTCGTGGCGCCACCGCCTTATACAGGCGTTTGAAATTAGGGCCAAAGGGATCCACTGGTTTCTCCGGCAGACGGGGCGCAACGGCTCTCGGCTTGGGATCAGCCTTAAACTGCGTGGCCACCGGACGGGGATTCTGCATCCACTCCGGACTCCGGCTGCCACCGAAAGAATCATGTCCCCGGGATTCGCCCTCGATATCCAATAACTCCGGATCAATATCCTTGATGAATCGCGAAGGCGTATCATACTCCATGCGACCATAGCGGAAACGATTCTGTGCGCATGTCAGGATACAATGCTTCTCGGCACGGGTGATAGCCACATACAACAGCCTTCGCTCCTCTTCCAGTTCCCGCATCGAGTTGGTGCACATCGGACTGGGGAAGATATTCTCTTCAAGTCCTACGATGAATACCGTCGGAAACTCCAGTCCCTTTGCCGAATGGATGGTCATCAGCGTCACCTTGTCGTTCGAATCGCCCTCATCGCTGTCGAGGTCGGTCAGTAGCGCCACCTCCTGTAGGAAATCCGGCAGATACACCTCATTGCCCATATCCTCCTCCTTGCGACTCTCCACGAAGTCCTGCATACCACTCAGAAACTCTTCGAGGTTCTCCTGTCGCGAGATATCTTCCGGATTCCGTCCGCTGTAGATATCCTTGCTGATACCGGAGTTCATGATGATATCGTGGCCGAGAGTATAGGCATCCTCAGTCGTCACACGGCCTATCCATCCCTCTATCAGCTCTCGGAAGGCCTGTATCTTCGTCATCGTGCCTTTGCTGATATCCATCGGGAAGAGCACAGGTTCCTTGATCACCTGCCAGAGACTCACGCCATAGGTCTGCGCCGTCTGGATAATTTTGCCCACCGTCGTATCGCCAATGCCACGGGCGGGATAGTTCACAATGCGTTTGAAGGCCTCCTCATCGTTGGGGTTGGCAATCAGTCGGAAATAGGCAATCACATCCTTAATCTCTTTGCGCTGGTAGAAGCTCAGTCCGCCATAGATGCGGTATGGAATATTGTCCTTGCGCATCTGCTCCTCGAAGCTGCGGCTCTGGGCATTCGTACGATACAAGATGGCGAAGTCACTCCAATTGCAGCGGTCTTGTCGGCGCAGGCGCATGATGTCCTGCGTCACGATCATCGCCTCCTCACGGTCAGAGAATGCCGGCTTCAGTTGCAATCGTTCTCCGTGCTCATTCTTCGAGAACACGTTCTTCGGTATCTGCCGTTCGTTTCTTCTGATGAGCGAGTTCGCTGCCTGCACAATCAATTGCGTAGAGCGGTAGTTCTGCTCCAGTTTAAAAAGCTTGGCATCCGTATACTGGCTCTGGAAGTTCAGGATATTGTCGATATTAGCGCCGCGAAAAGAGTAAATACTTTGTGCATCGTCACCCACCACGCACACCTTCTGGCGCTCCTTCGTCAACTGATAGACTATCGCCTGCTGGGCAAAATTGGTGTCCTGATACTCATCGACCAATACATAGTGGAATTTCTCCACATATTTTCGTCGCACCTCTTCGTGGTTCTGGAACAATAGCCATGTCTGTACCAGCAGGTCGTCGAAGTCCATCGCATTCGCCTGGCGGCACCTTTCCGCGTACCTTATATATATTGTAGCCACCTGCGGACGCTTCTGACTGGCGTCATCCCTTGCCCAAGCACTCTGGGCATAGGCCTGAGGCAGCACCAGGTGGTTCTTTGCCATCGAAATTCTGTCGGCCACCGAAGCTGGTTTGTACACCTTGTCGTCAAGCCCCATCTCCTTGGTAATCGTCTTGACCAACGAACGGGCGTCGCTCTGGTCGTAAATGGTGAAGTTCGCGTTAAAGCCTATCACTTCTGCCTCCGCCCTAAGGATCCTCGCAAATACACTGTGGAAAGTACCCATCTGCAAGTATCTTGCCTGTTCTTCGCCTACCAAACGGCCTATGCGTTCCTTCATCTCGCGTGCTGCCTTGTTGGTAAACGTCAGCGCGAGGATGTTCCAGGGCCGAATCGACTCTTGCTGAGACAGCAGCCACGCAATCTTATATGTCAGCACCCTCGTCTTTCCTGATCCGGCACCAGCAATAACAAGCGACGGCCCATCACAATAGACCACAGCTTGCTGCTGACTCTCGTTCAATTGTTGCAATATATCAGTATTCACGTTGCAAAGATACGAATAAAATTAGAGAAACAGTTCTATCGCCTGCGGTTTCAGATAAGGCCTTACGTCGTTGAAAGGTATCGTGAACTCTGGTCTTCCTGCTGCATAGTATGAAATCTCATAAGGCTGATAGATAAACGTGACGCCCTGTTCCGTCATATACGGCTCTGTATCGGGAAGAGGTAGTTCATCGATGCTGCCATTAAATGCAATCAGTTCATTCTTCAGATCCTCGTCGCTCATACCCTGCTCATCATCTTCTTTACTGAAGAACTTTCGCAGTCCCTCCTTAATCAGTTGTTTGAACGCTGGGCTGTCGAGGCTCTTCATCATGTCGTAACCGAACATCTTTCCGTTGATCTTGCTGAAGGTATGCCCTGACTCAAAGGCAATGCCATGCAAGCCACCAAAGTACTGGCTCGTAAAAGCCCTGAAAGTCACGAAAGTGTTCGTTTCGTAACGCATGTTCACCATTTTCTTCATGAACATTTCGTTGACATCCTCATCATCCTTTTCGCCACACGTTTCCAAGAAGTTGCCAAACTCTATCTCGCCGTTTCTTTTCAGCATATCAGGACCGTTGTCCAACGGCCCTTCATACGCCCCGCCCAGATAGTCGTTGATAAACGCACGAACCGACTTGACCAAACTGTCGCTACCTTCCACTGGATAGTCCACGAAATAACTTAGCTTGTAAATATCCTCCACCTTTTCATACGACAAAGAATCAGTCTTAAGCGAAGACATACGAACACTATCACTCATCTCAGCCCCTGCGGTTTCCGCCGTAGCCGTAGAGTCATTATCGCCACCCTTCTCGGTCTTATTGCCGCAGGCCGCCATTATCAAGGCTGCTATAGCCAGAATCAGTATTCTCTTCATACGATATCTCCCTCATTTAATGATGCTGCAAAGTTACATAAAAAAATCAAATATCCAAATAAATTACTGAAATAAACATTCTCAAAAATGCGATTTTTGAGCAATGAGAATATCTAAGATTTCAGTAATTTCAGATTTCAGTTTTTATATCGGGGGGCATGTGTCGTTGGAGAGAAAGAGAATAGTATTATTATATAAATAATATATTAAATTTATATATAATTATAATTATATATAAATCAATATTCAGACCGGACGTATGATAGATGGGGGTAGCAAAAATTAAACTGAAATCTGAAATCTGAAATCGCGGGCTTTTTTAGAGGATGTGTTTATTTGCGTGTTTTTTTTGCAAAATTATTTGGAAATACGATAAAATTTTCGTATCTTTGCAGTGTCAAATGAAGGAGTTTTAGAGGCAGGCATTTTGTCTAAAAATTGCGAGGATTAAATCTAAAAATTGCGCGAATTAATAGTAGCATGATTTTTCCTTAATAGCAGGTTTTGAGGAGATTCCAGATGACATCGAGGAAATTAATAAAATTATTAACAAACAGATAGTATTGATATGAGAAAAATGATCCTGATGAGCACCCTGCTGCTCATGACATGCCTGGTAAAGGCACAAATTCTGAATGTAAGTCCGACCCTAAAGAAGGGCAACGTGGTGACCTACAAGTCGAGCTCGAACAATAAGGCCAGCGGCATGGATGTGACAGTGACGGAAACCTCGAAGTACACCGTGACCGAGGAGGCCAAAGACGGCTTTGTGGTGGATATGATAAGCTCCGACTGGAAGGTGGACACCGACAACAAGATGGCCCAGCTGTTGGTAGCGGCTACCGAACTGGTGAACGGCATCAACTTCAGACTCGTAACCGACAAGAACGGAAAGGTAAAAAGCATCAAGAACTACGACGAGGTGAAGGCCAAGATTTCGGAGCGTACAAACGCACTGATCGACGGCATACTGAAGGACATACCCGAAGTGGGACAGGTATTGTCGAAAGAGCAGCTAAAGGAACAGATAACGGGTGCCACCAGCGAAGCAGAACTCATCAGGAGCCTCGAGTCGAACGGCGTGCTGGCACTGAACGGCAAAACCATCGCTTCGGGCGCACAGGATGAGTATGTGAACAATCAGGGCATGAAGATGAAGCGCTTCTTTCTGGTGAACGGCAAGAAGATCACTGCGACCTCGACGTTGAACATGACGCAGGACGACATGAAGAAGTTGATCATCGAGAAGGTGGAGCAGATGGCCCCCGAGCAAGCTAAGCTGGTGAAGGACAACATCGACACTCTGATGGAGAGCGGACTGCTGAAGGCCGAGGGCTCGGAGAAGGCCAGCTACGAACTGGCTGACGACGGCTGGATAAAGACGATGAGTGTGGAGAACACTATGAAGATCATGCAACAGGGAACCAGTACAAGCATTACCATTACCCGACAATAAACAATAAAGACTTCCAAATCCGGAAGCCTTTATTGTTAGCGGGCAGCTTGCATCTGACGGAGGAGCTGCCGCTGCTGCTCGGTGAGGTTGATGGGAAGTTTGACCTGATAGGTGATGACAAGGTCACCGAAGGTGCCGTCGCCCCGGTCATAGCCCTTGCCACGCAGGCGGACCTTCGTACCGGGCTGCGTCTCAGGCTTTACCTTCATCTTGACCTTCTGACCGTTGGAGAGCGACAGGATGACCTCACCACCCAACAAGGCCGTATAAAGATCGATGGTGACGTTGGCGCTCATCTCACCCGTACTGGTACGCGCCGAGGAGCCTCCGAAACCCTGGAAACCACCAAAGCCCCCACCCTGCTGACCTTTGCGGCCAAAGAGACTCTCGAAGAAATCGCTGAAGCCGCCAGCACCTGAGCCAGCGCCGAAACCAGAGAAGTCGAAGCCGCCAAAGGGATTGCCACCGCCTGCTGCGCCTCCGCCAAATCCTCCGAACTGCTCAGCCTGTTTCCACTGCTCACCATACTGGTCGTATTTCTTACGCTTCTCGGGATCGCTAATCACATTATACGCCTCCTGCAGCGCCTGGAACTTAGCCTGCGCCTTAGGATCATCGGGATGCAAATCGGGATGAAACTGCTTGGCTCGCTTCAGGTAAGCCTTCTTCACATCCTTCTGGGGTATCGTCTTGTCGACGCCTAAAATCTTGTAATAATCAACAAATGCCATATCATTTCCTCCTTATTCTTATGTATTCTTTACTAAAAAGCAGCAAAAACCATACCAAGATTTGCAGAAATCGGGAAAATTATGTATCTTTGCACCAAATTAATCAGACGATGAAAAGATTTACCTTACTAACGACAGCCTTAATGGCTATGATAATGACAGCGACAGCGCAGCCTGCCACGAAGACCGTGAGGCTGAAAGTGATTGAGACGAGCGATGTGCACGGCCATTTCTTCCCCTGGGATTTCATGAACAACAAACCCATCGACGGAACGCTCGTCAGAGCCAATACCTATATTAAGAAGCAGCGCCAGCAATATGGCAAGAACCTGCTGTTGATCGATAATGGTGACATCCTACAAGGCCAGCCCTGTGTGTATTGGTCGAACTACGTGATGCCCAACGAAGAGAACCTGGCCGCATCGGTGATTAACTATATGAAATACGACGTGGAGGGCATCGGCAACCACGATTTCGAGCCTGGACACAAGGTCTACGACAAATGGATCAGTGAGGTGCGCTGCCCATTGGTGGGAGCCAACATCGTGAAAGAAGGATCTAAGGAGGATTCTGCTAATCCGAAGGACGTGTACGATGGGCTGCAACCCTATTACACACACTATATCGACGGCGTGAAGATCTGCGTGATCGGTCTGCTAACGCCTGCCATTCCCAACTGGCTGAACCAGTCGATCTGGAAAGGCATGGCCTTCGAAGAGATGGCCAGCAGCGCCAGGAAATGGGTGAAATACGTGCAGGAGGTGGAGCGGCCCGACCTGATAATCGGTCTTTTCCATTCCGGCCTGAACGGCGGCATCAAGACGGATGAATACGAGGAAGACGGCACGGAGACCGTCGCCAAAGAAGTGCCCGGCTTCGACATCATCTTCTTCGGACACGACCATCAGGTGCACAAGGAGTGGATCACCAACAAGGCCGGCAAGAAAGTGCTCTGTCTCGACCCCAGCTGTCATGTGGAGAATGTGGCAGAGGCCGAGATAGAACTGTCGTATCAGAACGGCCATCTGGTGAAGAAGGATATCAAGGGCGAGATTGTCAGCGTGAAGAACGAGGCCATTGACGAAGAAATGCTCAGCTATTTTCAGCCCAAGATCGATGCCGTGAAGCAATACGTAGGCCGTAAGATAGGACGTTTTGAAAATCCCGTCTATTCGCGTGAGGGCTTTTTCGGGAACTCCGCCTTCACCGACCTAATCCACAACCTGCAGATGAAAATTTCGGGTGCCGAGATCTCATTCAATGCCCCGTTGGCCTTCAACAGCGTGATTCAGGCCGGCAATGTGACACAGGGCGATATGTTCAAGCTCTACCGGTTTGAGAACCTGATGTTCATGCTGCGACTGACTGGTGAGGAGGTGCGCAAGCATCTGGAGTACAGCTACGACATGTGGACCAACACGATGACAAAGCCCGAGGATCATGCCCTCAGACTGAATGACAAGACCACGGGCGACCAGCAGCGTACGGGATTCCAATACTACACCTTTAACTTCGACTCTGCCTGTGGCATCGACTATGAAGTGGACGTGACGAAGCCTGACGGCCAGAAAGTGAAGATTCTCCGGATGTCGAACGGCGAGCCCTTCGACGAGAAGAAATGGTATAAGGTGGTGATGAACAGCTACCGTGCCAATGGTGGCGGTGAGCTGCTGACAGTCGGAGCCGGCATCCCCAAGGATGAACTGGAGCGTCGCGTCATCTGGCACACCGATCTGGACCAGCGCCATTATCTGACAGAGGAAATCCGTAAGATGGGTGTGGTAAATCCGCAGCCGAATCACAACTGGAGGTTCGTGCCTGAGGAATGGACAAAGCCCGCCCTCGAGCGCGATTACAAGATCCTGTTCGGAGAGAAATAACACGCAGAATAATTATGTCACACAGATCTCACGGATCTCACAGATAGTTGTCGCAAGCGACAAATGCTATGAAATAATCCGAAGGATTAAAAAATCTGTGAGATCTGCGAGATCTGTGTGAGTTAAAAATATATATGAGATACTATTTCGTTTTTTGTAAGGAGGATCTGCTGTTGGAGAAATGCGCCGACGGCAGCTACACGATACCATTGCAGGAAGAGCCGCCTACGCAGGTGAAGCCCTGGACGAACGTGATGAACATCACACCGCTGGAAGGCATCGCGGTGAAGACATACCGCATCGATGCCCCTGTGACGGATAATCCCCGCTACGAGATGTGCGGACTCAGGCAGAGCTATTTCAAACTGCCGAAGGCCCTCTATCTGAAGGCAGGCAAATGTAAGGAACTGCTGTACTGGGACCAGAACACGAAGTATTGCGGCGTCTGCGGTGCGCCGATGCGCATGGATACGGACATCTCGAAGAAATGCACGGAATGTGGCAAGGAGATCTGGCCACAGCTGGCTACAGCCGTCATCGTGCTGATCCATCGTGACGATGAGGTGCTCCTGGTGCGTGCCAAGAACTTCAAACGCGATTATTACGGACTGGTGGCAGGATTTGTGGAGACAGGTGAGACCCTTGAAGAGGCCGTGGCCCGTGAGGCCCTTGAGGAAACGGGCGTCACCATCACCAACATCCGCTATTTCGGCTCTCAGCCCTGGCCCTATCCTTGCGGACTGATGGTAGGCTTCAATGCCGACTATATCTCAGGCGAGATTCACCTGCAACAAAGTGAGATAGCCAAAGGGGGATGGTTCAGAAAAGACAATCTGCCTGATATCCCCGAGAAACTCTCCATCGCCCGCATGCTCCTCGATGCCTGGACTGGCGAATAGCACACAGATAGATTTTGTCACACAGATCCCACAGATCTCACAGATAGTTGTCGCAAGCGACAATTGACTCGGAATAATCCAGAGGATTAAAAAATCTGTGAGATCTGTGTGAATAAAAAAAAACTGAGTGAATTTAGTACTCGATGGTCTTCATGGATAATTCGCCCTTGAAGGAGATGAGGGTCTCAACAAGGTAGCAACTGGCGTCATCGGGGATGCAGAGAGTGGCGTTGAAGTGCAGCCCCGCAGCATCGATACTGCTATATTCCATGTTTCCCAGCACCGCCTGCTCCAGGAAATCGGCTGGCACAAATTTGCTATACTGACTCTTACGGAAATCGCTGGAATAGAGCTTCTGGGCACCCTTATAGACGCTAATATGCATGATATTGTCGTAGTAGACATTGTCGACCTCGACACCATCATCGCTATACGAGTGCTTGATCACTTTATACTTTGTGGGGTTGATGGCAATATACCAATGATAGCGCTCACCGCCATAGCTCACCATGGAATCCGTCTTCACCTGATGGGTATAGGTCATAATACGCGGGGTATCGTGCACCCAGATTGAATCCTCTTCAGGATTATTACTCCGACGGTACTTCACAAGATCGCCGTTCTGATTGTGGAACCAGAACAGATTCTCGGTGAGTTTGTCGATATTATAGGCGGCACCCGATGCCAGAACGAGCGAATCGCCCACAACGCGGAAATAGGCAGGCATACTGGTAGAGTCGGAATAGAAAATGGTGTCGCCCTTGACAAGCACAGCCATCTCCTCGGTCTCGTCATCCACCCAGAAACCTTGCAGCATCGTCTTTGCGTCGCGATCCTCATCCTGTTCCGCAACAGGAACGTTGGCAGAACGGTTGCCACAGCTGCAGAGCGCCAAGGCTAAATAGATTATAATAGACAGTTGTTTCATTATTTACCTATACAATGATACTCAAAGCCATTCTCGTCGAGCTCCTCCGTATCGAAAATATTACGTCCGTCGATGACCAGCGGTTGCTTCATCGCCTTCTTGATCACACCCCATCCAGGCAGACGGAACTCCTTCCATTCTGTGAGCAGCAACAGGGCGTCGGCATCGAGCACGCAATCATACATATCACGGCAATAGATGACGGCATCGCCAATCCTGCGCTTACATTCCTCCATGGCCACAGGGTCATAGACACGGATCTGACAGCCTGCTGCCAACAACTTCCCGATCATCACCAATGCCGTCGACTCACGCATATCATCCGTCTCCGGCTTGAAGGAGAGACCCCACATGGCGATAGTCTTACCTTTCAGGGCTTCCTCACTACCGTATGCCTTGATGAGTTTCTCGTAAAGCACGCTCTTCTGCTTCTCATTCACACGCTCCACAGCTTTGAGCACCTCCATCGAATAGCCTGCCTGGTCGGCTGTTTTAATAAGAGCCTTTACATCCTTGGGGAAGCACGAGCCGCCATAACCACAGCCAGCATAGAGGAACTTGCGTCCGATACGGGTATCTGAACCTATTCCCGCGCGTACCATATTAACATCTGCGCCCACGCGCTCGCATAAATTAGCAATGTCGTTCATGAAGGAGATACGCGTAGCCAGCATCGAGTTGGCGGCATACTTAGTCATCTCTGCCGACGGGATATCCATGAAGATCACACGGAAATTGTTGATGAGGAAAGGCTTGTAGAGCTTGGTGAGCACTTTCTTGGCATGCTCGCTCTCCACACCTACCACCACACGGTCGGGCGACATGAAGTCCTTGATGGCATTACCCTCCTTGAGGAATTCGGGATTCGAGGCCACATCGAAATCAATGTCGACACCACGCTTCTTCAATTCGTCCTCGATGGTCTGGCGTACCTTCCGGGCAGTACCCACAGGCACGGTAGACTTGGTGACCACCACCACGTACTTATTCAGGTTCTCGCCGATGGTCTTGGCCACCTGCAACACGTATTTCAGATCCGCACTACCGTCTTCGTCGGGCGGAGTACCTACAGCGGAGAAAACAATCTCCACATCATTCAGCACCGATGCCAAATCTGTGGTGAACTTCAGTCGTCCTGCTGCCACATTCTTCTTCACCAGCTCGTCAAGGCCTGGCTCATAGATGGGGATATTGCCTTGCTGCAGGCGCTCTATCTTCTTGGTATCGACGTCGACACAAGTCACATTAGCACCCGTATCTGCAAAACAAGTGCCTGATACAAGTCCTACATAACCGGTTCCTACTATTGCTATATTCATAATGATAATTCGTTATTAATCAAACAATTCTGCATCTTTTAAAAAGGGTTGCTTTAAATCTTTCTCGCTCGTCAGCACCTCAGCAGGGTCGATGGGCCACTCGATGGCGAGCTCCGGATCATTCCAACGGATGCCTGCCTCTTCAGAGGGCGCATAGGGATTATCCACCTTATAAGTAAAGACAGCCTCTTCACTCAACACCAGGAATCCATGTGCAAACCCACGAGGGATGAAGAACTGGCGCTTGTTGTCTTCGTTCAGTTCTACCATCACATATTTGCCAAAGGTGGGGCTGGACTTGCGGATATCGACAGCCACATCGATCACGCGGCCCTTGATGACACGTACAAGCTTTGCTTGGGAAAGGGCGCCTTTCTGATAATGCAGCCCTCGGAGAACGCCATATGACGACTTCGACTCATTGTCCTGTATGAACTTCACTGGACCAATGTGCTCATTAAACTCCTCCTCTTTCCAAGCTTCCAGGAAATAGCCTCTGGCATCACTGAACACGCGTGGTTCCACAATATACACTCCAGCTATTTCAGTCTTGATATATTCCATATTTTCGAATTTGGATGCAAAGTTACATCAAAAAATTCATTTCTGCGCAATTTTAAGGCACTTTTTATTTGTTTTTCTCAGAAAAAAACATTAATTTTGCGACCATGATTGAATTAGATAGACATATCGAGATACTTCTGCTCAACAATGACTGTGTGATAGTGCCTGGCTTGGGGGGATTCATGACCCATCACGTAGAGGCACGCTATGACGCAGACGACCAGATGTTCCTCCCACCCTTGCGCACCTTGGGCTTTAATCCCCAGCTCACGATGAACGACTCGCTGCTCGTGCAGTCGTACATTGAAGCCTATGACATCAGCTATCCCGAGGCCCTGCGCAGGATAGAGAGTGAGGTGGAAGAACTGAAGCAGCACATCGACGCAGCAGGCAGCTATGAGTTGAACGATATCGGCGTACTCTCGCTAAATGAGGAAGGCAAATACCTGTTCGCCCCCTGCGAGGCCGGCATCCTGACACCAAACCTCTACGGACTCAGCAGCTTTGAAATAAAACCCATGGCAACAGCCGTTCCCGTTGCTGAAGAGAAGAAAGAGATAAAGGAGACAGCTGCTCCTGTACTGGTATCCCTCACGGCTGACGAGGATGACGACGACCGCGCTTTTGTCATCAAGATGTCGTGGATCCGGAATACCGTTGCCGTAGCTGCTGCCGTATTAGCATTTTTCCTGCTGACCACACCCGTCAGCAACAGCGATTCCACGCAGGTGAATATGGGTAACCTCAGCAATCCGCTGCTCGTGTCTACCCATAAGCCCGCCGTAAAGACAGATACGACAATTAAGATCACCCCTGACACTACCGCTGCAGACAAGACTGTAGCCGAGGTGAAGAAAGACACTGTTGCCGCCCAGCCCGAAACGATGAATACTGGCTATTGCCTCGTGCTGGCCAGTCATGTATCGAAGAAGAATGCGCAGGCTTTTGTCGACGAGTTGCACCAGCGCGGCTTCACAGAGGCTGAGGTATTCATCCGCAACAATGTGACGCGGGTGGTATGCGGCCATTTCGAAACTATGAATGCAGCCTACAACCGCTTGAATCGCATCCGCAACAATAAGGGATTCGAAGACGCCTGGGTACTTAAACTAAAAGACAAGGTCTGAGCCTATGAAGCGTGTACGGTGCCCGAAGTGCGACCAATACATCACTTTCGACGAAACGCAGTATGAAGCCGGACAGTCGCTGGTCTTCAAGTGTCCGGATTGCGGTAAGGAGTTTGGCATCCGCATGGGTGTGAGCAAACTGAAGAACCGCCAGAAAGACGAGAACCCTGACGAGAATGCAAACGAGGAAGGTTGCGGATCAGTCGTCGTCATTGAAAACGTATTCCATTACAAACAAGTGATTCCCCTGAGAATGGGCGACAATGTAATAGGCCGCTACCAGAAGGGCAATCCTGCCAATTGCACCTTCGAGACCGTAGACCCCAGCGTAGATCTGAACCACTGCACCATCACCGTGTCGAGAGACAAACGCGGCAATCTGCGCTATACCCTCAAGGACAACAACAGCAATACGGGCACCTTCGTCGACAATGTGGAGCTCTCGCCTAAGGAGCGGCGCATCATCGACGATGGCACGCTTTTCACCATCGGTGCCACAAGCATTATCCTCAGGGCCACCAACAGCGATTAAGACCAACAAATCAGCAATTCTTGTCATCTTACTTGCATAGATATTCACGGAAGGCAAAAAATTCTGCATAGAAATCAATTTTCCGTGAAGAATCGTTTGTCAAATCAGATTTTCTTTTTACCTTTGCACGCGAATTTAGGAAGTAATCCAAAATCAACGCAAAAGATTGTTATGAAAAAAGAACTGAAGAAGGTGCTGGTGCTCGGATCGGGCGCCTTGAAAATCGGACAAGCAGGAGAGTTTGACTACTCTGGTTCACAAGCTTTGAAGGCGCTTCGCGAAGAAGGCATCAAGAGCGTACTCGTTAACCCCAACATCGCTACCATCCAAACCAGCGAAGGTATTGCAGACAAGGTGTATTTCCAGCCGGTGAATACACATTTCGTTACAGAAATCATCAAGAAAGAACGGCCCGACGGCATCCTCTTGGCTTTCGGAGGACAGACCGCTCTGAACTGCGGAACGGAGCTTTACCTGAATGGTACCCTGAAAGAATACGGAGTTGAAGTATTAGGAACAAGTGTCGAGGCCATCATGAATACTGAGGACCGCGACCTTTTTGTTAAAAAGCTGGCTGAGGTCGATCTGAAGGTGCCTGTATCCCACGCCGTCGAGTCGATGGAGGATGCATTGAAGGCTGCCCACGAGATCGGCTTCCCCATTATGATCCGTTCAGCCTACGCCCTCGGCGGTCTCGGCTCAGGCATCTGCCCCGACGAGAAGCGGTTTATCGAACTGGCAGAGTCGGCCTTCACCTTTGCGCCACAGATCCTCGTTGAGGAAAGCCTCAAGGGCTGGAAGGAAATTGAGTTTGAGTGCATCCGCGACGCCAACGACCGTTGCTTCACGGTGGCCTCGATGGAGAACTTCGACCCCCTCGGCATCCACACTGGTGAGTCGATTGTCGTAGCACCCACCTGTTCGCTCCGTGAGGATCAGGTCAAGATGCTGCAGGAGCTCACCATCAAGTGCGTCAAGCACCTCGGCATCGTCGGCGAGTGCAATATTCAGTTCGCTTTCAACGCAGAGACCAACGACTACCGTATCATCGAGATCAACGCCCGTCTCTCACGTTCTTCAGCTCTTGCCTCGAAGGCCACAGGCTATCCCCTCGCCTTCGTCGCTGCCAAGATCGCCCTTGGCTACACCCTCGACCAAATTGGTGAGATGGGCACCACCTCTTCTGCTTACGTGGCACCGAGCCTCGACTATATGATCTGTAAGATTCCCCGCTGGGACCTCACCAAGTTTGCCGGTGTGAGCCGTCAGATTGGTTCTTCCATGAAGTCCGTCGGTGAGATCATGTCTATCGGACGCAGTTTCGAGGAGATGATGCAGAAAGGTCTTCGTATGATCGGTCAGGGCATGCACGGCTTCGTGGGCAACGACCACACGAAGTTCGACAACCTCGAGGAGGAACTGGCTAATCCTACCGACCTGCGAATCTTCGCCATCGCCCAGGCCCTCGAAGAAGGATATACCATCGAGCGCATTGAGCAGTTGACGAAGATCGACATCTGGTTCCTGGAGCGCCTGAAGCACATCGTCGACCTGAAGCACGAACTGCAGAAGTACGACAAACTCGAGGATCTGTCGGACGAACTCTTGCTTGAGGTGAAACGTTGCGGATTCAGCGACTTCCAAATTGCCCGTTTCGTGCTGAAGCCAGAGGGTGGCAATATGGAGAAGGAGAACCTGGCTGTTCGCAAGTACCGTAAGGAGAAGGGCATCCTACCCAGCGTGAAGCGTATCCCCACGGTGGCCTCCGAGCATCCTGAACTCACGAACTACCTCTATTTCACATATACACACACACCTGCATTCGGTGATTCCAAGGGTGAGCAGTATAAGCCTGCACACGATATCAACTATTACAATAATGAAAAGTCTGTAGTTGTCTTAGGTTCAGGTGCTTATCGTATCGGTTCATCTGTTGAGTTCGACTGGTGTTCGGTGAATGCCATCAACACCGCCCGCAAGCTGGGTTACAAGTCGATCATGATCAACTACAACCCGGAGACGGTGTCTACCGACTATGATATGTGCGACCGTCTCTACTTCGACGAGCTCTCTCTGGAGCGTGTGCTCGACGTCATCGACCTCGAACAGCCCAAGGGTGTGATTGTTTCCGTGGGTGGTCAGATTCCTAACAACCTTGCCATGAAGCTCTATCGTCAGGGTGTGCCCGTATTGGGAACATCGCCTGTGAATATCGACCGCGCTGAAAACCGCGACAAGTTCTCGGCTATGCTCGACAAGCTCTGCATCGACCAGCCCGCATGGCGTGCGCTCACCAGCTTCGAGGATGTCAAGGAATTCGTAGAGCAGGTGGGCTACCCCGTGCTTGTGCGTCCTTCCTACGTGCTCTCCGGCGCTGCCATGAACGTCTGCTACGACGAAGAGGAACTGCATCGCTTCCTCAATATGGCTACCGAGGTGTCGAAGGAGTTCCCCGTAGTGGTATCCAAGTTCATGACCGAGACCAAGGAGATCGAGTTCGATGCCGTTGCCGACAAGGGTGAGGTGATCGAGTACGCCATCTCTGAGCACGTGGAGTATGCCGGTGTGCACTCAGGTGACGCAACGATGGTGTTCCCCGCCCAGCACATCTACTTCTCCACCATCCGTCAGATCAAGAAGATTGCCCGTAAGATCGCTGCCGAACTGAACATCAGCGGTCCGTTCAATATCCAGTTCCTCGCCAAAAACCGCGAGGTGAAGGTCATTGAGTGTAACCTCCGTGCATCCCGTTCGTTCCCCTTCGTATCGAAGATTCTGAAGCGTAATTTCATCGAGACGGCTACGAAGATCATGCTCGATGCGCCCTATCAGCGTCCGGAGAAGAGTGAGTTCGACATCGACCGTATCGGTGTGAAGGCCTCACAGTTCTCGTTTGCACGTCTGCAGAACGCAGACCCCGTACTTGGTGTCGACATGAGTTCTACGGGTGAGGTAGGCTGTTTGGGCGACGACCTCAACGAGGCAATGCTCAACTCGCTGATTGCCACAGGCTACTCTATTCCGAAGGATGCCGTGCTCATCTCGTCAGGTGGTGCCAAAGGTAAGGTTTCTCTGCTCGAGCCCGCTCAGCAACTGGCAAAGAAGGGCTATACCATCTACGCAACAGGTGGAACGGCCAAGTTCTTCAACGATAACGGTGTGAAGGCCATCAGTGTGGCATGGCCTGATGAGAATGGCGATAACAACGTGATGGATCTGATCTCCCAGCATAAAGTAGGCCTCGTCATTAATGTGCCGAAGAACCATACCTCACGCGAGCTCACCAACGGCTACAAGATCCGTCGTGGTGCCATCGACCACAATATTCCTCTGATGACCAATGTCCGTCTGGCCAAGGCCTTCATTGAGGCCTTTACCGCCATGAATCTCGACGATGTGAAGATCAAGAGCTGGCAGGAGTATAACAACTAATTAAGTTTGTTGCTGTGCACAGCAACCCTCTTTATGCTCGACGAATACCGCACAATTAAGACCGGAGGCGAGGGCTACTACACCGACAAGCGTAGCAAGTTCCTCGCCTTCGCTCATCATGTGTCTACGGTCGACGAAATCAAGGACTTATTGGCTGAATACCGTAAGAAATACTACGATGCCCGCCATGTCTGTTACGCCTATATGCTCGGTCCTGAGCGACTTGAATTCAGAGCTAACGACGACGGCGAGCCCTCCTCTACTGCCGGCAAACCCATTCTCGGACAGATTAACTCCAATGAACTTACCGACATCCTTATTGTCGTAGTGCGTTACTACGGTGGCGTGAATCTCGGTACCAGCGGACTCATCGTCGCCTATCGCGAAGCCGCTGCCGATGCCATTGCCCACGCAGAGATCGAGACACGTCAGATAGAGGAAATCATCACCTACACGTTCGCCTACCCTATGATGAACGATGTGATGCGCATCGTCAAAGAGATGCAGCCACGTATCGTCAGCCAGACCTACGATAACACCTGCGAAATCCGTCTCAGCATCCGCAAATCCGAAGCTGAGCAGCTGAGAAACAGATTATCGAAACTTTCTTTCGGGTAGTTTATTCGTTTCTTGAATATTTCTTTCGAAAAATTTGGTCATTTCATTTTTTCTCTTTACCTTTGCACACGCTAAAGAAAGAGGAAGGTTGGCAGAGTGATCGATCGCGCTGGACTCGAAATCCGGTATACCCCTTTCGGGTATCGGGGGTTTGAATCCCTCACCTTCCGCAAAAGGAGCCTCACTCTCCGCTATTAACACCAAAAGAGAACCCACGGTTCTCTTTTTTTATGCCGGTTGTTTACTTGCCTCTATCATATGCCTTGAAAGAGGACTCCGGGGAATCTCAATAATGAGGTTCCCCTTTTCATTCGTTGATGTAGTCATTCTCTGGCAAGCTAAACAGTTCCTTGCATAGGTTAGCATCGAAGTTGCATACCCAGCATGTAGCCAAACCTTGCTTTGTGGCAGCCAGACAAAGATGCTCCACAGCGATAGCAATGTCAATTAAGGCAGCGAATACAAACTTTTCTATCTTCATTGTGTTATTTTTTTCTTATCTATAAGACTTTTGATTTCTTTTTCAAAGATGCTACGCTCTACGATTCTGTAGTGAGGATGATAGGTCTCACGGTAGTCTGGCGAGTGGCTGATGGCGTATTTCCCGACGGAAAGGACGCTGTCTATGAATTGTTTGTCCTCTTGATAGTTGGGCATATCCAGTTTCATTTGGTCAATAGTACCAATAATCTTGTGCCATCGTTCACTCCACGACTCAACAGAAGGTCGCTTCTTAGAGTTGGCTTCGCCTTCGTCCGTCACGACTCGGCCATCCAAGCGAGCTTGGCGGCTCTCGCTACTCCGTCCATTAGCACTTCGGATGAAGGCATTAAGCAACAGGTCTTCTGAAACAATACTTTCCTTGATGGCTCGAATGCTGACACGATAATAGCTGCTGTCTATCCCGCATGGCTCGTAGTACCAGGGCATGAGGTCATCAAGGCTGGTAGTATTCAACTCTTCATCCAAATATGCCTTAACCCTTTGTCTGTCCGACACCAGATGTTCGGCACCCATATAGTCCTGGAAGCACGACTTGTAAATGTCAAGCAGCCGCGACTTCGGATAGGTTTGCAACTGTCTGTTGACGAATCCATCAACATCCTGTGCCGATACTGCAACTGAAAATATCAACGCTATCGATATAAGTAATCCCTTCTTCATATTTCCAACTTCCAGCCGTTATCGCCATGATAGATCATCTGATGGGTCATGCGGTCGCGCGATGAGGAGATGTTGACGATGGCACCTCCCGTCACGACGGCTACTTTATCCTTAAAAGAATCCATAAGCGCAGATTTTGTTGGGTTACTTTATAAACAATGCTAATTCTTGGTGCAAATTTAGCGATAATTCCGTAATTATCACTAACTTTGCCGATAGTTTTAAGTGTATTTATGTATTACGCATATTTGTATATGAAACATATCGCTTTTTCATTCATATTGATGGCTACGTTATTATGCTCATGTGGCAGCAACGGACAGAGCAGCGAGAGCAGAGCCCGCTCGGCTATGCCGCTTGCTACCGAAGGGACGCAAGAAGCTCGCTTGGATGGCCGAGTCGTGACGGACGAAGGCGAAGCCAATACCACAAAGAGTGAAATAACGGCAGAAACTTGCTGTCATCGGTGGAAGCATCGGCGCATTGTTAGGCATGCAAGTCTTTCACCACAAGACGATGCATAAGAAGTTCAAGTATGGACTTCCGCTGATTCTGTTAGCTCAGATTACTCTCGTATATTTTATAAACAAATAAGAGAGATACCATAGCAATAAACCTATGGTTTGCACATTGGCTGGGAAAGATATTCAAATAGTATCATTATAAATATGTCACCACTCGTCACATTTTTCCGCAGTTTATCCCAGATATTTTGCAGATTCCGCAACAATCAGTAATTTTGCATCGTCAAATGATAAAATGAAGATGGAAACAGAAAGAATATTATTACGCCCTTGGCAGGATAGTGATGCCGAGACGCTGTTTAAATACGCCAGTGACCCAGAAGTTGGGCCTCGCGCAGGATGGCCACCACATAAGTCTGTGGAAGAAAGTTTGGACATTATTCGAACAGTCTTCAACGCAGAAGGGATGTGGGCGGTAATATGGAAAGATTCAGGCGAAGCCATTGGATGTGTGGGCTACCTCCCGGCATCCACATCAAACCTGAAGATTGCAGAAGATCATGCGGAGGTAGGATATTGGATAGCCCGTCCGTATTGGGGTAAAGGTATCTGTACGGAGGCACTTCAGATGGTCATAGACTATTGTTTCAATGAGAAGAGATTCATTACACTTTGGGGCGATTACTTTCCTTCGAACCCTGCATCTGGTCGCGTGATGGAAAAGTGCGGTTTTGTAGATACCGGCGAGGAAACATTATGTCCAAATCTGGAAGTGGGCTCAGACTGCCCAGTCAAAGTTATGAAATTAGAGAGCAGCGAGTACAAAGCGATGTGCACATCTGCTTTGTCGAGTCGCGACGTAATAAGACAGAATGTCAAATTGGTAAAAGAAGTTATATGAAGAAAATAGTATTGTATTTGTTATTCGCCCTGTTGCTGGTAGGTTGTGGAAACCAGCCGAAGACGCTCAGCGAACTGAAGTCTGAATACGCCACTATCGACGATAGTATTCACATACATTATAAAATATGGAATGAGTCGGCTGGTTCAGATGCTAAGACCATCTGTTTCGTTCACGGCTTCGGCTGCGATATGAACACATGGGAGAAGCAGTTCGAGGCTTTCCGAGACAATAAAAACCTGCAACTTGTATTCATTGACCTGCCTGGATACGGACAAAGCGATAAGCCACATGTGGAATACACACTTGATTTCTTTGCCCATGCCATAGATGAAGTCTTAAATGCCAACGGCATCAAGGATGCGGTCTTTGTAGGTCACAGTCTTGGAACGCCCGTATGCCGTCAGACGCTGATGGCCACAGGTCACAAAGGCACATTGGTGGACGTTGACGGTGTATATTGTTTCTACGATGGTACTGAGACACTAGAGTACGTTGAGGCAGTGAATCAGTTCGGTCATGCCTTCGATGGTCCGGAATGTCGCGATGTCATCACGGGCTTTGTGTCGTCATTGGCAGGTAAAGAAACTCCTCAGGAAATAAACGACTATGCCATGTCAGTGATGCCCGAGACACCACAGTATGTAGCATCGAGCACGATGCAACATCTTGTGGAGAGAAAATGGTGGACGAATCGTCGCATTTCTCAGCCAGTGATGGTCATCTGCACGCAGAACAGCGGTCTTGATCCTGACAACAAGCAGAAAATGCAGCGTTTGTACCCCAACCTCGACTATACGGAACTGACTACTTGCGGACACTTCATCCACATGGAGCAGCCTGAGATGTTCAATGACAAGTTAAAGGCTTTCATTGCTTCGCAAATGCTCAATAAGCAGGCTGCCCTAAACGAAGCATACAAATTAGGACTTTCAATATGATACACGAGATTATTGAATTGCACGATGTGCAGATTATTGGCATGGCCAAGAAGATTACCTTCAATGAGGCGAAGGAAGAATGCCCTAAGTTTTGGGGTGAGTTTGTGGAAAAGATTGTTAAGCCAGTGTTTCTTGAGAAGCAAGAACCCAATGCTTTTCAGAAAGCAGCCATCGACAATGGCGTAGGTGAGTTCGGTCTCTGTACCTGCGACATTCCCAACCACAATTGTGCCACCTGTTGGGAAGCAAACTTCGGGGCTTGCTGTAAAAATACCTTTACTTACGTTATTGGTGGCATATATAAAGGTGGCGATGTGCCTGAGGGTATGCAGCTCTTCCCCATTCAAAGCGGGAAGTGGCTGAAGATTCATTTCAAGGGAGGCATGAAAGCTTTTCAGGAGCAGTACACGAAGTTC
>JAFZCU010000111.1 GCA_017556145.1 Prevotella sp. | reverse complement strand
GTTCAAGAAATCAAGTTCCTCGCATGACACCTCATAGTCTTTTGACAGACCTTCGTGTGTCTTATACATCAATTCTCCTACCTTTTCGTAATCGCCTTCGTTCAGGGCATCGCAGACAGCCAATACACGGTCTTTTTCACCGAGAACAAACTTGGCACGCTTGTAGTCTTCAGAACCCACTTCATCCTTGACCTCCTCGAGTTGCTCCCATGTGCAGTCTCGTAGGGTCTCGAATTTTCCTTCTGGATGCTTAGCCTGAATATGCTTGACCACATTCTCACAAGAGTTGCGACGATCATTGTAGGGAGAGCCTGCCAATTGGTGCTTGACAACTGAGTCGAGCAGTACCAGGCGATATCCGTCGGGCTTGAAGGGGAAATACTCAAACTCACGACTACGGCAGTCGAGACGCATCAGACAACCTGCTTTACCGAAGACGGAGGCAAACTGATCCATAATACCACAGTTCACGCCGCAATAGTTGTGCTCTGTAGCCTGACCTGCCAATACCATGTCCCACTGTGAGACTTTGTTCTCTCCGAAGAGGTCGTTCAAACCGTAGGCGAAGCAACTTTCCATAGCTGCCGACGAGGACATACCGGCCCCAAGGGGGACATCACCTGCAAAGGCAATGTTATAGCCTTTGACAGGAACTCCCAACTTTTTCATTTCCAGTGAGATGCCGTAAATATAACGTGCCCAGGATGCTTTTGGACCTTTAGGATCGGAAAGTTTGAAGTCGACACGATCTTTCAAATCGATAGCATATGCCATCACCGTGTCTTCTGTGCCATTGGGGCGCATCTCGGCCATGATGCCTTTGTCAACAGCTCCAGGGAATACGAATCCACCATTATAGTCAGTGTGCTCACCGATCAGGTTGATACGTCCAGGAGATGCATATACATTACCAGTCTTTCCATCAAAATGCTTGATGAACCGGCTTCTTACAAATTCAATGTCCATAATGAAAAAATTAGAGGTTTATAAAAGTCAATCAACGGGGATGTCCTTATTCACGTTCTTGCAGCCGATGAGCGCATAATAGAACATGTAGGCCACACCCAGCAGATAGATGAAATAACTAGGCATATATCCCATGATATCTGCGAAGAAATTCTGAACCACAGGCAGCACGCCACCGCCAACAACCATCATCATAAAGATTCCAGATGCTTGAGCGGTATATTTACCGAGGCCCTCTGTTGCGAGGTTAAAGATGGAAGCCCACATCACTGAAGTGCAGAGACCAACCAAGACCAGAAGCATCGCACTCATCGGCACGGTGGTCATTTCAACAGTTCCTTCCAGAATCTTTACCAACGGCATGGTGACGGTAACGCTTTTCGGTGTCAGCATGGCAGCGAGTATCAAAATCATTCCTACAGAAGTGGTGAAGAGCATCATCTGTCGTGAAGATACCTTGGCTGCAATAGCACTGGATATCAGTCGGCCAACCAGCATGAGCAACCAGTACATGGCAGCGACAGACCCACCGATAGTGGCGGCATCAGCCAAAAGACCAGCGCCCTTGTCAGACGTATCGGACAGATAGAAATTCAGACCACCGGGGATACCTACCTCAACACCCACATACACGAAGATGGCAATGACACCGAGCAGACAATGACGGAAAGCCCATGGTGAGTGCTCGAACTTGGTGTCGGCAGTCACCTTACCCATTTCTGGATCCTGAATGGGAATAAAGAGCAGGGCAACGAAAGCGGCTGCAAAGACGGTCATGGCAATATACATCACCAGATTGACGTCGGCCATCTGTGTTGATGCTGTCACAGTACCGATGAGAGCACCTACCAGCATCGGGGTTAATGTTCCTGACAGTGAGTTCAGTGTTCCACCAATCATGTTCAACTGGTTTCCACGGTTACCTCCGCCACCAAGCAGGTTCAACATCGGGTTGACGACGGTGTTCAGAATACATACTGAGAAACCAGAGATAAAGGCACCAAACAGATATACGCAGAACCCTGAGATACCTCCAGAGAATCCTGAGAGGAACTGTATCAGCACACCGATAAAGCCCACAGCAATACCGATGAGAGCTGTTTTCTTATATCCCACTTTGGTCAGCATCTTTCCTGCAGGGATACCCATGAACAGATAGGCAAAGAAGTTCATGAAGTTACCCATGATGCCAAGTACATTTGAACCTCCGATTTCCGGCTGGCTTTTCCAGATGACTCCGATGGGGGCACCGAGGTTAGTGACAAACGAAATCATCGCATAGAGGAACATCATCGTGATGATGGCGATGATGCTTCCATTTTGTTTTTGAGTACTCATATTAGTTTTTTCCTTTTATTTAAATTGTTTATGGTTATATTTCATTACTCAACAACTCCGAAACGGTATATTGTCTTCTGCTTATAGCGCTGTCCGGGATTCAGTATAACACTGGGGAAATACGGACGGTTGGGTGAATCGGGGAAGTGCTGGCATTCGAAGCATACGGCACTGCGGCGGGGGAATGTGGCACCATTGGCACCTTTATAGCCTGTAGCCCAGTTGTCGCTATAGAGCTGCACACCTGGTTCGGTAGTATAACATTCCATGGTACGACCGCTGTTCGGATCGGTGATTCTTGCAGCAAAACTCAACTCGCCCTCTTCCTGCTTGTTCAACACATAGCAGTGGTCATAGCCAGCGCCGTTCTTGATCTGCTCGTCATCAGCATCGATGTCCTTTCCAACTGGTTTCGGTGTGCGGAAATCGAACGGTGTGCCTTCCACTTTACGGATTTCACCCGTGGGAATGGATGTGTCATCTGTGGGGATGTAGAAGTCTGCATTGATTTCACAAATCAAATCATCGATAGTCGGTGTCGGGTCTGCTGTTCCTGCAAGACTGAAGAACGCATGATGAGTCAGGTTGACGATTGTCTTCTTGTTGGTTGTTGCAAGATACTCGATTACCAACTCGTTCTGGTCGGTGAAGGTGAACTCCACAGTAACGTCCAACTCACCAGTGAATCCCTCTTCTCCATAAGAAGAGATGCGATGCAAAGCCAGTGAACGGGGGCCCATCTGACGAGCATCCCATACTTTTGCATGGAAACCTGTCGGCCCTCCATGCAGGGCGTTAGGTCCGTTGTTGATGGCCAACTGATACTCCTTGCCGTTAAGGGTGAACTGTCCTTTGCAAATACGGTTTCCAAAGCGGCCGATTAGCGTGGAGAGATAAGGCTCGGGGCTGTTAATAACATTCTCGATGCTATCATGTCCCTGAATGACGTTTGCCACTTTTCCATCTTTGTCAGGCACCATAATAGCACAAATGGCACCACCATAATTGGTGATAGCCACTTCATATCCTTTACGGTTCCTTAAGATGTACAAATCAGTTTTCTTACCATGGATTGTGGTCTGGAAGTTTTCTCTCTTCAGACCACACAGATTCGCTGTTTCTGCTGTGTTCGCCATATTCCTATGTTTTTAGTTACGTTATCTTTCTGCAAAGGAACAGAAAAAAAACCAAACAAACGAAGGAAACAACGAAAAAAATGTTTTTGATATATTAAAAAACTCTAAATGCGGTTTTTGAGAAAATCGGCCACGACATAACTGCTACCTCCGATAAACACAAAGTCTTTTTGGGTCGCAGCATTCTTGGCAGCTTTGTAGGCCGAGATAACATCCGGGTAGCTCTCTCCCTGCAGGTCTTGGCTTTTAGCGTATAATTTCAGTACGTTCTCTGATACGGATCGCTTGTTGGCGGCTTTTGTGAAATAATAGATCGCATCTTTCGGCAATAGGGCGATGACTCCTTCGATATCTTTGTCTTCGACCATTCCAAACACAATATGCATCTGATGACATTTGACCGTTTTCAGTTGCTCACTGAGATATTGCCAGCCAGCCACGTTATGTCCGGTATCACAGATGGTGAGTGGTGCTTCATCAACAATCTGCCAACGGCCTTTTAAAGATGTCAGTTGGCATACGTTTAGAAAGCCTTCTCTCACTTCTCTGTTTTGACATACGGCATCCTCTTGACATGGACATGCATGCATATATCCCATTTTCTCCAGTTCCTTGACAGCGCATAGAATGGTATTGGTGTTTTTGGCCTGATAGATACCGCCAAGCTGTCCCTCTATCATTCCGAAGTGCTGGGTTTGGTATTTTATGCCGTTGTCGGATGGAGTGAATGTACTAACCTCTTGCTCGTCCTCTGCAAAGATAATGGGAGCCTTAACCTCTTTGGCTTTTGCCTCGAAGACGGGGCGAGTCTCCTGCGTGGTCTCGCCGATGACGACAGGAACGCCTTTCTTGATGATACCGGCTTTCTCTGTGGCGATTTGTTCAAATGTATGGCCTAAGAACTGTGTGTGGTCCATTCCGATATTCGTGATGATCGACAGGAT
>JAFZCU010000110.1 GCA_017556145.1 Prevotella sp. | reverse complement strand
ATCTGCGCCTGACATATTCGACACCGCGTCTGACAACGGAACTGCAGGGCTATTATCGTCTGAACGCCAACTGTAATATGGAACGATATACCCGTCGGGATGGTCATTTCTATCAGACGCAGACAAACGCAGACAACTCATGCAGTTTCTTTTTCATCCAGGATTATAACCGTTGGGATGTGGTGCCGGAAATCCTTTCTGCTACTATCTATGGAGGACTCTATCGTTTCTTCAACTTCACCGACGACTATTGCCATACCTATACCACCTTCAACGGCGGTGCCGGTCTTGAGGCCTATTTGGGCCAGTGGACATTGACGGCCGATGTGGATAATGGGTGGAACTTCATGGAAGGGGAGCATCGGGGACATCAAGCGCCCGCGTGGTATTTTACAGCCTCATACCGCCTCAGTCAACTTACGCTCTCACTTTATGTCCAGCATCCCTTCTGTAAGCGCCCACTCTCCAACAAGGCCGAAGTGTTCAATCGCTATATCCGGAAAGAGATAACGATGCATAACCGCGACTTTGGTAATATGATCACCTTTAACCTCTCATGGACCATCTCGTCTGGTCGTAAGTACCGGGATATCCAGCGTACGATGAACCATCGTGATACAGATACCGGTATCTTGCAAAACGACTAATTCTATGCGAGGGTTTTTACTCCTGTCAGTGCTCGGCTGATGAGAGCGAGGCATGGGGAGTTAAGGATAATTAACGGATAATCTTGCAAGAAATCCTGTCATGCTTGGTTCTAGTAAGAAAAGTAGTTAATAAAGGCATTATGAATAAATTGAGAGTTGGTCTGTTGGGACTGGTGTTGGTGTGTGTTGGCCTTGTGGTGAAAGCCCAGGATGTTAACTGGCAGGTGAGGGGCGGAGGTGACTGTGCCACCATCATTGGTGGCGTGACCAATATCGATACCCAGTTTGGATATCATCTCGGAGGTACGGCTGATATCGCTTTGAGAGAAGATGGCGTCTTACGTATCCAACCCTCTCTTCTGTTCTCACAGAAGGGGTGGACATTTGATGGCTATTATGGTAGCGAACAGATTCTGGAAGCAAAATATAGTACCCGGTTACATTATCTGGAACTTCCTGTGCCGTTGGCGGTCCGCTTGCGTATAGGAAAGGAGTGTTTTGTCACATTTAAGTTTGGACCTTATGTGGCGTACGGCTTGAATGCGAAGACTACCATGGAGGTCATGAACACAGATGCCAAGGAGACCTTCAAGGCGAACCACTTCAGTAAGTCATGCGACTTCTATGGTAATGCCTACGATAAGGAGAAACGTCATGTGGACTATCCGAAACTTAATCGTTGGGATGTGGGGGTTGCAGAGGGCATCGATCTGACGCTCAACCATGTTATAGTAGGTGTGAATCTCTTTTATGGTCTTACACCACTCTGTAGGTCTGGCTTTATGGGAAATCCTGTCGCCAATGTCCTGACCTCATTGATGTTTGGTCGTCATCCCAAGAATTTTACAGTAGGACTCTCTCTCGGCTATCAGTTCTGATGGCTTTATGTTTTTTTGTCCAGAAGTTAGACAGCAAGTGTCTAATTTCTGGACATGTTTTTGGCCCGTCAATTATACCGCATGTTGATTATCAGTGTGTTACGTTTCTGGCACGGCGTTTGATAGAGTGTTAAGAAAAGAAACGTAACGATAAAGATGAAACTATTACAGAATTTAAAAATGGCCGTGCTGAATATCCCTCGTAAGGGACGGCACAACATCGTGAAAATCCTTTGTCTTGGTGCCGGCATGGCGATGGGTGCCGTGATAATAGCCGAGGTGTATTACGAACAGACGTATGATACATGGTTCCCGAATCATGAGAGGACATACCTCGTTAATGAGATGATTGTTCATGACGGGGAGTATAAGGAGTATCCCCAGACCTCGGGCGCTATCGCCAAAGGATTGAAAGATAACTGTCCTCAGATCGAGGCTGCCACAAAGATAGGTGATGCAATCTACGACATGTACTTCATAACCGATGATGAGAAAGAGTTTAAGCTCACCATCCCGATTGCAGATCCTGGCTTCTTTGACGTGTTTGGCAATCGTGTTGTGCATGGCGATCTCAAGAAGTCGCTTGACACTCCAATGCATTGTGTTGTCAGTCGCTCGTTTGCCGAGAAGATAGGCGGTGGAAATGTTGTTGGCAAGCATCTGACCAATAAGAATAAAAAGGAGGATTACCTGACGATAGGCGGGGTCTATGAGGACTTCCCCTACGGCTCGTCCTTCCATGGGATAGACGTGATACTTGCTTTTGATACCTTCAAGGCCAGTAGGGATTTTAGCAATATGTGGATTGGAGCAGACCGTTTTCATTCCTATGTTCGTTTGCAGTCAGGTGTGAAGCCCGAGGATCTGAAGCCGAATATACAGAAGATGAAAGATGCTCATGGAGAGTTTGCCGAAGCAAAGAAGGCGGGCGTAGATATGGATTTCAGTTTTACCCAGATCTCGGATGCCTATCGTCAATCGGATATTGTGAAGCGTATGTGCTGGATCATGTCGCTATTGGCGGTCATCCTTCTGTTCTCAACGGTGATGAACTACCTGCTCATCGTGATTGGTAATATGGTCGGACGCTTCCGTGAAATGGCTGTCAGGAAGTGCTATGGTGCAACCCCGAAGAACGTCCACGCGATTGTGTTGACAGAGGCTATAGTCCATGTGGTACTTGGCATTGGTGTAGCTGCCTTATTACTTTTTCTCTGTAAGGGTACGGTTGAGGAGTTGATCTCAGCGCCGCTTAAGGTACTGATATTCAACCGTGGTGCATGGCTGTTGGGACTGATGGTTCTTGTGGTGATCCTCGTTGGTGGCGTGCTACCGGGTTGGCTTTATGCACGGATTCCCGTGACGGCAGCCTTCCGTGGGGTGAGTGAGGCGAAGCATCGTTGGAAACTTGGTCTGTTGGCTTTCGAGTTCCTGGCAGTTGGTCTGTTGTTCTGTCTGCTGATGGTGGTGCATCGTCAGTATCAGATGATGGTAAACGATCATCCCGGTTACGACTACGAGAATCTGGCCGTGGTAACAGTCAATGGTGTTGATAGAGCCGCACGTAAGAGAGCAGAGACCGAACTCCGTAAGATGCCTGAGGTAGAGATGGTCTCGTCGGCTCATAGCTTGCCTATCCATGGAGCCAGTGGCAATAACATATATCTGCCTGGTGAAGCCCAGGAACTCTTCAACGTGGCCGATCAGTACGAAGTCACCGACAATTATTTCCAGTTGATGAACATCCCCATCGTAGAAGGTCGTGGCTTCACGGCACATAGCGACTCTCTCCACGAGGTGATGGTCGATGAGCGCTTTGTAGAAAAAATGAAGAAAACTGTTGGTTGGACGGGTAGTATCGTTGGCAAGCGGATCTCTATAACGGAGCATAACATGAGTCCTGCGGCATTGGCCAACGACAATGTACTAACCAGTGGCGATGTCTTCCACACGATCTGTGGTGTGTATAGAAACTATCGTATCGGTTCGCTGATGTATACCGATCAGCGCCCAAGCGTGCTCTTCTATTCAAGCAATGGAGCAACGCATCAGATGGTCAAATTCCACAAGCTGACACCTGAGAACATCGAGACGGTGAAACATCGTCTGGAGGAACTCTACCCGAATCATGAGGTTGACGTGACGGCCTATAGCTTCTATGTGTGGGAACAGTATACTGTTCAGAACCACTTCCGTAAGGGCGTGATGATCTGTGGCTTGATGATTCTGTTAATCTCGCTGATCGGACTTATCGGTTATGTCATCGACGAGGTCAATCGCCGACGTAAGGAGATCGCTATCCGTAAGGTGAACGGCGCCACGTTGACCAACGTCCTACGGATGTTCATCAAGGACGTGACGGTGGTGGCACTACCGGCACTCGTCATGGGAGCGGTAATCGCTTATTATATTGCTAAAGAATGGTTACAGACGTTCTCTGAGAGAGTGTCGCTGAATCCGATCTATTTCTTGCTATGTATCCTCGTTCTCTTGATCGTAATTGTGATCGTGGTCGTAGCCAATTGTTATAAGATTGCCAATAGTAACCCTGTAGATTATCTGAAAACAGAATAAAATAATAAAGAAATAATAGTTATGATTAAAGTAGAAAACCTGTGTAAGTCGTTCCGCACAGAGGAGGTGGAGACGATTGCTTTAAACAATGTGTCGTTTGAGGTGAACGACGGCGAGTTCGTGGCCGTGATGGGACCTTCCGGTTGCGGCAAGTCGACATTGATGAACATCCTTGGTCTGCTTGACAACCCCACCAGTGGCAAGTATTTCATCGGCGACCGTGAGGTGGCAGGCCTCAAAGAAAAGGAACGCACGGAAGTGCGCAAGGGCGAGATCGGGTTTGTGTTCCAGTCGTTTAACCTGATCGACGAGCTCAACGTGGCAGAGAACATCGAACTGCCATTGACCTACCTGGGCGTATCGAAGGCAGAACGTAAACAGCGGGTCAAGGACATCATGACCCGGATGAATATTGCTCATCGTGCCGGACATTTCCCTCATCAGCTCTCAGGTGGTCAGCAGCAGCGCGTGGCCATCGCCCGTGCCGTTGTCTTCAATCCGAGAATGATCCTTGCCGACGAGCCGACGGGTAATCTCGACTCGAAGAACGGTGCCGAGGTGATGAGTATGTTGACGGAGTTGAACCGTGAGGGTACGACCGTCATCATGGTGACTCACTCTGAACACGATGCTTCATTTGCTCATCGTGTCATCCGTCTGTTCGACGGAGAGATCGTGAAATAAAGATTATTGTTATGTTTTGTATCTTTGCGCTTAGAAAGCGCAAAGATACTTCGTCTCGGTAAAAAAGAAACAAGTTTCTTTGTTTTGCTCTCGACTTTTCGTACCTTTGCAGCATGAGAGACGAAAAAAACGGATTGTTCCGTCAGAACGGCATCAATTATCTGGTACCGTTCATCCTGATTACCACCCTTTTCTTCCTCTGGGGGTTTGCAAGAGCTATCCTTGATGTGCTCAACAAGCACTTCCAGAACCAGTTGCATATCTCCATCACCGAGTCGTCGCTGATACAGGTGACAACCTACATGGGCTATTTCCTGATGGCAATACCTGCCGGTCTGTTCATCAATCGCTTCGGCTATCGCCGTGGTGTCGTCTTCGGACTGTTACTATTCGCTATCGGGTCGCTGCTTTTTGTACCCTGTACCGAGGCAGGTACACTCTATGCCTATCTCTTTGCCCTCTTCATCATCAGCTGTGGGCTGGTCTTTCTGGAGACTGCAGCCAACCCCTATGTGACAGAACTGGGTGCCAAGGAGACGGCTTCCAGTCGCTTGAACCTCTCACAGTCGTTCAACGGACTGGGTTGCCTCTTCGCCACGTTTGCCGTAGGACAGTTCCTGTTTGGTGGCAACGGACAGGGGAGTGTGGCCTTGCCATATGTGATCCTCGGGATGGTGGTGTTGGTGATCGCACTACTCTTCTCAAGGGTGAACCTGCCGGAGATCCGGCATGACGACGGACTGGAGGAGAAGGCAAAGTATGGACGTGAGCCGTTATTGCGAATCTGGAAGCAGCGTTATTTCGTCTATGGTCTGATAGCACTACTCGCTTATGAGGTAGCGGAGATATCCATCAACAGTTATTTCATTAACTATGTCACCGGACAGGGATGGATGGACGATCGTACGGCCTCCATGGTGCTGACCGGTGCTTTGGCCTTTTTCATGGTGGGACGTTTTGGCGGTAGTCTGATTATGCGTCGCCTCCCGGCCGAGACCATGCTCCTGATCTGTGCCTGTGGTTGTGTGGCCAGCACCATGCTGGTGCTCATGAACTTCGGTATGTACTCGATGATCGGCCTGTTGGGTATCTATCTTTTCGAGGCGGTGATGTTCCCCACTATCTTCTCTCTTGCCATCCGCGACTTAGGCAGTCTGACGAAGAGTGCCTCGTCGATTCTGATGATGACCCCTGTGGGCGGTTGTGGTTTCCTGCTTGTGGGTATCATTGCCGATGCGACGAACCTCGTCATCCCTTTTATCATCCCTCTGGTTTGTTATGTCATTGTAGGACTCTTCGGCTTCGGACTGGTGGTACATCGTGATGAGAATAAAGTCTGAAACCATGCATTTGTAAAGAATGCATCATTAATGTAGTTTATACACCTCTATATTACGTCCACTCTTTTTTGAAAGGGTGGACTTTTTATATGTCTGATTATAAACGTCTTAGTCTTTCTTGTGTGGCGTGCGAATCCACTTTTCTGATTCATGCTCATGAGTAGAGTCTCTTTTTTATATAAATTTGCATTCGGAAAGCTACAAGACGAGATAGGCCTTCATAACATACCTGAAAATGACCGGCCCCCATGTCGAGGAAGAGAAAAACTGATGGCTACATTCTAACTTAAATATTAACAATAATCAGACAAAGTATGAAAAAAAGCAGGTTCATGATGATGTTGTTGGCACTCCTGGTGTCGATGACATCTTTTGCCCAGGGAATTCTGGGAACTGTGATCGACGAGAGCGGAGAGCCCGTAATCGGAGCCTCTGTTGTCGAAAAAGGTAATCCTCAGAACGGTGCCATCACCAATCTTGATGGTCAGTTCACGTTGAAGGTCAACGAGGGTACACCTATTATTATTACTTATATCGGCTACACCACTCAAGAGGTGAAGGCCAGCAGTCACATGCGCATCACGATGAAGGAAGATGCACAGACACTGCAAGATGTGGTCGTCATCGGCTATGGTGTGCAGAAGAAGAGTGTGGTTACCGCCTCTATCGCCAAGGTTAGCTCAGAGGACCTCGAAGGAAAGACCCGTCTGCGCGCCGATGATGCCCTGAAGGGCTTGGCAGCAGGTGTGAACGTCACGTCGGCCAATGGTCAGCCTGGATCGCAATCGATGATACGTGTGCGTGGTACCGGTACAATCAACGACACCAACCCACTTTATATCATTGATGGTATGCCTGCCGACCAGTATGGTCTTGAGAGCGTAAACCCCAACGATATCGAGAGTATCGAGGTGTTGAAGGATGCTGCCTCGGGCGCTATCTATGGAGCCCGTGCCGCCAACGGTGTTATTCTGGTTACCACCAAGAAGGGTAAGATAGGTAAAACCCAGATTAACTATAACTTCAGCTACGGATGGCAGAGCGCATGGAAGCACCGTGATGTGACCAGCGCTACCGACTATGCCATCCTGCAGAACGAGAAGTATGTGAATGGGGGACAGAAACCCCTGTATGCCGACCCTTACAACCTGATCGATGCCAATGGTAATAAGATCGTAGGCTTCGGTACAGACTGGCAGGAACTGTTGTTTAACGATAATGCCCCTGTCGTACAACACGACGTGTCTGTCAGCGGTGCATCCGAGAAGATTAACTATTACCTCTCTATGGGTTATTACACTCAGGATGGTATTGTGGGTGGAAACTATGGCCGCTCGAACTATGATCGTTTGACATTACGTTCAAACAACCAGTTCAATATCTTCGACGACTCTAAGGAACGTTCGTTCCTGAACAAACTTGATATCAGCGCCAACCTCAGTTATATGCGTACGCATAGTACTGGCATCGATACCAACTCTACATGGGGCTCGCCTCTGGGTTCTGCCCTTTATCTGGCTCCATTGCTGCCAGTAACGCTCACGGGTGATGTGGCTCAGGATATGATTGACCGTTATAGCGCGTATGATCTGTACCGCGATGCTAACGGTGATCCTTACACGATTCCGAACTATGTGGGTAGCTATCAGGAGCAGAATAACCCCATCGCCATGATGCAGGGCAACCCCAGCAAGGGCTGGAGTCATAAGTTCATGCCTAAGTTCGCGATTGACCTGCAGCTGTGGGATAACCTGAAGTATCATTTTACATGGAGCGCAGAGCAGTCGTTCTGGGGCAGCGATGCTGCAACGGTTACGAAGTACTACCTCTCGGGTAACAACAACTCCGACCATACGCAGGCTTCATCCGAGAAGGCCAATGCCACACAGTGGCAGGTGGAGAACACCCTGACCTACGATAAGGAGTTTGGCAAGCACTCGATAGGTGTTGTGCTGGGACAGAGTGCCTTGAAGTACAAGGGTAGCTATGTAGGTGCATCGCATTGGAACCTGATCAACATAGGTAAGCCATATGTTGACTATACCACTGGCGGTAGCATTGAGACGACTACCGATGCTGATGGACATATCACAGGCGTGAAGAGTCTGGTCAATGGATGGGCCGGTCCATACGTTGAGCATCACCTTGCATCGCTTTTTGCACGTCTGAGTTATAACTACGACGAGAGATATATGTTCCAAGGCACGATCCGTCGTGACGGATCGAGCCGATTCGGATCGAATAATAAATATGGTGTGTTCCCTTCATTCTCAATTGGATGGAACATCATGAACGAGAAGTTCATGGAGAGCACACGCGACTGGCTGACCAACCTGAAGTTCCGTGCCAGCTGGGGTAAGAACGGTAACGAGAATATCGGTGACTTCCGCTACACGGTGCTGACCACCACAGGTGGCACCAGCAACTACTACTTCGGACGTCAGGCAGCCATGGTCTACGGTTCGAAAGCCAATGGACTGGCCAACGAGAACCTGAAGTGGGAAGAGAGCGAGCAGACCGACTTGGGTATCGACCTCGGATTCTGGAACAATAAACTGACCTTCACCGTTGACTATTATATCAAGAAGACCAACGGTATGCTGATGACCATGCCTATCCCATCGTATGTCGGCGAGACCAAGCCTATCGGTAATGTCGGCGACATGGAGAACAGTGGTATCGAGTTTGAGTTGGGTTACAAGTGGAACGTGGGCGATGCTCACTTCGCTATCAAGGGTAACGCCTCTTATCTGAAGAACAAACTGAAGAACCTGGGTAACGACACCGGTTTCCTGAACTACGGTATCTCGCAGTTCAGCGATGGTGGCACACGTGCCGAGAATGGTCAGCCTTTCCCGTACTTCTATGGATACAAGACGGCGGGCGTGCTGCAGAACAAGGCCGAGGCCGATGCTTATAATGCGAAATACGGTACGAGCTCTAACCCTGGCGACCTGATCTTTGTTGATGTGGACAACGATGGCTTCATTACCAGCAACGACCGCACCAAGATTGGTAAGCCGACACCCGATTGGACTTTCGGTATGAACTTCAACGCTGAGTGGAAGGGCTTCGACCTGAACCTTTTCTTCCAGGGTGTGAGTGGTGCCGATATCTTCGACGCTACCTGGCGACAGGACATTGAATCGGGTAATTATCCCACTTGGGTGCTGAATCGTTGGACTGGCGAAGGTACGTCGAACAAGTTACCTATGCTGAAACTGGGCGACTCGAAGAACTGGGTGGTTAGCGACATCTACGTACAGGACGGCAGCTACCTGCGCCTGAAGAACCTCGCACTGGGCTACACGCTGCCCCGTCAGCTTACGCAAAAGGCTCGCATCGAACGCTTCCGCGTTTACGTACGTGCCGAGAACCTGTTCACTTGGACTAAGTACTGGGGATTCGATCCTGAGATTGGTACGGGCAGCACCTCAATGGGTGTAGACTACGGTGTTTATCCACAGGCACGCATCTTTACTGTAGGATTTAACCTCTCGTTGTAAGAATGGAAGGATTGAAGGATTTAAAGTTGAAATACATTAAAAGAAGTATTATGAATACGAAGATATATAAAGTGATGTGCGCTGGAGTGGTAGCAGTAGCGCTGACCGCTTGTAGCGACGATTTCCTGGAGGTGACGAATCCTACCGGAGAGCCTCTGGAGGAATATTATATGACCGACGAGCATCTGAGCGAGGCTTGTACTTCGGCCTATGCCCCTCTGCACTGGCCCGACTGGGATGGCAGTGCCTATAACGACCTGACTTGTGATGCTGAGATCATGGGCGATGACTTCTGGGTAGGTGGCGCCAGCATCAGTGACAACCAGCACTGGCATAAGCTCTTCAACTTTGAGGGCGACGGCAACAACACACTGGGAACCCTCTGGGGTGATTTCTATAGTGGTATCAAGCGTTGTAACGACGTGATCAAGTACTGTTCCTGGGGTGGTGGTGACAGAAAGAACCGCCAGTCGTATGAGATGCAGGCCCGACTGTTGCGTGTCTACTATTATAATATCTTGTGGCATTACTATGGCAATGTGCCCTTCTATCTTGAGAACCTGAGTGAGCCATATACGGCTCCGCAGATGAAGGCCGATGAGATCTATGCCCAACTGATGCCTGAGCTGGAGGCTATTATCGCATCGGACATACTGCCCATGCGCTGGGATGTGGCCGAGAGCGGTCGCGTGTCACAGGCAATGGCCTACATGCTGTATGCTGAGATGGTGATGTACCAGAACGACTCAGCCCGCTATCCTACTGCCCTGAACTACATGAAGCAGATAATCAGCGACTCTCAGTATCAGCTGAACCCCGACTTCAAGGATCTGTTTGATGAGAGTGGTGAGTGGTGTGCCGAGAGCATCTTCGAGATCAACTATGAGGATGATAACGGTCAGCGCGACTGGGGCACTCCGTTGCACGCAGGTGGTACCGTGTTCCCAACGCTTTGCTCGCCCAACGGTTGGGCTGGCGGTGACGGTTGGGATACTGGTAACGACGGCTGGGGATTCCTGCCCATGCGACTTGAGGCTTACAACATGTATGCCGAGAACGACAAGCGCCGTGACGTGACCTGTTGGGACGTACGTAGCTACACCTACACAGAGCGTTATCAGGATACGCACATCTGGCATGGTAAGTATCGTCCGCAGAGCGCTAATAATCAGGACTGCCCTGCATCGAAGAACCTGAACTATAACAACAACAAACGTATCTATCGCTATGCAGAGACCTTGCTGAACGCCGCCGAGCTACTGTTGCAGACTGGTGGCAGTGCTGCCGAGGCTGCAGGTTATGTCAACGAGGTACGTGCTCGTGCAGGTCTGAGCAACCTGAGTAGTGTTACCATCGATGACATCCTGACCGAGCGTCACCTGGAGTTCTGCGGTGAGGGTAAGCGTTATTTCGACCTGGTACGTGCCGAGGGTATCAGCGGCGCCACACAGAAGGCATCAACGATACTTGTGCCCGACAGCTATGGCTATCGCACGAACTCATGGACACCCAGCAAGAAGTACATTCCTCTGTCACAGAGTGAGCTCGATGCTGATAACACACTTGTTCAGAACAACTATTAATAGTTGAAGAATGGAAGAATTAAAGAATAGAAATTTGAAATAGCAAAAAGATTATGAAGAATCTGTTTATATATTCAATAGGAGTTCTGTTGACAGGTGTGATGATGACTGCCTGCTCGCCCGAAAGCTTCGACGGCGCAGACCCCAATGGTATTCCGTCAGTAAGCGATGTCGACTTTAGCATCAACGTTGATCAGGAGACCAACCAGATGATTGCCACATATACACCGCAGCCTGGTACATACCCTGTGTGGATCATAAATGGCACCACATATTCTACCTTGCAGGAGGTCGGTTATCAGAATCCTGAGGCTGGTTCTTATACTATCGACCTGAAGCTGGGTAACCGCAATGGCTTCAGTCAGGGCGTCGTGTCTAAGTCTTTCACTTTCAATGAGACCAAGATCGACTATAGCGCCGACTTCAAACGTCTGTGTGGTAAGGAGTGGCGCATCGCCAACCGCGAGGTGGCTCACATGGGTTGTGGTCCTGCCGGAACCGACGGCGCTGGCTGGTGGAGTGCCCAGCCCGACGATAAGAAGGACTTCGGTGTCTACGACGACCGCATCACCTTCACCGCCGATACCCGCAAGGGCGGTTCTTATACCTACAGTGCTGGCGAGGACGGTATGACCTATGTAAACGTGGGCTCCAAGTGGGGCGCAGGTGCCGATGCCGATATCGACGTTGCTCTGGGCAACCAGACTTCAACATGGAGCTTTGAGGTTTACGATTGGGAGGATGCGGATGGAAACGTTTCCAAGCAAACCTACATCCAGTTGGCCGCCAACACACTATTCCCGTATATCTCTGGCGATGCTCAGTACGAGAATCCTAAGTTCCGTATCGAGGAGTTGACGGCTAAGAAGATGATATTGGTTTACGACGCCCCCGACCGTAGTATAGCCTGGCGCTTTGTCCTGACCAACGGCGAGGATGAGCCTGATAATAACGACACCCCAAGTGCCGACTGGGATTATGCCAGTGGTGCGAACCTGTGGAAGAGCGTTGACGACGGTACACTGTTCGAGGCCTTCGGCT
>JAFZCU010000109.1 GCA_017556145.1 Prevotella sp. | reverse complement strand
TTCGAGGTGAAGGGTGATACCATCCTTATCACTACCGCTCCGCACACCGACCTATGGCAGCGCACGTACTATCACTTCCAGAACGACAATGCCCCCGTGTTGCAGATGAAGACCCGCGAAAAGTTTTTCAGTTTTGTGGTGAAGACCGACTTCACGCAGAGCCATCAGCGTTTTGACCAGTGCGGTATTGTGATGTACTTGGATAGTGAAAACTGGCTGAAAGGCTCTGTAGAATATGAGAACGACGAATTTCAGCACCTAGGCAGTGTAGCCACGAACAAAGGCTATTCCGACTGGGCCACAACAGCTATACCAACTGATGTAAAAACCATGTGGTATCGTTTCTCCCGTCGCGAGGATGACTATTGTATTGAGTGTTCAACAAACGGCATCGATTTCAGTCAGATGCGCATCTGCCACATGTATGCCGGTGCCGAAGAGATCAGCTTTGGCATCTATGCCTGTTCACCCGAGGAGTCATCATTCACGGCAATATTCTCGGATATGAAGATTACCGAATGTGCGTGGAAGGCTCACGATGGCCAGCAGCCTGATGAAGAGAAGTAAAATATGAAAATAGATCACGTAGCATTATATTGCATGGACTTGGAAGGGATGAAGGAGTTCTTCATCCGTTACTTCAATGGTGTGTCGAATGAAATGTACCATAATCCCAAGACTGGACTGAAGACGTACATCCTGAATTTCGAAGGCTCTGATGCGAGACTGGAACTGATGACGCGGCCAGAGGTAAAGGATGAAGCAGAGAACATCTACCGTCAGGGCTTCATCCATCTATCTTTCTCGGTCGGATCAAAAGAAAAGGTGGATAGCCTTACAAAGCTTCTGAATGAAGACGGTTACCAAGTATTGAGCGGGCCACGTACAACAGGTGATGGTTACTATGAAAGTTGCATCGTTGGGCCTGAGAAGATATTGATAGAACTGACGGAGTAGCGAGAGCAGATCCATGTTTGCATGAGCTATGCCGAGTCACGACGGAAGTCGACAAAGTCAAATAACTGTTTAAAAAAGCCTTATTATGTCAATAACAATCCCCACCCACAAAATCACCGACCATGCTTTCATCTGGTTTTTGCCATTATGTAGATCGGGGGCGTTATGGCGCTTGTGAGCTTGATGTTTGGGATGCAGCCAGAATCTCGTAGGCCAAAAAAACAAATTCGAATCTCCTAAATTATCACAAAAGATTCCTCCGTATCACCTCGATATGGAGGATTTTTCGTAAATTCGCGTCAGAATCCGTAAAAATGGTAATTCTTTTCAAAATCTGTTTAGGCGGTGTATCAGGAAATCATCGTACCTTTGCACCCAGTTAAGAACTGGTCGCGAAACTCGGCGGCGCCTCAGCAATTGGAGCGAGCTCCATTGCGTTCGGCTTGCACGAGCTTTGCATTATAGAACAAAACGAAATGAGACAGATTCTAATGATTTTGACGGCAATGCTGCTGACGTGCTGCTCTTCGGACAGCGAAATCAAGGCAGAGACGAATCAGGTTCAGACCAATATGGCCAAGACGCTGATAGTATATTACAGCTATACCGGTAACTGCAAGGCTATCGTAAACAGTTTAGCCAGTCAGATTACGGCGGACCAGTTGGAGATTCAGCCTGCTGAAAAGGGCTTGCAATACGAAGCGAACGGCTATGCACTTGGTACACAGCTGCTGAATGCCATCAAGGCTAATCCCAACGATGCGAGCAGTTATCCTGCTATCGACCCTGTGACTGTCAACTTGGATGATTACCAGAACATCATCATTGTGACTCCGCTATGGTGGAGCCAGATGGCAGCCATCATGCAGACATATCTCTTCAATAATAGTGCAAAGCTGGCAGGTAAAACAGTTGGCATGATTGTGTCGAGCCATTCAAGCGGTATCAGCGGTGTTGTAGCCGATGCCCAGCGATTGCTCCCAAACGTAACATGGGCTGGCGACGCCTTGTGGATCAACAACACAAACCATTCCAATCGTGCTTCATTGATTCAGGACTGGCTGCCTACTCAGAACTTCCAAACATCCAATAATATGGCACAACTAATGTATATAACCATTGACGGTGTAACCAAGACTGCAACGCTGGTTGATAATGCGGCTACACAAGCACTTGTTGCAAAACTGCAGGAGGCTCCTGTTACAGTGACGCTCAATGACAACAATTTTGAGATTTGGGGTGCGTTAGGTTTTTCTTTACCCAGCAGCAATGAGTATATCAATGCCCAAGCAGGTGATATAGTCCTCTACGGCGGCAGTAATATCTGTATTTTCTACGATTCCAATTCATACAGTTACACACGTCTTGGTAAAATCGACGGGCTTTCAGAGAGCGGACTTCGTTACTTCCTTAAAGCAGGGCAGAGCAGTATCAGCGTCACTCTGTCGCTGACCAATACTACAGGCATCAGCCAGATCAGGGCTGACAATACGTCTTCAAGAACATATACCCTACAAGGTACACTGGCTCAGGCTGGACATAAGGGAATCATAATTCAAAACGGTAAAAAAATAATCAGATAAAGATGAAGAAGGTAATAGTTATTTCGACGAGTCTCCGTCGTGGTTCAAACAGCGACATGCTCGCTGACAAGTTCGTGGAAGGTGCCAAGAGTGCCGGAAACGAGGTAGAGAAGATTTCTCTCGTTGGCAAGGACATCCAGTTCTGCAAAGGCTGCTTTGGCTGTCAGAAGGCTGCGATTGAGCGAGAGCAGAATCAAGCTTGCTTGAATTCTGCCGAGCGTGAGCAGGCTCGACCGAAGGTCAAACTGGGTAAGTGTGTCATCAAGGACGATGTGAACGACATTATGGCCAAGGTATTAGAGGCCGATGTGGTTTGCTGGGCTACGCCTATCTATTATTACGAGATGAGCGGACAGATGAAGACCCTCATAGACCGCATGAATGCCATGTACTCACAGGACTAC
>JAFZCU010000018.1 GCA_017556145.1 Prevotella sp. | reverse complement strand
CGCAGAGAAGACAGGCAGCGCAACACGGATAACCGATGCTCCTCGCACACAACAGCAGAACGCCTCGGCTCGCGTCTATCGTCTCGACGGCACACCTGCCGATGATTCTTCACGCGGCATCCTCATTCAGCACGACCAAAAGTACGTCAGGAAATAAGCCCTCAAGGACTATACCGACCTGTTCCGCGACGGCCTAGCGCCGCAGCCTGAAGGAGCTGGCTCCGCTGCTGTTCAAGTAGGACAAGGAAATCCCCCGAAGAGTTTTTCGAGGGATTTATTTTTATGCTGCCATCCCACCCTTAAAGGGGAGTGGCTGGTGCCGAATCTCCTAAATTATCAAAAATATTATAGATAATATACATAACATTAAAGATTTTTCGTATATTTGCACCACAATTATACCTTGTAAGAAAACGAACAAGACAATGAAAGATCAAGTGGCATGTTCAATTCGCACCGCCTGTTTCATGATATTTGCAGTTATGATTGCAGCATGTTCCAGACAGCAGGACAGCAACACGACAACCGCAGAATCCAATCAGTACGAGACCCTGCGTCGCGATATGGCGGCGATACTGATCCAGAACGAAGACAGCACGTTTGTTGTTCTCGACAGTCTGGAGTCAGCCGACAGTTATCCCGTATGCGTCATCAACCTCATCAGGGGCAATATCTACGGCCAACTGATGAGGCTCCGCTTTGCTGAATTCTATTTGAGAAAAGCCATCTGCCAGGAGTTGCACGACGAGTGGCCCCGGGGCTATTATATGGGCATCTACAATCTGGGCCTATCGCTGCAGGAGCGCAGCAATCTGGAAGAAGCACTGAAGGTGGCGAAAGCGGGCTGCGAGGAGGCGGAGAAGGAGTCCGACCCATCGCTGAAGATATGGGAGACGTCGCTGCAATATATCATCGGAGGCTGCCAACTGAAACTGAAGCAACTGAACGAGGGCGACAAGACGATGCAGCGTTGCTACAGCCAACTGATGGAAAGAGCCGTCGCCGACACCACTCATGCGTCGATAGAGCAAGTGGGCACTATGAGCACAAACATCGCCCTGGATTATTACAACCATTATCGCGAGGCCGCCATGCCTTGGATAGAGCGTGCCGAAAAAGCACTCGACTTGCTGGCCGAACATAACAAAAGGTCGCAACAGCCGTCGAACGAACCCGTCATGCGGGTAAAACTGCAGATGATAAAAGCCGTTATCTATGTCACCGACAATCAGACGGACAAGGCTGAAGATGCCTATCGCGCCGTGATGGCATCGCCATTCGCCGAACATCCCATCCTGCTGTCAGACAGGCTCGTGTATCTGGAAAAGACCAACCAGTGGGATGCTGCGGCAAACATAGTTCAGGAATATGCTGACTTCAACGAAGATCTTGACATAGAAGACTACACCATGGAGAACCTGAGTTACCTTGGCGAAAGTTACAACATCTACGAGAAGGCCGGCAAAAAAGACGAGGCCGCGAAGATAGCCCGGCAGATGGCCCACATAGTGGATAGCGTGCGACTGTATCAGGACAAGAACGATGCTGCCGAACTGGCCGTCATCTACGACACGCAGGGCAAGGAGCAGCAGATAGCCGAACAGCAGATGCGCCTGTCGAGAGCACGTGTGCTGGCCCTCGCCGTATCAATCATCGCACTCACCATCTTCTTTGTCATTTTCACCATCGTTCGTCACCGCGCTGCCAAGCGACTGGCAAAAGTGAATGCTGCCAAAGAGCGTATGGAGGGCGATCTGAGAATTTCCCGCGACATCCAGATGTCGATGGTGCCCAGCAAGTTTCCCGACTATGAAGGCCTCGACATGTATGCGTCGATGACACCTGCCAAGGAGGTGGGTGGCGACCTCTACGGCTATCATCTGGAGGGCGACAAACTCTATTTTGCCCTGGGCGACGTCAGCGGCAAAGGCGTGCCCGCCTCGCTGTTCATGGCACAGGCCACACGACTGTTCCTCACCCACGCCACACAGGGCATGATGCCGGCAGAGATTTGCACGAGCATCAACAAAGCCCTTGCCGGTGAAGATAATGTGAACGCCATGTTCGTGACCATGTTTGTTGGACTTCTCAACCTTCAGACGGGCCATCTCGACTTCTGCAACGCAGGACATAATGCTCCTGTACTCGGCAGCGGTGAGTTGGATGGCGAGTTTCTCGACATGCTACCCAATGCGCCTATAGGACTCTGGCCAGGACTGGAGTACGAGGGCGAGGAGATTGAGAACATCAAGGGACGGCAGCTGTTTATCTATACCGACGGTCTGAACGAAGCCGAGAACCGGCAGCAGGAGCAGTTCGGTGACGACCGTCTGTTGGAGATTCTACGTGCTATCCATTACGAAAATGCCCGTCAGGTTATTGAGGCCATAGAGGCCGAAGTGGAAAAGCACCGCGACGGAGCCGAACCTAACGACGACCTGACCATGATGTGTATCAAATTATGAGCAATGAGATGATGGTAACAAGCAAATGAAAGCCATGAAACAACTGAAACTTTGGGCGCTTGCCACCATCTTTTGCATTTGCGGTGCTTGCGTAACGACTTGCTGCACCAGCAGTAACGACAATCCTGTTGACTTAGTCACTTCTTGTTGTTTTTTACATTTTTCCAAAGTAAAATATAGCCAGATTGTACATTTTTCCATTTTTTTTGATTGCTACTCCCTTACAAAGACGGGGATATGGGCTTTGTCGACTTTGGTGGTGATGGTCTGGCCGCCGTCGTAATGCTGACCCGTACGGTAGTCGCGCCAGCCGCCTTTGTTCTTGGGAAGATAGGTCTTCCATTCGGTGACGCCGGGCTCCGTGACAGGACTGATGAGTAGTTCAGGACCGAACATATACTCATATTTCTGTTTCAGAGCCTCGGGGTCGTCGTAGAAGTCAAAGACCAGCGGACGCATCAGCGTATAGCCTTCTTTCGAAACCCGCTCAGCACATTTCTTAATATAAGGCAGCAGACGGTAGCGCTCTTTCAGGCATTCCGTGATGATAGCCTGCGCCTCGGGGCCGTAGTTCCAGGGTTCTGTGTTGCTCATATAGCCGTGTACGCGCATCAGAGGCAGATAGACGCTCGTCTCAATCCAGCGCAGCATCCGCTCGATATAGTCCTGATTGGTGTATTGGTCGTTAGGACGGAAGAATCCCCCTGCGTCGTACGTCCACCAGGGGATACCGGCAGCCTGCATACCTAAGCCTGCAGTGATCTGGCGACGGAAAGCCTCCCAGTCGTTGCCCACATCGCCACTCCACATCGCAGAGCCATAGCGCTGGATGCCGGGGAATCCGCAACGGGTGAGAATCATAGGCTCCTTACCAGCCTTCACCAGTCCTTCGTAGACCGTCTTGTTGACTAATAGCGGATAGACATTGCGCACGAGTTCACCCGACCATTTGCCATTATTCACGCGACGGCCTTCAAGGTCGTCGTTCTCAGGTTCTGTGGCATCCTGCCACCAGGCATCAATGCCTAAGGGCACCAGCCGCTCGTTGAAGTTCTTCCAATAGGCCGCTGCTGCCTCAGGATTGAAGAAGTCTATCCAGTCGGTTTCAGGGATGTAATAGCCGTCCTGCACCATCTGGCGCCCGACGGTGGAGTTCTTGTCGATTTTCGACCATACGCTCACCATCAGGCGGATGTCCATTTTGTGCAGGCTGTCGGTAAGGGCCTTGGGATCGGGATAGTACTGCTCGTCGAACTGCATGGAGTTCCAGCCGTATTTGCCCCAATACTGCCAGTCTTGTACAATCATGCTGATGGGCATATCCTCCTTCTTGAAACGGTTGGCCGTCTGGAGAATCTCATCTGAGGAGTGGAAGCGCTCGCGGCAATGGATATAGCCGAGGGCCCATTCAGGCATAGGGGGACACGGACCTGTGAGTTCCCTGTAGGTGGCGATAATCTCATCGGGCGTGCCTACGAATACGGTATAGTCGACGGCCTGGGCTGCTGGCGAGCGGAAGACTGTTTTATCGCGTACCTTATTATAACGGAGTATGGGGATGTCGCCTCTGGTGAGTTCTGCCGTCACGTGATGACTGCCTTTCTCCAGATGCACAATGGCAGAGGCCGTGGGGGGCAGCCACATGTTCTGCATCTCGATGACGGTCTTGCCGTCGATGGTGAGGTTATGCCTACGTGCCATCTTCTGGCCGACATCCAGTAGCAGACTGTAGTCGCCTGATTCCTCGATATTCAGGGTTGCGTCGAAAATATAACGCTGTCGTACCTCACGCCGGCCGCCCGTCGTCGAGGTGACATTCACCACTTCGCTGGCGCCTTCACCATCCCGTTTGTTGAGTAGAATACTGGAGTACCCGGGGTTAAACTCCGTCATGCCGTAGTTGTTCCACAGAATGCCATAGCCCTTGCTCGACAGGAGCATGGGGATGGATATCTGCGTGTTCACCTGCGTCAGTCGGCGAGAGAGGCCGCGCACATTGCTATAGCCGTCCTGGAATTGTCCAAGGCCAAAAAGGTATTCGTCCTTAGGGGATTCAATTTCGAGCGTGGCCTCTAATTTCGATCTGTCCGAATTGAATTCTTTCAATCCATGACGGGTGGCAGTGAAAACCACTTTGCCCGTCTTGTCTTTAATCCTCAACTGGTTCGTTTTGGAATCAATGTCCACTGTGGGCTCACAGTTCTTTGCCCTGTCATGTTTCACATACAGCCAGTCAGGTAGTTGATTCCCCTTATAGAAATTAAACTTAGGGACGTAACGGATTCTAACAGCATTTTTGGCAACGGGGAAGTAAGTCATATCACCTCTCACGACTAGTTCGCTCTCCCCCATGGCGTGTGCCATGTTGACATTCAACAGACTCATAACCGCTACAAGCAGCAGTAAGCGGATGGCAGACAGGATGGATTTCTTCATATTTGAGGTTTGTTTTTAGTTTGCAATTGCGTTTATCGGTTGCAAAGATACGAAGAAATTCTTAATAAGAAGAGTTGTTGTTCGAAAAACTCAAATAATATTTGGTTTTTTGCTCACTTATTCGTATCTTTGTCCCCAAGAAGATAACTAACAGCAAAAAAGACAATGAAAAAAGTATTGATTTTGATGGTAATGGCTTGTGCTGCAACTGCCGTAATGGCACAAGTAAAACCTGCGATTCCCCGTGATGCCGCCTTAGAGGCGAAGGTAGAGAAGACACTTGCCAAGATGACACTCGACGAGAAGATCGGTCAGATGCTCGAACTGAACCTCGACGTGATGGGAAAGACGGTTGTTGAGAATGCAAAAGTAGACCGTGAGAAGGTACGCTCCGTGCTCCAGCAGTATGGTCGTTCAGCCGAGGAAGTTGACAAAATGGTGAAGCTGACCGATCAGGAAATCATCGACAAGCTCGGAAGCTTCCCCGTGGATATCTACCAAGGCGACACCAAGCGCGTCTGGAAGCTCAACGAGACGATGCTCGACACGTTGATTTCCAAATGGAAGGTGGGCTCTATCCTCAACGCCCCAGGCACCCGTGCACCCAGTGTCGACGAGTGGCAGAAGTGGATCCGGCTGATTCAGGAGAAATCGATGAAGTATCTGGGCATTCCCGATATCTATGGTCTCGACCATAACCACGGTGTCACCTATACGGCAGGTGGCACGCTCTTCCCGCAGCCCATCAACCTCGGTGCCTCTTTCAATACGGATCTGGCCTTCAGAGGTGCTGAGATTACGGCCTATGAGAGTCGCGCAGGCAACTGCCCCTGGGTATATAATCCCGTTGTAGACCTGAGCCGCGATCCCCGTTGGCCGCGTGTCTACGAGAGCTTTGGTGAGGATGCTATCGTGAACTCGAAGATGGTGGCTGCTGAGATTAAGGGCTATCAGGGCAACGACAATAACCATATTGACCGTTTCCACGTAGGCACCAGCACCAAGCACTATTTCGGCTATGGTGCACCTTGGACAGGAAAGGATCGTACACCTGCCTATATCTCGCCACAGCTGTTGCGTGAGAAATATTTCGAGCCCTTCAAGGCTGCAGCCCTTGCAGGCACCCTGACCATGATGGTCAACTCTGCCTCGATCAACGGTGTGCCTGTGCATGCCAGCTATGAATACCTGACGAAGTGGCTCAAGGAGGATTTGCAGTGGGACGGCTTCTTGGTGACCGACTGGGCCGACATCAACAATCTCTTCTCTCGTGAGCATGTCGCTAAGGATAAGAAAGATGCCATCCGTATCGCCATCAATGCCGGTATCGATATGTCGATGGATCCCTATAGCGTGGAGTTCTGTATCCTGTTGAAGGAACTTGTCAACGAAGGTCAGGTGAAAATGTCGCGAATCGACGATGCTGTGCGCCGTATCCTCCGTGCCAAGTATCGCCTCGGACTCTTCGATGAGCCGAATACGGGCGGTAAGGGCTTCGAGAAGTTCGGTTGCGATGAGTTTGCCAAAGCCTCTCTCCAGGCCGCCGAGGAAAGCGAAGTGCTGTTGAAGAACGATGGTATCCTGCCGTTGGCCAAGGGTAAGAAGATTTTGCTCACTGGTCCGAATGCCAATCAGATGCGCTGTCTGCATGGCGGTTGGAGCTATACCTGGCAGGGGTCCAAGGCTGAGGAACTCTCAGAGAAATACAATACCATCTACGAGGCCCTCTGTCATAAATATGGTAAGGAGAATGTCATCCTCGAACAGGGCGTGACCTATAACGAGAATGGGGCCTACTACGAAGAGAATAAGCCTGAGATTGACAAGGCCGTAGCAGCCGCTGCCCAAGCTGACATTATCATCGCAGCGATTGGTGAGAACTCCTATACGGAAACCCCAGGTAACCTTACAGATCTCTGGCTCAGCGAGAACCAGCGCAACCTCGTGAAGGCTTTGGCAAAGACGGGTAAACCCATCATCCTCGTGCTCAACGAGGGTCGTCCGCGCTTGATTGCCGACATCGAACCTTTGGCTAAGGCTGTGGTGGACATCCTCATTCCTGGAAACTATGGTGGCGATGCCCTCGCTAATCTGCTGGCTGGCGATGCCAATTTCTCTGCAAAGATGTCATACACCTATCCGCGTGAGATCAACTCCCTCAATACCTATGATTATAAGGTCAGTGAGGAAGTGGGAACGATGTCGGGTGCCTACAACTACGATGCGAAAGTCAGTCTGCAGTGGCCTTTCGGCTATGGCCTGAGCTATACCACTTTTGAGTATTCCAACCTGAAAGTCAATAAGGCTTCTTTCACGGCTGATGATATCCTGACCGTCAGTGTCGACGTGAAGAATACGGGTAGCCGTGCAGGTAAGGAGGCCGTCCTGCTCTATAGCAGCGATCTGGTGGCATCGATAGTGCCAGACAATAAGCGCCTGCGTGACTTTACGAAGATTGAGTTGCAGCCTGGTGAGACGAAGACCGTCACCTTCCAGCTTCCTGCCAAGAACCTCGCCTTCGTCAATGCCGAGGGTCGCTGGATGCTCGAAGAGGGTGAATTCGTGCTGAAGATTGAGAAGTTGACGCAGAACATCCAGTGCTCAAAGACCAAGGTGTGGGACACGCCCAATATCTGATCTGTGGACTTTTTATTGACGAATTGTAACTTATAATAAAGTTTTTCTATCTTTTTGTCGTTTGTTTGAAAGAAATGTTGTAATTTTGCATCCGCATAAACTTAACATTACTTCAAACAAATGACAAAATGAGAAAACAAAGTTTTATGTGGCGAACGCTGGCAGTAGCACTGGCAGTGTTCAGTAGTGT
>JAFZCU010000017.1 GCA_017556145.1 Prevotella sp. | reverse complement strand
GACACCACTCTCCTTCTTCACGCCCTCGATAATCTCCTCAAACGGATCAATATCGGTCTTGTTCACGGGCTTCATCTCAAGCACCACGTCACCGTACATCTGTACGAAACGACGATAGCTGTCATAAACGAAGTGAGGATTATTAGTCTTCTTCACCATACCCTCAGCCACCTCGTCGTTCAGACCGAGGTTCAGAATCGTGTCCATCATACCAGGCATAGAAGCACGAGCACCCGAGCGAACGGAAACCAACAGGGGATTCTCCTTGTCGCCGAACTTCGAGTTCATCAGTACCTCGATGTGCTTCACGGCTGCCATCACGTCGTCGTTCAGCAGCTCCATGATCTTCTGCTGGCCAACCTGATAGTACTCATTACAGCAATCTGTGGTGATTGTAAAACCTGGAGGAACGGGAACACCGATCAAGTTCATCTCGGCGAGGTTTGCACCCTTACCGCCCAGTTCCTCACGCATCTTTGCATTACCTTCGGCCTTACCATTACCGAAGAGGTAAACTCTTTTCTGACTCATAAGTTTGTTACTTAATACGTTATTATTATGATTTGAAATTGTTTTGTTTTGAATTTTGCAAAAGTACTAATTTCTCCGCATATACGCAAGAAAATTTAGACAAAATAACATATTAACATAAAAAATTCGTACCTTTGCAGTCAAAATCCGATAGAGATGGGAAGAAAGAAGAAACCATTACCGCTCCTTGAGGGCGTAACAATAGAGACTGTGGCTGCCGAAGGAAAGTGTCTGTTCCATTGGGACGACCTCGTGGTGTTCGTGCCCTTTTGTGTGCCAGGCGACGTGTGTGACGTGCAAATCCGTCGCAAGAAGCACTCGTTTGCCGAGGGCGAGGTGGTGCGGTTTATACAATATAGTAATGTACGCGCGACACCTTTCTGCCAGCATTTCGGTGTTTGTGGTGGCTGCAAATGGCAGAACCTGCCCTACGAAGAGCAGCTGAAGTTCAAGCAGCAGCAGGTGTTCGACCAGCTAACACGCATCGGTAAGATTGAATTGCCAGAGTTCAGGCCGATACTCGGAAGCGTCAAGACACAGGAGTACCGCAATAAGCTGGATTATGGCTGTGCGAATAAACGGTGGCTGACCAGCGAACAGCTGAAGGACGAAACATTGGTGAAAGACACGCCCGCCATCGGTTTCCACATTACGGGAGCCTTTGACAAAATCCTTCCCATCGAGAAATGCTGGCTGATGGACGACCTGCACAATCAGATACGCAACGAAATCCGCGACTATGCCATCCGTAACGGCATCTCATTCTTCGACCTGCGCCAGCAGGTAGGACTTCTTCGTGATGTCATTATCCGCAACAGCGCCAGCGGTGAGCTGATGGTGATTATCCAGTTCCACTACGATGCGACGGGCGGTGAGACTGAGGCAAAGGCACTGTTGCAGCATATCGCCGATAGTTTTCCACAGATCACCTCGCTGATGTATCTCGACAACCAGAAGTGTAATGATACCATCGGCGATCAGGAAATACTCGTCTTCAAGGGCACCGACCATATCTTCGAGCTGATGGAGGACCTGAAGTTCAAGGTAGGCCCCAAGAGCTTCTATCAGACCAATACTGAGCAGGCCTATCATCTCTATAGCGTGGCGAGAGCATTTGCATTTTCAGAAAACTCCGAGCACTCTGATTACTCCGAAAACTCCGAACCACCTTTGGTCTACGACCTCTATACCGGCACCGGCACCATCGCCAATTTCGTGGCCAGAAAAGCCCGCAAAGTGATTGGTATCGAATATGTGCCCGAAGCCATCGAGGATGCTAAAATCAACGCCGAGATCAACGGCATTCATAACACACAGTTCTTCGCTGGTGACATGAAGGATATTCTCACCGATGACTTCATCGCTGAGCACGGACGTCCTGACGTCATCATCACCGATCCTCCCCGTGCCGGCATGCATCCTGATGTGGTGAAGACCATCCTGCGTGCTGCGCCAGAGCGTATCGTTTATGTCTCATGCAATCCAGCCACCCAGGCCCGTGACCTGCATGATTTGGATGTTGACTACCGAGTTGTAGCCGTGCAGCCTGTCGATATGTTCCCACATACTCCCCACGTTGAAAATGTGGTGCTGCTGGAGCGCCGATAAAGATTTTCCAAAAAACATTTGGCGGTTTCAGTTTTTTTTCGTATCTTTGCCAAGTTCATGGTAAAGAACGATATTGGCATGACTAAAACTATAAAACAATTGATAATAATAGGTATGAAAATGAAGAAATTATTAAGTTTGATGGCGCTGGTAGCGCTGACGACAATCCCCGTAAGTGCAGAGACGCTGACGGAAGTAGAAGAAGTGCAGAATACGCAGCAAAAGGAGACTGTAGAGATTCCCGCATGGGTAAAGAATGTCAAGTTCAGCGGCTACGGCATGCTGCAGTATCAAGGTCAGGACCCCGAGGGCAACCACTCGAACACCTTCAATCTGCGTCTGGCCCGTTTCATCCTCGACGGTAAGATCGGTGATTTCGACTGGCGTGCTCAGATTCAGGGAACCAACGCCACTGGTCCTGGTCAACCCACCGTACAGCTTGTTGACCTCTACGCAGAATGGAGGAAATATCCAGAATTCAAGATTCGTGTTGGTCAGTTCAAGCGTGCCTTCACTTACGAGAATCCCACCCACCCCATCACGCAGGGATGGAGAGGCTATGCTGACGTCATCAACAAGCTCTCTGCTTTTGGCGACCGTACAGGTGAGAAATCATCAGGAGGTCGTGATATCGGTATCCAGTTTGCCGGAGATCTCTTCCCCAATGCCAATGGTCGTCGCCTATTCCACTATCAAGTAGGTATCTACAACGGTGAGGGTGTTAACCAGAAGGATATGGACAACCGTAAGGACCTCATTGCCGGTGCCTGGGTGATGCCCATCAAGGGGGTACGTGTCGGTGCCTTTGGATGGACCGGTAGCCGTGGTGGCATGTAT
>JAFZCU010000108.1 GCA_017556145.1 Prevotella sp. | reverse complement strand
ATTTGTTCTTTCTTGTCCATGTCTACCATGTTTTAACTAATTATACAATTACAGCGCTCTTCTGAGCTACCATATATATAACGTAAAACTCTGGTCTACGTGGTACCCTTTTCGATTATTATGGTGGTATACTTTTCAATTACTATTTACAAGTCAACTGGTTTTTGCTTCGCATAAAAAACATAGGTCGCTAGTCCTTGAGAGCTAGCGACCTTATTGTTTTTACGTTTTCCTCTTCCTTAATACTGTTCTATGAAGTCGCGCACCAGACGGAATACTGGCTCGTAGCTGTCGAAGCGGACTGTCTTATACGTGTCGAAGATGGTGTGATAGTATTGGAAGGCGTCACCATTCTCATTTTCCAGGAAGATGCAGGGCACATGGCGCTCGGCAAAGGGATAGTGGTCGCTGTTGGCTGCCAGGTCGCCGCGATGCAGGGTCTCGAAATGCTTCTTCTCGGAGTTGATCTGCTCGAAGAGTCTGAAGCCGCGCATACCCTCTTCGCTCACCTCACAATACTGGGTGGGGTTGTTATCACCAATCATGTCGATATTAAAGAGGTATCTGATCTGGCTCAACGGCACCTTAGGATGCTCGGCATACCAGGTGGAACCACGCAGGTTGGCATCCTCGCCTGAGAAGGCAATGAAGTACATGTCGTACAGAGGACGGTTCTTGGCGTAGTATTCTGCCAGGGTCACGATGGTGGCAGTGCCAGAGGCATTGTCATTGGCACCAGCGTAGAAGATCTTCTTTCCCAGATTACCCAGATGGTCGTAGTGGGCTGTGAAGACGTAGCAACTGTCGTGCCGCTGTCCTTCGACCTTGGCGATGACATTGAAACACTCATAGTCCTTCAGGAACTGGTTGTCCACATCGGCCTTTATGCGCTCCACACCCTCAATGGCCTCTGGCGTTACCCAGATGATGGGTTTGTCGATCACTCTTTCTCCGTATGCCTTAAAGAACTTGACAGGTGCCTCCAGCGTATAGAGGAGTCCTGCGTTGGGGCACTCTCCTGCCTTCTGAAGCTTGGAGAAGACCTTGCGATGACGGTAGGTGAACCAGAACTCACAGGCAACCATGCAGTTGGCATTCTCAGGCTTGGACAGGTCGGCCAGTAGACGGTCGGCATCGAAGTTCAGTGTATCCACGTGGTAAACGGGGAACTCTCCGTGGACGCCAGGGGAGTACTCGCGCATGGAGAAGTCGATGCCAGCACGAAGTTTCTTGCCATCGGCCCATATCTGCATCTGACCGCAGAAGGTGTTGATATCCAACTTGAACGGTTGTAGCGTCACCTCGTCCACTCCTGCCTTCTGGAACTCTTTCTGTAGGAATCTTCCGGCCTTGTTGGCACCATGCTTGGCATAGCCGCGCCCTTGATACTTGGCGGAGCTCAGTTCCTTGACGACCCGTTTGTAATGTGACAGGTTCTGCGCACCAATAGTCATGGTGGCAAGAGTCAGCAACACTGTAAAGACAGTCTTCTTGTCCATGCTTTCCTTGTATCGTTTTATTTCTTCATTTTCTTGGCTACCCAGAGCACCCAGGGGTCGATGTTGTCGGTGAGCTGCTCAGGATAGGGCAGGGGGATGATGACATCGGGCTTGTGGCCTGGCTCACGTTCCTTGCATGCCTCCTCGAAGAGGGCATCCACTGTCATAGGATAGGAGAGGGAAATATTGCTGTTGGGCAAGCGGATGATATTGCAGTTGCCGGACAACTCACATCCATTGGAGCGCTCACGGCCATAGACGGTGGCATGTTTCCTGGAGTAGTTGCGGACAAATCTGACGGGCGACTCGCCTGCGCTGCCACTGTAGTTGTCGATGATGATGGCACCTTTGCGCACCAGTGGCGTATAGCTGTTCGATCCCTTGGTCGTGGTATGCCAGTTGATGAGGGCGCCCTCCTCTGCCGATGCTGTTGCTGCCAGGACTTTATCCATGTAGGTGCCCGGGAACCAATTGCACATCTTCTCCAGATGTGTGTTGTTGGCCGTGCTGTTCAGATAGAAGACCTGCTCATCGTTTTTCGCACTGGCATCGCACATCATCTTGGCAAAGAGATCGCCGAAGCTGTCGCTGCCACCTTTGTTGCCGCGAAGGTCGAGGATGAGGTATTTGCAACCGGACTGCTTGAACTCCTCTGCCTTTTTCTGTGTCCATTCCCAGGTAGGCAAATCGCCCACGCTTGACGGCAGGCGCAGGAGGTAGGTGTCGTTGTCGACCTTACAGCCTACGGGCGCCGGGGCATACTGGGCGATGAGCTTGTTGTAGTTGACCATGGCTTCTGATTTCAACTCCATGAAGCGTCTTGAGGAACAATTCGTGTGGCGGTCGAAGTTCTTATAGAACCAGAAGATATAGTCGCCCACGGCCTCGTCGGCATTGATCTCACCTCTTATGAGGCGCGACATGAGTGAGTCTTTCATCGTCTGGTACTCGCCCTCGAAACCGCTACGCATCAGGATGGGGAATATGGCATTGTTGTGCTCGGTGGCATCTATCGCGTAGTCGAAGGTCTCGAATGCCTGGCGGATGGAGTCGGGCTGGTCGCCGTATTTCTGAATGAAACCGCCAGTATAGAAGCGGGAGATGTCTTTCTTGATCTGCGGTATGTCGGTGCCAAAGGCTTGCTGGATATTCTGGGGCAGTCCGCAACGGTCCCAGACGGTGACAGACGGGCGGCCGTCGTTGCTGATCGTCGTGATGGAGATTGTCTCGCTGTCGAACCAGTGCGCAATGGATGTCTTTCCCTCATATTCGAAGGCATGGTCGCTCAAATAGTTGCAGGGGGTGTAGAGGCACTGGAGCTCGGCCTGAGGGAACGCCGGATGGGCCATGAGTATCATGGCATCCTGACTGCCAAGGATCATGTACATTGGCATCGGGTTCTGCTCGATCCAGTATTGTGAGGTGGCATTGTTGGCCTGTTGCCGGCCGCGTAGCTTCCATACGCCCTGAAAGCGATGCTGTTTGGTTCCCAGCTTCATCTGCAGCAGGTTCAATACCCGCTGTATGGCATCGGTAGAATCGTTCACCTGTATGTACTCCTCGTCGATGTTCGACTGACTGGGAAACAGCAGATTGCTGGTGTTGTTCTCGTTGTACCAGCGATAGGTGAAAGTGCTGTCGGAGGTGCCGAAAACCTGGGTCCCCTTGTTCTCGGTCTTCGACAGTTCGCCAGTGTACTGCAGGGGTTTCCCGTCGGGATTGGAGATGAAAACGGTGAAGGAACGCTCTAATAGGGCGATGTTCTGGTTATAGTTCAGCACGAGCGAGAGCTGATCCTGACAATACCTGTATCGCTTGAAACCGGCCTCTACCCGTTTGCCATCCTGATGGACAATCTCGGTAAGCTTGTACAATCCTTTCGGGTTAGAATTCTGAGCCATTAAGGAAGGGAGGGCAATGACTGACATAGCCAT
>JAFZCU010000107.1 GCA_017556145.1 Prevotella sp. | reverse complement strand
TTGGAGAGCAGACTCGACAATGTGGTGTTCCGTCTCGGTATTGCTCCTACTCGTGCAGCTGCCCGTCAGCTCGTGGGTCACAAGCACATTACTGTTGATGGCAAGGTCGTGAACATTCCTTCATTCCAGGTGAAGCCCGGTATGATTGTCGCTGTTCGCGAGAAGTCAAAGTCTCTCGAGGTAATCGAGGCCGCCCTTGCTGGTTTCAACCACAGCAAGTACCCTTGGATCGAGTGGGATGAGAACGTGAAAGGTGGTAAGTTCCTGCACATGCCGGAGCGTGCCGACATCCCCGAGAACATTAAGGAACAGTCAATCGTTGAGTTGTACTCTAAGAACTAAATCATTAAATTAATGGCGATATTAGCATTTCAAAAACCTGATAAAGTCGTAATGTTGGAGGCTTCCGACAAGTTCGGCAAGTTCGAATTTCGTCCTTTGGAGCCAGGTTTCGGTGTGACCATTGGTAACGCCCTCCGCCGCATTCTTCTTTCATCGCTCGAGGGCTATGCTATCAATACTGTCAAGATTGCCGGTGTTGAGCATGAGTTCTCCTCTGTACCTGGTGTAAAGGAAGATGTGACCAACATTATCTTGAACCTGAAGCAAGTTCGGTTCAAGCAAGTAGTAGAAGAATTCGAGAACGAGAAAGTCAGTATCACGGTCGAGAATTCTACCGAATTCAAAGCTGGTGACATCGGCAAGTATCTGACTGGATTTGAGGTGCTGAATCCCGATTTGGTGATTTGTCATTTAGATTCCAAAGCCTCGATGCAGATTGATCTTACGATCAACAAAGGTCGCGGATATGTACCCGCAGATGAGAATCGCGAGTTCTGCACCGATGTGAACGTAATCGCAATCGACTCTATTTACACCCCCATCCGTAACGTGAAGTACGCTGTTGAGCCCTATCGTGTTGAGCAGAAGACCGACTATGATAAGCTCGTCATGGAAGTCACGACGGACGGTTCCATTCACCCGAAGGACGCCCTGAAGGAGGCAGCCAAAATCCTTATCTATCACTTCATGCTGTTCTCAGACGAGAAGATCACACTTGAGACTTCCGAGGCAGAGAGCAACCAGGAGTTTGATGAGGAGATCCTGCACATGCGTCAGTTGCTGAAGACACGTCTGGTCGACATGAACCTCTCTGTTCGTGCCCTGAACTGTCTGAAGGCCGCTGATGTGGAGACACTTGGTGATCTTGTTCAGTACAACAAGACCGACCTTCTGAAGTTCCGCAACTTTGGTAAGAAATCGCTCACTGAGCTTGATGATTTGCTCGAGAGTCTGAATCTGTCGTTTGGAACCGACATTACAAAGTATAAACTGGACAGGGAGTAAGTCTGTGAGGACATGCCGAATGCCCAATAAAAGAAAAAAAGAAAAATGAGACATAATAAGAAATTCAACCATCTCGGTCGTACTGCCAGTCACCGCAGTGCCATGCTTGCAAACATGGCTATCTCGCTGATAGAGCACAAAAGAATCACTACGACCGTAGCCAAGGCAAAGGCCTTGAAGAAGTACGTCGAGCCCCTGATTACAAAGGCCAAGGACGACTCTACCAACTCACGTCGTGTTGTATTTAGCTACCTGCAGAACAAGGAAGCCATCAAGACTCTTTTCGGAGAGGTGGCTGAGAAGGTTGGCGATCGTCCCGGTGGATACACCCGTATCATCAAGCTCGGAACCCGTCAGGGTGACGCTGCTCAGGTTTGCTTCATCGAGCTCGTGGACTTTGATCCTGAAATGGCTAAGGACGGTGGCAAGAAGAAGACCCGTCGTTCTCGTCGTTCTTCAGGCGCAAAGGCTGAGGCTGCTCCTGCTGCCGAGGCTCCCGCTGCTGAGGAGGCTGCTCCTGCCGAGGAAGAAAAGGCTGAATAACCAGAATCCGCTTTTTAAAGTTATTCTCATATTAAAAGGTGTCACGAAAGTGACACCTTTTTTCGTATCTTTTTATTTCGGCTGGCAAGGCTGCGTTTAAGCGAGCACAAAGGGAGTTCACTCACTTGGTCGAGCGTGAGCAGGCTCGAACATCGTTCAAGTTGGCATACTCATGTACGACATCGGGAATACAGGGACAATCCTTCTGAGGATTCAGGTCATGATGACCCAGAATCATGGCACGGGGATAACGCGCGTGCAGTTCCTCAAGCAGTCGTCGCATGGCAGCCTTCTGCGCCTCAGTGCGCGTGTCGGCGGGTTGACCGCGGATGTCATACCCGCCCTCATAGCAGACGCCGATCGAGTGGGCATTATGGTTCTTGCAGTGGGCACCGATCATCCATTCCGGACGGCCTGGCTCTATCGTTCCGTCACGACGGATCACGTAGTGGTAGCCGATGCCGAGCTTCCAGCCCTGGCGGCGATGCCATGTGTCGATCTGAGCGGCCGAGCTTGTCTGGTCGGGCCTCACCGCAGAACAGTGAATGACAATCAAGGTGATGGTTCTCATACTGGTCAGTTTTGATGTTCACATGCAGCTCACCGTTGTGATGGCTGTCAGGAAGGCCGTGAGCGCGGCTACTATCACCTTCGCCGCTACCTCAATGAATCTCTTTTTCATAATTCAAACTCAGTGCTTAGTCCTTGTCGAACCCGTCATCATCTGCCGCACCGGTGTTGATCACCAGCGTACTGGCCTCACCGGGCATGGCGAAGTTGCCGCTATAGACACCATCGTTCTCAGTGAGCTCGATCGTCGAGCCGTTCAGGGTAGCGGTGGGCACCTGGCCCTCGGCGGGCGTGATGCTGATGGCCACCTCATCGTCCTCACTCAGGCTCGAGCCCGAGGTCACGGCATTGCCGTTGAGCGTCACGGTAGCGGAGCCGCTGCCGCTGGTCGAGATGGTCAGCGCAAAGCCATCGGAGTTCTCTGAATTACTCGGAGTGTTCTGAGAATTCTGACTGCCGCCGTTACCGGCGTCTGAGCCTGCCGAAGACCCGCCATCTTCCTCCGGCTCCGCGTTCATGGCATTGTCGTGCGTCTCCTCGAAGACCACGTCCTTCAAGAGGGTGATGGCGTTGACGTACTTCTGCTTCACGCTGCCGTCGGGCTTCTTCTCCTGACCCACCACGACACGCTCCGTTTCCGGCTGGAACAGCACGCGGCGCGTGGTGATCGTGGCAGAGGTGCAGTCCTCGATCCTGGACACGCCGATCGACGAGAAGCCCACCTTCATGATGCCGATGCCGTCGAGCTTCACTTTCTGGCCCAGTTCGAAATAGTGCTTCATGGCGGCACCCAGCTCGTCGAGCACGGCCTTGATGTCGCTCTTCTTCACCGAGGCCTGCTGCTGGATGAAGTCCGCCAGTTCCTCCGTGCCGATGAAACGGTTGTCATACACGGCAGTCGCGTAGTACTTGCCGTAGCTCTTCGCATTGTGCGAATTCCTGTTCTGTGATTTAATGTACTTCTGACTCATTTTAAAAAATTGAAGAATTGAAGTTATTAAGTCCGCTGTCGCGGAGAAATTATTCAAAATTAATTTCAAAATTGTACAAAATCATTTTGATTAATTTTGGGTCAAATTTTGTTTAATTTCTGCCCCATAGGGGCACTCCT
>JAFZCU010000106.1 GCA_017556145.1 Prevotella sp. | reverse complement strand
CAAGCAGATAAGCATCGGCAAGCGGTTCTTTGCCAACTTCAACTTCACCGTCCTTGATGAAGCACTTGTTACCATCGGCGATGACTGCTTTATCGGTCCCAACGTCAGCATCTATACCGCCTGCCACAGTACCGACCCTGTAGAACGGAATACTCGTCAGGAATGGGCAAAGCCTGTCAGCATCGGCGATAATGTATGGATTGGCGGCAGCGTCACCATCCTTCCTGGAGTTACCATCGGCGACAATGTGACCATCGGAGCCGGTTCGGTAGTTACTCGCGATATTCCATCCAATACGGTAGCAGTCGGTAATCCATGTAAAGTTGTAAAGAGCCTGTAGAATGACTGACTATGATGAAAAAAGAAGGGAACCTCGTTATGAGATTCCCCGACGTGTTCCTTTCTTACGATCCTCTTACCCAAGTACCTATTTCAAATTCGCCTTAAAGAACTCCTCCAGTTTGTCCCAAGGAATCATATTCTTGGGTTCTCCCTTACCTACAAGTTCCGTATATCCACCATCGTAGAGGTCGCAATGCGAGGCTCCGGGGATGATAAGCAATTGCTTGTTCTCAGGAACAGGATTGGGCTTTCCAACCACATTATAGCCCTCGGCCTTACCTTCCACCATATACTTGTAGGCGGCCTCGCCGAAGTAGCGCGAGTGGGCCTTTTCGCCATGCATTACCATTACGGCAGAGCGGATTTCGTTGATGTAGTAGAGGAAGCGACTGTTGGCGTAGGCCTGAGTACCGATGACGCGCCAACCATCGTTTGAGTTACCAGAGCGTGAATGATAGCCTCTCTCCGTTTTATAATAATCATAGTAGTCCTTCACGAACTGCGGTGCATCATCAGGCAGCGGGTCGATGACACCACCAGCCATTGCCTTCGCATCTGTCAGGCGCTGTTTAGAGATGGCCTCACGCGCAGCATGACGTGACTCCTCCTTGTCCTCGCTGTCGTAGTAGCCGTTGCCAGCGACGCGGGTCATATCGTACATCGTACTGGCTATGGTAGCCTTGATGCGGGTGTCGGCAGCAGCAGCATTGAGGGCGATGCCTCCCCATCCGCAGATGCCGATGATGCCTATCTTCTCCGCATCTACATTATCTTGTTTCGACAGGTAATCGACGGCAGCCATGAAATCCTCAGTGTTGATGTCGGGCGATGCCGTGCGACGGGGCTCACCGCTGCTCTCGCCAGTGTACGACGGGTCGAAGGCCAATGTCACAAAACCACGCTCTGCCATCCGCATGGCATAGAGTCCGCTCGACTGTTCCTTGGTGGCTCCGAATGGGCCCGAAACTGCGATAGCCGCAAGCTTTCCCTCTGCATCCTTGGGCGTGTAGAGGTCGGCTGCCAATGTCAAACCATACTGCGTCTCAAACGTCACTTTCTGGTGGTTCACTTTCTCGCTCAGCGGGAATACCTTGTCCCACTCCTGTGTCAATTCCAATTTCTGTACCATATCGTTGTCTGTAGTTTGTTTGTTACTGTTACATGCTGTCAGCACTCCCACTGCGAGCATTGCTAATAATACCTTTTTCATACCTTTATTTGTCTTTTTCAATTCTCTTAATCAACTTCGCTGGGACACCACCAACAACGGTGTTTGGCTCTACATCCTTTGTCACCACGGCACCTGCTGCCACTACGGCACCGTCGCCGATGGTCACTCCGGCCAGAACGGTAGAGTTAGCTCCTATCCATACGTTTCTGCCGATGTGTATCGGGGCGTAGGTCATGCTGTGGCGACGATCGGGATTCAGGTCGTGATTGATAGTGGCTAACACCGTGTTGTGCCCTATCAGTGCGCCCTCGTCAATCGTTATACCGCCCTGATCCTGGAATTTGCAGCCCATGTTGATGAATACGCCTTCGCCCAAAACCGTATTCTTACCGCAGTCGGTATGGAACGGCGGGAACATTCCCACACTTTTGGGAATTTCCCGACCAAACAACTGCTCCAATAGCATATGAAGTTCCTCAGGCGTATGATACTTCCCATTGATCTCTGCTGTAATCTTCAAGGCTTCTTGCGACAGTTGGTGAAACATCATGTGTACATCGGAGCCACCAATAACAGGTTTCCCCGATGCCATGTAATCTCTGAATTCCTTTATGCTCATATACTTCTGCCCATTTCAAATGCTTCCTGTAGTTTGCTGTTACCTTCAATCTCGCGGGCTTCGTTCACACCTCCACAGAAGAGGGTTCCTGCCAGGCGGCTCTTCGGATAGCAGTCAATCCATCCCGTCAGACCAATCTCAGCACGCTTCGGTGTCTCTACCTCGTCCTCGGCTGCTGTAGTCAGCAGATAGATATCACGGAACTTATATTCCAGCGGATACATAGCGTTCATTCTGTCGATGAGTGTCTTCATCTGTCCGCTCATCTCGTAATAATAGATAGGCGTAGCCCAGCAAACGACATCAGCCTCCAGCACCTTTTCCATGATGTCGTTCACATCATCCTTGATGACGCAACGACCCAATTTCTGGCATCCCATGCAGCCCTTGCAGAACTGGATGTCTTTGCCGACGAGAGAAATCTTCTCTACGTCGTTTCCAGCACTATTAGCACCTTCCACAAACTTGTCAGCGAGCATGTCGCTGTTAGAACCATGACGAAGACTCGTCGAAATAACTATTACCTTTTTCATCTTATTATCTTTTTACCGTTCTGAATTACAATTCCTTTATGTCCTGCCTGAGCCAATGTGCCTTGCAGTGTGTAGGCTCTTGATGTCGTATTGTCAGCCCTGACCTGGCTGATGCCTGTAGCATTGGTCAGCGACAAAGTGACGCTGATACTGCTCTGCCCTGCTTTGAGAAATGTACGCAGATCGCTTTCCGACAGTCCGTCAATCTTGCCCAAACGGGTGTAGCTCCATGAGTTCGTGCCATAGAACATGCAGATGTTGCTGCCATTGTAAAGCACGATGTCGCCTGGCTGAGCGTTGACTTGCTCATTGCTTGTGGGCAACGAGAAACCTAATGCTCCCCATATTTCAAATCCACCACTGGAATTGAGCGATACGTTGACAGGTGCTTCCTGCAGTTTTGCAACAAGTGCTTGTGTAGCCGCATTATCAACCAGCGTTGCGGTCTTGGTTACACCGTCAATGGTTATATACATTAATTGTGCCATATTATTGGATGTTTTGAAGTTCTGAGTAGGCAGCCAGTCCTGAATCAATGAAGCACGATTGGAATGGTTTGTGTTGTTGATCCACAAGGCGTCGCCTGCCCATGTTATGTTTGGGAGTAATCGCTGGGCATCGGCTACAACACCGCTGATTCCACTTGAATGGCTCGAAACTATCATTGCCACCGTCTTACCAGCCAACTTTTCGCTATTATGGAAAAGGTACGTCTGCATGATGGCCGCCATCTGGCTCCACCAAAGCGGAGTCACGATGATAATGTTCTGGTAGTCATCCAAATTGACAGTCACAGGGTCGATAGCAGGATAGCTGCTGGCATCGTTGGGATTCGCTTTTATGGCGTTCAGCAGTTGCGTGCCCAGTGCATAGTTGTTCGCCTCGTACTTCAGTCCCTTCTCAGCAGGTT
>JAFZCU010000105.1 GCA_017556145.1 Prevotella sp. | reverse complement strand
ACATCGCGGTGCGTCACATAAAGATAGCCATCATGAATGCAGCTGTATTCGAAGACATCTTTTATGGTGTCAGACCTTGTATGGTCAAGATAACCCTTGCACCCCGTACTAGAGAAGTTCCTCAACTCTATCTTCGGCAACTTTATCTCCGGCAACTCTTCCTTATCCGAAATTTCTTCCGCAGAATCACAAGCACCTAAAACAAATGCTATGAATACCATTGCCATCATCAAGGCGATGGCCTGCCACATTCTATTCTTTTTCATCATGCTGCAGAAATATAATTAATTTCCCATGTACTGTCCGATAAAAAAAATGGCACCGGTTGACAGCTCGCTGATGACATAGAGGAACGGACGGTTGGCGTGGAAATCGACACGCTGGGGTTCGGATGGATTTGCCGTCGTATTCTTCATTCCTATCACGGTGACGGCAGCAGCCTCTGTGCCTTCTTCGCTGAGTTTAATCTTGGCCACCTGCTTCATCAGGCCGATGTAGGTAGGGACATTGCAGAAATTAGAGAAATCCGCAGCAGGGGTAAAAGCCTTTGGCATGCCCAATGCTGACATGATTCCCGTCAAATCAATCTCCGACTGCGACTCAAAGCGAGGCAGTTTGACATCCACAATGGCGTTGTCCATCCATATGAATTTTCTTTGCCAGGTCTCTGCAGTCAGCTTCTGCGCCACATCGTTGACGGTCTTGCCTTCCTTGGGCAGCAGAATGGTCATGCGATAGGCATTGTTGCCATAGGGCAAGCACAGGGCCTGGCAAGTCTCGTCTTCCGTATAATTGAACTCGTGCTCCTGATGCATCATCGGCACAACCTTTTTCTCGCCAGCATCAGTCTTGAAAGTCTCATCCTGTGTGTTGGCCTTGTCGAATTTCTCTGCCCAAACACCCTTGAAATAGATGGCGTTCAGCAGATAGCTGACGGCAGAGGGGTCGAACTCATCTTCCTTCAGCACCTCAGGAATCATACCCTCCGTATGGTCGTTACCCCATTTATTGATAACGTCGCGTGTTTGGCCATCGAAGAAGTCACGCGTTTCTGGCTCTGCATCAAAATAGGTCTTGGCCTTGGTGACAAAGTCGGATTTCAGCTGATAGCCTTTGTTCATGTAAATGGTGTTTGCTATCATCACCTTTGTCAGTTTGTCGAGACAGGGTGCCTCTGTGAGCATCTTGCGACAGAAGTCGTTGATGCCATCAGCGCCAGTATTGCCAAAGCCCAACACCTTATTGATCTCTGCCTGTGTCTCACCAGAAGCTCCATTGTTCAGCATACCCAAGGCATAGGTAATGCTGATGGGCGAGACTATCTCACTCTTTTGAGATGTCACTTTGCGGAACAGGTTGAAAGCAAAGTCGTTGTTGCCCTTTACCAATTCCTGCTCAGTACGTGTCAGACTGATGTCAATACGATCGTTGTTCTCGTTCGACAGCGGCTCATCGGACATGATTTTCCCTGTCTGGCGGAGAATTTCAATGAAACGTTCCATTCCTGCTGCATTCTTCAGCATAAGCTCCTGAACGGCTTCATCGCCCACAAGGGTTCCCGGATAACCATAGCGGATATAGAAAGGCGTTTCTGAGGCATCAAACGTATCGCCAGGTCCAAAAGCAACACATTGGAATGTGAGATCACTGAAATAGGCTGCGCTGGAGAAATAGGACACTGCACGGGCGTCGAACAGTAAATCGTCACCATCATAAAAATAGACACGATACTGGCAACCTATATCCGAAAACAAATGACTGTCGAAAACCACATTCTCCAACATCAGTTCGCCCGTCTCAGTGTTGAAACTCCTGATATTGTCAAGTGAGAACAACGGCATTTCTGCCTGATATTGTATTGGCGCATCAACACTTTGGCGCGCTACCGCATAGAGCGAGTGTTCTGTATTTGCATAACCACCCCCAACGCCAGGATTGTCTTCCCCATTACTACAAGCACCTAAGACAAGTGCCAGAACAAGTGTCAATAATTCAATAGTCCTTTTCATCATGCTGCAAAATTAAAACATTTCTACCATTAAAACTCAGAAATGCCAAAATACTGCATGAAGAGCCGGCTATTTAACAATATTTTACATACGGGGTGCCTTATCGGATAGAATCCGTCACTTCTGCCTCGGGCAATGTGGCGGAAAGCGAGTCTTCTGCAGCGAGGGTCGCACTAAGGGTTTCGCTGACGCTGTCGGCATAGGCCCCGTTCTGATACTCTCTGGGAACCGGTCCATAGCAGGCCGAGAAGACGAATGCTGCTGAACCGAAACCCAGAATGCTCAGCAGTTGTCTGAAACCACGACTTTTGAAAAACCTTTTTTTCATTTCTCTCCAATTTTTCGGCAAAGATAGGAATTTATTTTTGTTTTTAAGCCATTTTCCCCAGAAAATTTTCTTAACTTTGCACGCTGTTATGACGATACTCCTGATAGTCCTGGCTTATTTTGTCGTGCTTTTCGGCATCAGTCACCTGACGAGCCGCAAGGCCAACAACGACATGTTCTATCGTGCCAATCGCAAGGCGCCCTGGTATATGGTGGCCTTTGGCATGATAGGCGCCTCGATATCAGGTGTCACATTCGTCAGTGTGCCAGGTATGGTGCTGACATCACAGATGACCTACCTGCAGATGTGTCTGGGCTTTATCGTGGGCTACGCCGTCATCGCCTTTGTCCTGCTGCCGCTCTATTACCGGCTTCAGCTGACAAGCATCTACACTTACTTGGGGCAACGATTGGGCAACCGTTCTTATCAGACAGGCGCCTGGTTCTTCCTGTTGTCGAAGATGGTGGGCGCCTCTGTACGGTTCTACGTAGTATGTATCATTCTTCAGCAGTTTGTATTCGAGCCTGCAGGCATCCCCTTTATAATTAATGTGGTGGTGATGGTGCTGCTCATCTGGCTCTATACGCGTCGGGGAGGCATCGGGACGCTGGTGTTTACGGACACCTTTCAGACCTTATGTCTGTTTACAGCCCTGATACTCATCATCTTGGAAGCCAAAGGACAGTTGCACCTTATTCCCGCTGACGCGCCTACCCGTAGCCTTTCTGTAGGCGAGGCTGTCGGTGCCATTGCCAATAGTGGGATGAGCCGTATCTTCGTGTTCGACGACTGGGTATCGCCTCACAATTTCTGGAAACAGTTTCTGAGCGGTGCCTTCATCGCCATCGTGATGACGGGCCTCGATCAGGATATGATGCAGAAGAACCTGACCTGCAAGACCTTGCGCGATGCACAGAAAGATATGTGTACTTACGGTGTCGCCTTCGTGCCCGCTAATTTGCTCTTTCTCTCGTTGGGTGTCCTGTTGTCGATGGTTTTGGGCACAGACATGAAAGGCGACGAGCTGCTCCCCACCTTTGTACAAGGCACCAGCGCAGTTTATTTGTTCGTCTTGGGTATTGTGGCCGCCTCGTTCTCGAGTGCAGACTCTGCTTTGACGTCGCTCACCACCAGCTTCTGCGTCGATATCCGTCGTCAGCCTGACAATGAGTTGCTACGCAAACGGATGCATATCGTCATGTGTTGCATCTTTGTATTGTTCATCCTCCTGTTCAAGGCCGTCAACTCCACATCGCTCATTGATGCTGTCTATATCCTCGCCTCGTATACCTATGGCCCGTTGCTTGGATTATTTGTCTTCGGCCTTTTCACCAAGCAGCAGCCAAACGACCGTCTGGTGCCTTATATCTGTGTGGCTTCACCCGTGATCTGCTATGCCCTCGACTTCGCCACACAATCCCTGTGGGACTATCGCTTCGGCTACGAACTGCTGATGCTCAACGGCCTGTTGACCTTCATTGGGCTATGGCTGACACATTTTCAAAGTTTTTTGAAACATGATGTAATAAATAAGTAGGAAGAAATAGCTACCTTTGCAGCGAAAAATCAAAACAACAAAACATCAAAAAAACTACAATGAACATTTTTCTGAAAAAAACTATTCTTACCTGTGCTTCCGGCCTCCTCACAATGACCGCCAGCGCACAGTTATCAACCAATCCTGACAAGTTCCTGGGTAACATCACCACTGGTAGTCAAGTTGACTATGGAAGCGAGAAGTTCTATCAACTTTGGAACCAGATTACACCAGAAAACGAATCTAAATGGGATGCCATTGAACCCTCACGAGGCAATTTTACTTTTGGTGGAGCCGACAGGTCTGCGAACTATGCTAAACAGCATGGGTTTCCTTTCAAATATCACACCCTTGTATGGGGTGGCCAATATCCATCATGGATGAATAATCTTTCCACAATTGAACAATATAAAGCTTTACAAGAGTATTTTGACGGTGTGAAAGAACATTATCCAGATTTGGAGATTATTGATGTTGTAAATGAAGCTATAAATGGTCATAACCCTGCACCATACAGAGCTGCTTTGGGCGGTGAGGGAAGAACAAACTTTGATTGGATTATTCAAGCATTTGAGATGGCCCATGAACGTTGGCCAAATGCAATTCTCGTCTATAATGACTACAATACTTTCCAGTGGAATACAGACCTGTTCATCGAATTGGTGCGTACCCTGCGAGATGCTGGTGCCCCGATTGATGCCTATGGTTGTCAGTCGCACGATATGCTTAATCGTGACGGAACTGTTTTGTCTTTTTCCTCCTTCAAGTCAAGTATGGACAAATTGCATAAAGAACTGATGATGCCCATGTACAGCACGGAATATGATGTAGGCACAACCAATGACAATTATCAGTTGAAAGCTTATAAAGAACAAATTCCCTATATGTGGGAACAAGACTATTGTGCAGGTATCACGCTTTGGGGATATATCTACGGACGCACTTGGACTACTGACGGCAACTCTGGCCTCATCAAGAACGGTAAAGATCGCCCTGCTATGACATGGTTACGTGAGTATATGCAGAGTGATGCCGCCAAAAATGCCAAGAGCCCATTCCCAGGCTTCAAGAAAGAGGCTTCTATCTACATAAAGCCAGCTGCACTGAAGGTTGCAAAGGGCGACGTGATGCCTATTAGTATACGTGCCTCTATGGCTACTAAGACCATCGAGAAAATCGATCTCTATGTGGGCGATGAATTGATTTCCACTATGACACAAGAGCCATATAAAACAGAGTATACGACAAATACAACTGGTTGGAACACGGTGAAGGCCATCGTCACAACTACTGACGGTTCTACCTATGAGCGTTATTCACGGTTCAGTGTACTGAACACAACCACAAAACGTGAACCTTATAATGAAACTGCATTCACAATGCCTGGTACCATTGTAGTAAATGAATATGACAAAGGTGCCTCAACAGTATCTTTTTATAAAGCCAATCGCACAGGAGCAACTCAGACTGGCGGCTGGATGGAGTATACCATTGATGTGAAGGAAGACGGATTATATTCTTTTGATGCAGAAGTTGCTTCAACGAATAGTGGTAATCTTTTCCACTTGTCAGAAAGCCTGATATTCTTAACAGATATGATAGAGGTTCCTAAGACTAGTAGCAATACCGACTTTCAGACTATGCATTTGGATCTCAAGAAGCCTCTGACTGCCGGTCGTCACAGACTCTGTCTGAATATCGACAAGGGTGGCTTCTATATCAAGAACCTCACTTTCCGGAAAGACAGTCAGGACGAGAATATGGAGGTTGGTTTCTCTGAAGATAGTCCTGTGGCCATTCTTGGAGGCGAGAAAGCTACCATCACGGTTAATGCTTCGTCGAAAACGAGCACCATTGCCAATGTGAAGGTGTATGTGAACAACCTGCTGATAGCCACACTGACAGAGGCACCTTACACTATTGAATATGAGCCTGCGGAGCAAGGCCGTTACACGGTTATGGCCATCGTAACTGATGCGGATGGCAAGTCGAAGACAGCAACCTATACGCTGAATGTCAATCCCAAGCGCGAACCATTCGCAAAAACAGGTCCCACCGCTATTCCTGGAACAATTCAGGCCGAATATTACGACAAGGGTGGCGAAGGTGCTGCCTATCATGATAATGAAGCGGAGAATCGCGGCAATGCCAGTTACCGCACAAGCGATGGTGTGGATATTGAAACATGTGGCACTAACGGCAAAGCCATTGGCTATACAAATACGGGCGAGTGGGTAGAATACACTGTCAACGTGAAGGAAACCGGTACTTATAAATTTGTCGCTACCGTTTCGTCTGGTTCCACAAATTCCGGATTCTCAATCAATATAAGGAATGATAAGACTATCAAGAAACTGGCAGATGTCAAAGTACCGCAGACAGGCAGTGATTGGAAAACCTACACGACGGTGGAGGGAACCGTAGAACTGGAGGCTGGCGAGCAGATTCTCCGTCTCACAATTACAGGTTCAAACTGCAACATTGACAAGATCCAATTCAGTTTGGTAACAGGTATCAATGGTGTTATGGTCGATGAACCTTCATCAGATGATGCACTTTACAACCTCTCTGGCCAGAAGGTGAATGCCAACTATAAGGGCATTGTCATTCAGCGTGGCAAGAAGCAGTTGAGCAAATAAGTTGCTTGAAGATACTCGCGTGGCGGAAAAACTCAAAATTATTTGGTTTTTCCGCCACTTATTTGTACCTTTGCAGGCGAAAAAATAAATACGTATTTTAGACATGGAGAACAAGACTTATAAGCGTACGACGGTGACGTCGGCGTTGCCTTATGCGAATGGCGGTGTGCATATCGGCCATCTGGCTGGTGTGTATGTGCCTGCTGATATCTATGTGCGCTATCTCAGACTTAAAAAGCGCGAGGTGCTGTTTATTGGTGGTTCGGATGAGCATGGTGTGCCCATCACGGTACGAGCCCGCAAGGAGGGTATCACCCCTCAGGATGTAGTCGACCGCTATCATAAGATGATCAAAGACTCGTTCGAGGAGTTCGGCATCTCGTTCGACATCTATAGCCGTACCACCAGCGAGACGCATCATAAGTTTGCTGCAGAGTGGTTCAAGAAACTCTACGATGAGGGTAAGCTGACAGAGGAGACAACAGAACAGCTGTATGACGAGGAGGCCAAGCAGTTCCTGGCTGACCGCTACGTAACAGGTGAGTGCCCCCACTGCCATGCTGAGGGTGCCTATGGCGACCAGTGTGAAAAGTGCGGACGCGACCTCTCGCCCACAGAGTTGATTAATCCTAAGTCGACCATCTCTGGTTCTACACCTGTATTGAAGAAGACCAAGAACTGGTATCTGCCCCTGAACGAATATCAGGAGTGGTTGAAAAAGTGGATCCTCGAGGAGCATAAAGAGTGGCGTCCTAATGTCTACGGACAATGCAAATCCTGGCTCGATATGGACCTCCAGCCCCGTGCGATGACGCGCGACTTGGATTGGGGTATTCCTGTGCCTGTAAAGGATGCGGAGGGCAAGGTGCTCTATGTCTGGTTTGATGCGCCTATCGGCTATGTATCAAACACTAAGGAGCTTTGCGAGAAGGAGCCTGAGAAGTGGGGCTCATGGGAGAAATGGTGGCAGGACGAGGACACCCGTCTAGTGCACTTCATTGGCAAGGACAACATCGTGTTCCACTGCATCATCTTCCCTGTCATGATGAAGGCTCACGGCAAGTATATCATGCCCGACAATGTGCCTGCCAACGAGTTCCTGAACCTTGAGAACGATAAGATCTCTACCTCTCGTAACTGGGCTGTATGGCTCCACGAGTATCTGGTAGACATGCCTGGCAAGCAAGATGTGCTGCGCTATGTGCTGACAGCTAATGCGCCTGAGACAAAGGACAATAACTTTACTTGGAAGGACTTCCAGGATCGTAATAACAACGAGCTGGTGGCTGTTTATGGCAACTTCGTGAACCGTGCTCTCCAGTTGACTAAGAAATATTGGAATGGCGTAGTGCCTGCTTGTGGCGAACTGAACGACACAGACCGTCAGACACTCGCTGAGTTCAAGGATGTCAAGGAGAAGGTGGAGTCGCTGTTGGAGCAGTTCAAATTCCGCGATGCACAGTTTGAGGCCATGAATCTGGCTCGTATTGGTAATAAGTACATTACGGAATGTGAGCCTTGGAAGGTTTGGAAGTGTGATTGTAAGCGTTGCGAGACCATTCTGAATATCTGCTTGCAGTTGACAGCCAATCTCGCTATCGCCTTTGAGCCCTTCCTGCCATTCAGCAGTAAGAAGCTCCGTGAAATGCTGAATATCGACTCCTTCGAGTGGGAGCAGCTTGGCAGCACTGATCTGCTGAAGCCTGGTCATCAGCTTGGAGAGCCTGCTTTGCTCTTCGAGAAGATTGAGGATGAGGTTATCCAGAAGCAGCTTGATAAGCTTGAGGCTACTAAAAAGGCTAATGAGGCCGCAGCCTATAAAGCCGCTCCTATTAAGGAGACAATATCGTTCGAGGACTTCGAGAAGCTCGATATCCGTGTAGGTCTGGTGAAGGATTGTCAGAAAGTGAAGAAGAGCAAGAAGCTCCTGCAGTTCACTATCGATGATGGTTCTGGCACAGATCGCACCATCTGTTCTGGTATCGCTGCCTTCTATGAGAATCCAGAAGAGCTCATTGGCAAGCGTATCCTCTTCGTGGCCAACTTTGCGCCTCGCACCATGATGGGTATTGAGAGTCAGGGTATGATTCTCTCTGCCGTTGATGCTGACGAGAGCCTCAGCGTGGTCACCACCACCAAGGATGTCAAGCCTGGTAGTCAGGTAGGATAAGAATACGGTAGATAAGAGAGGCCTGGGTCGTTAGTCGGATAACAACTGATGACCCAGGTCTTTTTCGTGGCAGACAGCGATAATCTGCGCGATAACCTCATCCATTTTGGGCACATTGGCGACAACATACGAGGAATAGTCGGCACAGAGCACCACCAGGTTCATGGCCTTCACCTTTACCCCATAGTGAGCCTCGAGCATATAACGGTAGAGGTTCTGTTGGATGCAATAGTGATAGAAGGGAGTGTCAGGCAGCGAGATGCCATTGAAACTCCGTTTGCCACCAAACGCCTCCACCACTGGCTGGCCCAGAACATTGACCACCTTGCTGCTGCGCTTCCAGTCGTAAATGGTAAACTCGCCATCAGCCTCTTTACACACCATATCAATGGTACCAGCGATATTCAGATCTGTATCAAAGACGGGCCATTCCTGTCGATAGGGGTGAATATCGTAATCGCTGACGAAGCGGAGGAAATGTTGACGTTCCTTTTCCACGCCTATCATCTCCGTTTTATCTTCGAATGTAAAGGGGCAGGCGGTGGCGAAAGTCCCGTCACGGAAATAGTTCTCTGTCTGTTCGTGTACGAAGGTGCCCACCTCACGGGCCATCTGACCAATCCGTTCCCACTTCTTCAGCGTCTCTTCAATGGGGGTGCCATAACGCTCGAACTGTCGTTGGGCTGCTGCTTGTGCATCGAACGCCTCAAAGAAATAGGCAATCAGCGCACTCACTGGCAAGAGTCGGCTCTCGCCATTGTAGATATAGATATGCCGCTCGGGCTCAAAATCGATAAACTGGTCCTGCTCATACTTCCCTGCATCGGTAAAGCGTTGCATTTTCTCCTGCATCGCCTGTGATCGGGTCTTAGCAAATGGGATATCAATCGTATGGTTAGTCATTATTTCTTGCTTTTTGCTTGCAAATATACAAACTTTTTTCAAAAGAGCAACGTTTTTTTCGATAAAATGATTACCTTTGCAGAAATTCAACCAATATGAAGGAAATCTATTACGCAGACAAGGACCGTTACTCTAACGGAATGGAATATGAACGTTGTGGACGTTCTGGTGTGTTACTGCCTAAGGTAAGTCTCGGTTTCTGGCATAATTTCGGCAGCGTCGATCCTTACGAACGCAGCCGTGAGATCACCCACTACGCTTTTGATCATGGTATCACTCACTTCGATCTGGCCAACAACTACGGCCCTGTCTACGGCTCTGCTGAGGAGACCATGGGCAGGCTGATGGAAGAGGATTTCCGTCCATATCGTGACGAACTCTTCATTTCGACAAAGGCTGGCTATGACATGTGGCCCGGGCCCTATGGCGACTGGGGTTCCAGAAAATATCTGATGGCCTCGCTCGATCAGAGTCTGAAACGGATGAAGATAGACTATGTGGACTTATTCTATAGCCATCGCTACGATCCCAATACCCCGCTAGAGGAAACACTTCAGGCGTTGGTAGATATCGTGCGTCAGGGTAAGGCGCTTTATGTGGGCATTTCGCGTTGGCCACTCGAAGCTACGCGTTTTGCTGCCAAATATCTGAAGGAACGCAATGTGCCCCTACTCATCTATCAGGGCAAATTGAATATGCTCAACCGTGAGCCACAGGAAGAGGGTATCCTTGACTTCTGCGTAGAAGAGGGCATCGGCTTTATTTCTTTCTCGCCATTGGCACAGGGACTGCTTACCGACCGCTATCTAAATGGCATCCCTCAGGACTCCCGCATGTCGAAGGGCAAATTCCTAAGAGAGGAGATGCTCACACCTGAGTTGCTCGAAAAGCTGCGTCATTACAACAAGGAGGCTCAGGATCGCGGAGAAACTTTAGCAGAAATGGCCCTGTCTTGGATTCTGCACCAGAAGGGCGTCACTTCTGTTCTGGTAGGTGCCAGTAGCACGGCCCAATTGGAGAAAAACCTGCGCTGTATAAAGGTTACTGCACCTTAGACGTCATCGGACTACGTACACCCTTATAACTCTTAAGGAAGGCCTTGGCAGAGCCGAAACTCAGAAACATGTCAAGGCGCACGGGGATGTGGTTCTGGTCGTCCGTCACGTAGAAGCGAATCAGTTCGTGGCTCTTGCCGTTCTCATTCTCCCAGAACGAGAATACCAGACAACGGAACTTTTCCTTGGTGCTGTCCATCTTGTAATTGGTCTTACCACGATAGCTCAGCCAGGAGTTTGACAAATGGCGGGCATCGCTGATGGGCATAGGGATTACCTCGCCCTTCTTCAGCTTCGTCGCATCGAAATTGCGGGCACGAAGGAAGATCGACATCATATCGTAGATACAGTTCTTATAGGTGCTCGTCTTCCAATGCACCTCGCCATCAGCATCAATACGATGTTTCTTCAACTGACAATTGCCACCAGGATAAGAGTACCAAACCTCGTCAACGTAGTAACGGCTTCCCTCGCGGGCGCCCTTGCGGAAGTAAAGCGGAGAAAGGTCGGGATTACAATAGCTGAGCAGGGTGTCACGCATCGTGAAATACTTGTCGAGCGTATTGTTGCCCCTCGTTATCAGATAGGAGCGCCAGGCGTCCTTACCCTCAAACTTGGTCATCTTTGTATCCATCGTGGCAGTACCGACCGTAAACCAGATGAGTTTCCAATTGAACTTCAAGTCGTATTCCAACACCTCACCCGACTTAAAGGCCGTATTCTCAATGCCACACTGCGCCTGCGACATCAGAGGCATCAGGGCAAAGAGCATTATCATGATTCGTTTCATTGTCATATTCATTCTTAGTCTTATTTTCATCTTTATGTTATAGTGTCACGCCTTGGGTCTTGAGATATTCAACTCCCAACTTCTTGGCTCTGTCAATGTTGCGGTTCTTCAACTTCTTATCCTTATCAGGCTTCTGTTTGGTGATAGCACTTGGCTTTTGGCGGAAACGCGGTACTTCCGTCAGATTCCAAGACTTGGTCACATCCCATTTCTCCTTACATTCTATTTCCTGTGTATAGTAATAGACAGCCTCAGCCTGACGGTCGGCCTTATAGTCGCCCGTATCCCAGATACCATTGCCATTGGCATCCACAAAGGCACGCATATAGTATTTGCCTGGTGTCAGATATTCAAACCTGGCCGTGCCTTTCTTCACCCGTGTTTCCATCACTGGTGCATCCGAGTTGTTAAGCAACTGAACGATAATGGATGTATCGGCCACCTCCAGACCGCTGACGTTCACTATCAGCAGACTGAACTCATCCGGCCCTTTCACCTTGATGCCCTGCTTATTGGCTTTCGAGACATTGCCATAGATATCGATGAAAGCTGCCGAGTCGACCTCAAAGCTATATTCTGTCTCCAATCGCCAATCGACCAGCAACTCATATTCCCTTAGCTTATTCTTTATTTGACGGAACTCACAGGGTGTCTGATACCATACGGAGTCGATCATGGAATAGAGATGTATCTTCGATGTATCGCAAACCTCCAATGGGGCAGGCATCTCTACGGTAATCCGTGAACTTGGAGTCGCAGAACCTGGCACATTATACTTCACATCGAGCGGTTTGACGGGATAGATAGAGTCATAAGGCTGGTCGTTCTTCTTTTTCTTTTCCTGTTGCTTCTGCCACTTCTCTATTTCCTTGTTCAAATCCTTCATACGCTTCTCATACGACACCTTTGGCAGCATCTCTACTGCGGAGTCGGTGTTAAGCACAAGATTACCCAGCGTATCCGTCATGTTGTAGGTGATATCCATCAGCAGCGAATCCTTGTTGATGAGCATCGTGTCGCGCAGCCAGTAATGAATGGTGTCGCGCTTCTCGTTGGCCTCGATCACAAAGGCACTGTCTGCATCAAAATTCAACCCCTTGATTTCTGGCAGTATAGAGTCGCCATAGGTGAAATACAACGAGAGCTTATTAGGTTCCGTACGTTCCGTCTTCAACAGATAGCGGTCTGTCAGAGGATGTGTGAACGCCAAGAGGGTGACATCGTCAGGCAGGAAATGGGTATAGGGCACTCGTCGGAATGCGTCGATATGCAGCGAATCGCGCCAAATGGTATCTGTACGGACATCGGGCTTCGATGAGGGGACAAACGTCTCATGGTTGAAAGCAATCATCTCACCCGTCTGCTTAAAACAGAAATCGCCATCCATATCCTGAAGGGCGTATGCCCGATAGGTACCTGGTGCCACACCCTTCACCACAAAATAGCCCCGACTGTCTGTGCGTGAAATACGCATCAACGGTTTCGTGGTAAAGACGGTATCCGACAAGTCATCATAAAGTCCCACCGCAATACCCTTGATAGGCTCCAGATTGCTGGCGTCGAGCACATAACCGGCAATCTCGAAAGTGTCAATCTCTTCACCAGTCGAGAAGGTGAAGGTATAGTTGCCCAAGGGATTACCCTCGTTATTGTCAACAATGGCATCGCTGAAGTCGATGGTATAGGTCGTATTCTCTTTCAGCGTGTCCTTCAGTTCCACCACAATCTTCTTGCCGGCACCCTTGATTTCCGGTGTTTCCAGTTGTGGGGGTGAGACAATCACCTTTTCACTTGCATTTTCTATCTTGATAAACTCATCGAAGAAGATGGTGATCTTGTTGGTCTTGACATTTGTCGCCCTGTCTTCTGGCGAGCTGCCAACGACCTGTGGAGGATCATCGTCATACCAGCCACCATCGGGCTGTCCCATTCGGGCACAGGAGAAAAAGAGGAAAGAGGAAAGAGGAAGGAGGAAGGAGATTACTCCTACCGCCACAAGCATTCGCATATATCCTCCTATACCTTTTCTTTTTGTCATACCACTTATCATTTCTCTTTCCTCTCTCCTCTTTCCTCTTTCCTTTCATTCAGCGCTATCAGTTGCTCTATGGTCTCACGACTATTGCTCAGACGGGGCACCTTGTGCTGTCCACCCAGTTTTCCACGAAGCTTCAGCCAGTCATTAAACAGATTCTCACGCGCCTCAATGATTTCGAGGTGCTGCAGGGTGATATCCTTATAGCGCTTGGCCTCATAGTCGGAATTGATTTCCTGCAGGCGCTTGTCGAGCAGGTCTGAGAACAATTGCAGATCCGCGGGCCGCTTGGCAAACTCGATGATCCACTGATGACGGCACTTGGCATTGGCATCCATAAACACAGGTGCTGCCGTGTATTCAGAGACCTCTGCCCCTGTCTGTTCACAGGCATAGGCCAGTCCCTTCTCAGCATTATCGACAATCAGCTCCTCACCAAAGGCATTGATAAAGTGCTTCGTACGACCTGTGATGATAAACTTATAAGGATTGGTCGACGTAAACTGGATGGTATCACCAATCTCGTAACGCCACAGTCCACAGCAGGTAGAGATGACCATCGCATAGTTCTTGCCTATTTCCACGCCCCAAAGGGGAACGGCATCGCCACCATCCATCGGAATGAACTCATAGAACACGTCATAGTCGAGCATCAGCAGCATCGACTTGTCGTTCGGATCGTTCTGCAGCCCGAAGAAGCCCTCGCTGGCATTATAGGTCTCCATATAGTGCATCTTGGGCGAGGTGATGAGCTGCTCATACTGCTTACGGTAAGGCGTGAAGGCTACACCACCGTGGAAGAACACCTCGATATTGGGCCACACCTCCTCCAGATGCGTCTTGCCTGAAATCTCCATCATTCTAGTAAGCACGGAGAGCATCCATGAGGGCACGCCCGAAATGTTCGTCACATTCTTGTTCATCGCCTCACGGGCTATCTTGTCGCGCTTAATCTCGAAATCAGAGATCAGGGCCGTCTGCTTCTTGGGAACCCGCACCAGATTGGCCAGCGGGTTGATGTTCTCTATCAGGATGGCGCTGAGGTCGCCTACCAACGAACCTTTCAGGTTATAGTTTGGCGCATGACTGCCTCCCAGAATCAGCGCCCGTCCGTCGAAGAGGCGTGATTTCGGGTTGTTCTGCAGATACATCGCAACGGCATCGAACCCGCCCTTGTAATGCATTCGCTTCAAGCCCTGCTGACTGACGGGGATGAACTTCGATTTATCATTGGTAGTGCCTGACGACTTGGCATACCATTTCACACGACCAGGCCAGAGGATATCCGTCTCACCATGTCGCATGCGATCGATGCTGTCCTTCAGTTCTTCATAGGTATTGACAGGAATATGCCTTACAAAATCCTCATAGCCTTTCATCGTGGCGAAGGCGTGATTACGGCCATATTCCGTGTCTTTAGCCTCAGCAATCAGACGGCCCAGCACTGCTTCCTGCAATACCTTTCCCTCGTTCTGATGTTTCTCCAACTCCAGCTGGCGAGACTCAAACACCTTTCTTACTATACCAGTAATACTCATTTCAAATTGCGCATTTCGCGTGCAAATTTACGCAATTCCATTGTAACGGGGGAAAAAATTACATTTTTTTTATATAATAATAACATGATTCACACACAAAGAATCGCTACCATTACTGATAGCGATTCTTTGTGTAGATAACACATTCGAATATTTTGCGAATGTATTATTTCACCATTACCTTTTTGCTCTTTCCATCCTTCATGCGGATGATGTTCACACCCTTACGGACATTGCCGCGCCTGTTGCCCTGCATGTCGAAGATCCAGGCATTCTCAGAATCGATGGAGACAGAGTTGATACTTGTAGCGAGTCCTGCTATAGTACCGAATCCATTCCAAGGAACAAGGACTTTGTATATACTTACGAAGTCATCCTTGACATAGAGTGTTCCCTTGTCAATCGGTGAATTCTCGAAAGCATCTGCAGCGGTAGATGGTATAGCCTCAGCCTCGCAATACACTTTCAGACTTGTACTTTCAGCGCGAGTCCTTACCTTGCTCTTTCCTATATTAGCAAACGCCTTGCTACCAATTTCTTTGATGCCCTTTCCAATCTTAATTATCAGCAGACCAGAACAACCATCGAAGGCATTCTCTCCAATCTTAGTAATCGAGGCTGGTATTTCTACCGAAGTTAATCCTGTACATCCTTGGAAAGCACCATCAGCAATAGTAGTCACGTCGTAGGTCTTGCCATCGATAACCACCGACTCCTCTATCGTTATATCACCCTTTGCATTGTTAGCATGGGTTACTGATGCACTGTTGCCATTAACCTCATACGACACATTATCCTTAACTTCTGCCTCCTGTGTGAAGGTTCCTGTTACCACCACATCCTCAGCGGGCATCTTACTCGGGATATAGCTCCAACCCGAGAACTTGTAGCCCTCTTTCGTAGGCTCTGCCTCAGGCGTAATGGTTGCACCATACTCTATTTCGTAAGTTCTATAGACTTCGCCGTCCACCTTGTAGATTAGCTTATACTTATTAACGGTGAACGAACCTGTAACCGTCACGTTATTAGCAGGCATAGTCGATGGAATGTTACTCCATCCCGAGAAGGTATAGCCCTCCTTCGTGGGTGCAGGTTCTGGCGTAATGGTTTCACCATAATCGTAGCTAACAGTCTTATAAGTTACGCCATCAACAACATAAGTCAGAGTATAAGCCCCTCTTGAGAATGTTCCTGTAACCGTCACATCTCTGGCAGGCATAGTGGAAGGTATCTCACTCCAGCCTGAGAATGAATAACCCTCCTTCGTAGGCTCTGCCTCAGGCGTAATGGTTGCGCCATACTCTATCTCGTAGGTCTTATAGACCTCGCCATCTACCTTGTAGATTAGCTTATACTTATTAACGGTGAATGAACCTGTAACTGTTACATTTTCTGCGGGCATCGTAGAAGGTATATAGCTCCAGCCCGAGAATGTATAGCCCTCCTTGGTGGGAGCTGGTTCTGGCGTGATGGATTTGCCATATTCCACATCGTAAGTTTTGTATTCAACTCCATCTACTTTATAAATAAGTTTATACTTGTTGATAGTGAATGTACCAGTTACTGTTACATCGTTGGCTGGCATTGTTGATGGGATGTTGCTCCACCCAGAGAAGGTGTATCCTGTTTTTGTAGGTGCAGCCTCAGGTGTAATGCTAGCGCCATACTCTATTTGATAGGACTTATATTCGACACCATCAACCATATAAGTTAGCTTATATTTATTAATGGTAAATGAACCTGTTACTGTCACATCGTGATTAGGCATTGTAGAAGGAATTTCACTCCAACCTGAGAAAGTATACCCTTCCTTTGTTGGAGCTACTTCAGGAGTAATGCTAGCTCCTTCTTGCACATCGTAGGCCTTATATACTACTCCATCAACCATATAGGTTAATTTATAAACACTTGGTGTTTCGACGATAGCTTTTATCTCACCAAATTCTTTCCATGGAGATGTCTCGCAGTATTTTTGCAAAGACTCAGAAGGAACGTATAAAGTACAATAGTCAATATAAGAATCTTTAAAAACATCATTTCCTGTTCCTGGAATACTATTTGCATAACAAAAGACGCTTTCGAGTTTTTTGCAATTGGCGAAAGCGCCACTATTGATGTATGTAATACTTGATGGCAAACCCACTGTAGTCAAACTACTACAACCAGAAAAAGCATCAGAAGCGATGTAAATCACTCCTTCTGGAATAGATACCGATCCTAAACCCTCACACTTCCAAAAAGCACGGGTTCCTATTTCCGTTAAACTGTTTGGTAAATCTACGGTTTTTAAATTTGAACAATTTTCGAATAATCCACCATCTATTTTTGAAATGCTATTGGGTATGGATATAGAAACAATATTATTACACATCCCAAATGCTTCTGTACCAATAGAAGTCACACTATTAGGAATGACAAATGACGTAAGACTTTTACAACCATAAAATGATTCTTTACCTATAGATGTAACGCTATTGGGGATTGTAATGGACTTTAAATTTGCACAATTGAAAAAGGCTCGATCCTGAATTATGGTTATACTATTGGGTATGGCTACAGTAGATAATCCAAAACAATTATAAAATGCATCTTTACCTATTGAGGTAACATTGTAGTTAATTCCCTCATAAATAATTTTATCCGGTATCACGATATCACCAGAATAATAGTTAGGATTTTTTGTTACTTCAGCAGAATTTGCCTTATCAATTAGATTATAAAAAATTCCATTGATCTCTACAGCATCAGCACTTGCCATTAAAGGCAAAAGCATGGCTACAATTGATATGAATAACTTCTTCATCGTTTATGTATTTTAATTGGATATCATTTCGTTTAAATGGGCACAACAAGAAAACGTGGACAATTTACTTCGTCTACGTTTCTGAGGTATTGGGGAAAACCTATTAGTCTTAAACGAGCAAATGTCCACGCCAAACGGCGTGAACGATCAACTTCAGTTCTTGACTAATTTCTTTCAATTCCCCAATTGTCAGAAACAAGAATCAAAAGTGGACGTTCTGTCTTATGTCCTTTTTATATTTCTCAGCCCATAGGCATTGTCATTTTTATTGGGTTATACATTATTGTTAGTCTCAGGCTGCAATAGTCCGAGGAATTCTTTAAGTTTCATTGGTAGGAACTGTCTTTCAATACAGCCTCGTTCTTCTCATTGTCCCATTTACCTTCAGCCCAAAGACAATCCACCTCTTCATCAACCTTACGCGCATAATAGTCACAGATGACCTGACGAAGTTCATTCACCTCCTCCACGGTCTTCATTGACCCCAGCAGCCTCAGGATACTTAGTTGAGCTTCATTCAACAGGGTACTTTCTTTCATATCATTCAACTCTTAATTCTCGCTTGCAAATATAAAAATAATATCGGATAATTCCAAATAATTCGCTCCTTTTTTGCCATTTGTCTCAGATTTTATCTGAAATAGTCTCATTTTGATGAATAAACACATCGTTCTGAAACCGTGTGATATGACGATTATTTAACCTTGTTTATTCTGATTCCCAGGCTGGGAATATTTTGTTCCCAACGTGGGAACATTTCATTCCCAAGGTGGGAACAATCAAGCAGCTACTTAACGGAAAACAAGAGGCTGTTAATCATCAAGGAAAGGCTCTTATTTTGAGACAAGAGGCTTCGGATAATGAATTAGAGCAGAGTATTTCGAAAAAGTCCCAATCCCTCCCGTCTACCTCTCAGAATGCCTTTATATAAAGGACTTTCGCAGTTTTCATCCCTCCCTTGATCCCTCCCGTCATCTCTCCCATATCTCTCCCGTCAAACCTCGTCAGCTGATTGACAACACGGGCCTAAACCAGGACTTCATGGAGAAAAAAGACCTTTGCGAGATGTTCATAACCAACTTCCGTCAGTCTCGTGTGGCTTATTACAAAGTGATGCTACTTAGGGTCGCATGAAAGGCTACGGGAGGGATGACGGGAGAGATATGGGAGGGATCAGAAACATCCCTCCCGTGCTCAAACCCCTTTGTACAAAGGCATTCCCAGCGATTTAGGGAGAGATGAAGGATTTTGCGACGGTGTTTATTAAAATCGCGACGGTGTTTAATAAAATCACGGCAGGATTATAACTTTTAAGATGTTTTTATTATCTTTGCATCCAAAATCAAAATCGAAAAGACAATGGCTAGTAACGCGGACTTTGTACAGTACATCGCCGATCAGTGTAGTGGTGCGGGAGAGATAGTGACCAAGAAGATGTTTGGTGACTACGGTATTTATTGTAATGGGAAGATCTTCGGACTTATCTGTGATGACTGTTTCTATCTGAAGCCAACGGAGGCAGGACGGAAACTTTTGCGAAAAGAAGACCTGCGTCCGCCTTACGAAGGCGCCAAGGATTATTTCTACATCGCCGATGTGGACGATCGTGACTATCTGTCAGAACTCGTCCGTGAGACATGCAAGGAACTCCCAATGCCTAAACCGAAGAAAAAGTGAACTCACAGAGTCCACAATGGTTCTCATATGGACTCCCACACTTTCCACTTGTCGATTTCCTGACGAAGGCGACTGATGGCTTGTTCGCAATCTTCAGGATAAGTTAATGACTGCACGAACCAGAGTTTGCGGTGTTTCACGAATTTAGCATAGTATCGTCGGCCTGCGATTTGTCCGCTGTCAGTGTGGAGCGAGCCTGACAGAATAAAGTAATCTTCGCCCTTTGTCTGCTCTGTAGCATGAAGGTCTGAAGCATATTTCCGCATGGCCTGCTCAACGGTGAGCGAGTCAGGATTGGGCTCCACAAAGGCCGTCTGCACAATCTCAGTGCTATCCTGCCAGAAGCTGAAGCGACAACAGCCTTTGTCCAATAGTGAATCATCTGTCTGCTCGAAGAACGACGGATGGCGAATGGTATAGTCGAAGTCATCATCCTGATACGCTATCATCTGTGTGAGCCTCATTGCCCGTTCCACCTTCTGTGGTATGGTCTTATCGTCCTCACGTTCATAGAGAGACACAATCGCCATGACGACGATGAACACAATCCCAGACAGAAAAAGAAAACTCTTCATACTTGCTTTTTTGCTGCAAAGGTATGAAGAGATTATGTTTTTGGCGAATTAATTGCCTGACATTTGTCTGACAATTGCCTGACAGGTTCCTAACTATTTGGCTTTCAGTCCGTAAGCTTTTCCTCTGTCCACTTCGATTTTCAGGTTGGAATGCTGCTCAACGATGGGCTTCAGCCTTCGGATGAGGGTATAGAGCGTCTCGCTGGCATCCTCTTTCTTGGGCCAAAGGGCCTCACAGATATCAGTCTTCGAGAGTGTGTGGTTAGGAGCATGGAAGAATAGCTCCATTAGTTGCTGTTGCATGGGTGTGAGTTTCACGTGCTGACCTTCTGCATCGAAGAAGCGAGCTTCTGATTCAGAATAGCGCAGACCACCATAATGAGGCAAAGCTGCCAATAGTGGCATTTCCTGTTTGCGTCGATAGAGGCAGAATACAGCCCATAGCATCGCCAATGCCCAAAGGGCCAGAGCAGGTCGTTGTTCGGACATCGAGAAGATGGTCGCTTTTGCGCATTTGGCTTCGCAGCGGAAGCCCTTCTGTCGCGTATCGACTGCCAACATCGCATGGCCTCGCAACTGCTCCAGTTGCAGATGACTGTTGAACACTCGGATGGTATCAGCGCTGATCACGTCGCTCTGCTGCTCGTCGAGGGCCAAAGCCAGCGCCTGACTCATATCGTCCTCTACCAAAAGTTCCGTAGCACGATAGCTGCTGAAACTGGTCAGTCCCGATGCTGCTATCAGCGCAAAGAATACAATGACTGCGTATTTCTGTTTCATATTTCTGATATTTTGCATGCAAAGATAGTGTATTTTTCTGAATGCGCCATCAAAATAAAGATTCTTTTGCAAAATACCATACAGATGGTATTTCTATTTACGCAAATCTTTGTACCTTTGCAGCGCGTTTGTAATAAACACGATAACTATACAAGATAAAAAGATGAAAAAGAAGATTGTTTTAGTCACAGGTGCCAACAAGGGCATCGGATTCGGAATTGCCAAGCACCTCGGAAAGAGCGGTTGGCAGGTGATTCTTGGCGCACGCCATGATGAGCGGGCAGAGAAAGCTATCAGCGAACTGAAATCAGCTGGTGTCGACGTGCTGGGTTGGGTGAACATCGAACTGCGCGACCTCGCCAACATCGAACAGGCGGCCAAAGAGATCAACGCCAAATATCCTGAACTGACCCTGCTGGTGAATAATGCCGGTATCCCTGGCGATATGAGTGTGGACAGTCTGCATACAGAGATCAGCGATATCAAGGAGACGCTCGATGTGAACTTCATCGGCACCTTCGCCCTCACCAAGGCCCTGATGCCCCTGCTGACCAAGAATGAGGGACGCATCGTCAATGTGACAGTGCCCTCTGAAATCAGTCCTTATTGGCATCCGCTGGCCTATGTAGCCAGCAAGGCTGCACAGAATGCGATGATGGGCGTGATGGCCATCGAACTGCAACAGAGCAATACACCGTTGGAGGTCTTCTCCGTTCACCCAGGTCCTACGACAACCGATCTGAACGGCAACATGGCACTGCCTGGTTTCCACGACATCGAGACGGTTGGCGAGAAGATGGCAGAGCTCATCAACGACGGCCAGAACCATCAGGGCGAGTTCATCGAACTCTACCCGATTGTCAAGGAAGACTAAATATAGAATTCAGACGGATCGATTAACCCCGCACGAAGCGCGTATTTTACCGCTTCGTGCGCTGTGTTTATACCCAGTTTGCGGAAAATGTTCTTACGATGGGTGGTGACGGTGTGGATGCTCGAAAAGCGCTCAGCAGCAATCTCCTTTGTGGTCTTGCCCAAAGCAATAGCTTTCACGATCTCCGTCTCTGTCTGTGTCAGGATGCTGGGTGTCTCATCTTCCTGCTGTTGGGTGATGATGGTCTCCAACGCACGCTGACTGAGGTATCGCGTATGACGGTCGACAGCATTCAAAGCTTCGCGTACCTCGCTCAGCGGTCCGTCTTTGAACACCACGCTGAACTGATGGGAAGAATAGACCACACGACGGATGAACTGAGGGGTGAGCTCGTCGCTGATAAGGATCCAGTCGGACAGGCTGAAACGCTCTGCAATGATCAATAGCTGGTCCTCATCGGCAAAGTCGAATAGCGTGTAGTCGAGCAATACGACGGCACTCTCATGCTCTTTGAGCAGCGCTACGAGTCCGGCCCTGTCGTAAGCGCGGAACACAACGTTTTCCTCATCTTCCTTCTGAAGAAGACTTTCCAACGCAAATCGCGTCAGTTCCTGATTGTCGGCAATGATATAATTTCTCATCTGTGTCGGTTTTATGGGTGCGAAGATACGAAATTTAGAGCAATCTGCCAAATCTATTGACGGATTTGACAGATCACTCTATAAATAATTGACTATAACGATTAAATCTGGTCGAGTGCCTGCTTCAAGTCGTCGATGATGTCGTCGATATGCTCTGTGCCGATGCTCAGACGGACGGTAGCAGGTGTGATGTGCTGCTCTGCCAGTTCCTCGGGTGAGAGCTGAGAGTGGGTGGTGGTGTAGGGATGGATCACCAGACTCTTCACGTCGGCCACATTAGCCAGCAGCGAGAAGATCTGCAGGGCATCGATGAACTTCCAAGCCTCTTCCTGACCGCCCTTCACCTCGAAGGTGAAAATGCTGGCACCACCATTAGGATAATACTTCTTGTAGAGAGCATGGTCGTGATGGCTCTCAAGTGCAGGATGATGCACGGCAGCCACCTTCGGGTGCTTGCTCAGGAAGTCAACAACCTTCAGGGCATTCTCTACATGACGCTCTACGCGAAGACTCAGGGTCTCGACACCCTGCAACAGGATGAAGGCGTTGAACGGAGAGATGGCAGCACCGGTATCGCGCAGGATGACGGCACGAATGCGGGTAACGTAAGCAGCAGCGCCTACAGCGTCGGCAAAGACAATTCCGTGATATGAGGGATCGGGCTTGGCCAATGTGGGGAACTTGTCAGGATTAGCCTTCCAGTCGAACTTGCCACCATCGACGATGACACCACCGAGTGAGGTGCCGTGACCACCCAGGAACTTCGTTGCAGAGTGAACCACGATATCGGCGCCATGCTCCAGAGGACGGATCAGATACGGTGTGCCGAAGGTGTTGTCGACGATAAACGGAATGCCATGCTTATGAGCCACAGCGGCCACGCCTTCGAGGTCGAGCACATCGGAATTGGGGTTGCCGAAAGTCTCAGCATATACAACTTTTGTGTTGGGCTTGATGGCAGCCTCAAGCGCCTCAAGGTCATTCACATTAATAATCGTATTGGTGATGCCTTGGGTAGCCAGCGTGTGGGTAATCAGGTTGTAGGAACCGCCATAGAGGTTGTCGGCTGCGACGATATGATCGCCAGCCTGAGCGATATTCTGCAGAGCATAGGTGATTGCAGCAGCACCAGAGGCAACAGCCAGACCGGCTACACCACCCTCGAGGGCTGCGACACGATCCTCGAACACGCCCTGCGTGGAGTTGGTCAGACGACCATAGATATTACCTGCATCGCGAAGGCCGAAACGGTCGGCTGCATGCTGTGAGTTACGGAACACATACGACGTGGTCTGATAGATGGGCACCGCGCGAGCGTCGGTTGCGGGGTCTGCCTGTTCCTGGCCTACATGAAGCTGTAAAGTCTCAAAACGATAATTTTTCTTTGTACTCATAACCTTATCCTTTCTTTTATTTAATTAATAATGTTTATTCTATGTCTGAGAGCGGTAGCAAATTATTCACTATTCACTTTTCCTTTATTCGACGGTGCAAAGGTACGAACTTTAGAAATATCCTCCAAATTTCTTGCAGAATTCAGAAAATATACCTAAATTTGCAACCGAGAAAGAATATCTTTCCATCGGAGGCCCTTTTAAGTCCCTCAAACAGAATAAAACTCTAAAAAATGGCAGAAATACTCGACGAAACCGACTTGCAGATCCTGAAAACACTGCAAAAAAACGCGAAATTGACCACAAAAGAGCTGGCCGATGCCGTCCATCTGACCCCAACACCCGTGTTTGAACGCCAAAAACGGTTGGAAAAGAAAGGTTACATCAAGAAGTATGTGGCTATCCTTGATCCGGAGAAGCTGGACCGAGGTCTTTTGGTGTTCTGCAAGGTCAAACTCCAACAGATCAACCACGATATGGCCGACGCTTTCACCCGTCGTATCATGCGCATCCCAGAGGTTACCGAGTGCTACAACACCTCGGGTGCCTATGACTACTTATTAAAGGTACGCGCACGTGATATGAAACAGTATCAGGAGTTTGTGCTCAACAAGTTGGGCGATATCGAGAATATCAGTGCCATCGAGAGTACCTTCGTGATGAGCGAAGTGAAACAGAACTACGGTATCAATATATAGAAAACGAATTGTTCACTTCTTCCAGAAGCGGGCAGTGATATCTTCAAAGTCGCCCTCGTCAGTGCGACGGTAGAGGCGTTGGTTGGTGGTGGGTTTCTTCAGGGGCCCCAGGTGCTTAATGAAGGGACCGATTTTGATATAGTCGAAGTTGTCTTTATCGATGGTGGCAGAAATGACGGTACGCCCGCTGTACCAGGCAACGCGCAATTCAGGATATTCCTCATGGACGTATGCCGCAAGGTGGTCGACGCCCCTTGGATCGTTATCACCCCCCATGAAGGCGATGCAGGTAAGGTTGGAACCGTATTTTCCGACAAAGTCGTCGATGGCCTCGGTGGTCAGTGGCAAGCCGACATCCTCCCAAAGGTAATGGCTATGACAACCCGGACAGTGACACGGGCAATTACTGATGTTAATTGCCAGTGTCACTTCATCAGGTATCTCCTGGAATACTATTCCGGTATTGACGTATTTCAGCATGACGGGTTAGTCTGCCATAGCATAGTATCGGCGGGCGGCTTCCTCCTGACGGGCCTGTGAGAAGTTGGATACGCGCTTCAGGTAGCCGATGATACGCGTCATGTAATCGACGTTCTTTGAATGGCAGTGTGGGCACTCCTTCAGGTAGCGTTTGTCGATGTAACCGCAGTCGTTGCAGACGGTGTTGGGGATGTTGAAGGTAAAGTAATTGCATCCTTCCTGTGCGGCCACCTTGAGCAACTTGAGGTACTGCTCCTTAGAGAGGTGCTCCTCAAGGTTCATGTGGAGGGCAGAGCCACCAGTGAGGTGCTCGATGTAGGGGGCACCATGCAACTTGAACTTATCGATGACCGACAACGAGTCGTCCTCCACCACGTAGAAATACGAGTTATAGCAGTCGCGAGGCACGACGTAGCCGTCTTCACGGTCCCACTTGGCATGCTTCACACCAACGTTCTCAGCAGGAATCATCTCGCAATTGAACATCACATCCTTTGTGCGGTACTGCTTGTTGTACTTCTCGATGAGTCCGAGGATACCCTGTACGAAGTGCAGATAGTCGTCGTTAGGCGTAATCTTCAGTCCCATGAACTCAGCAGCCTCCACCAGTCCGTTGATACCGATGGTGAGGTACTGGCGCCCGATATTGATATAGCCGGCATCGAACAGCGGCAGCATGCCGTGTGCCTGCAACTCCTTGAGGTTCTCATTGTAGGCCAGCTGCACCTTGTGGCAGAGATCGATGATGGAGCCGAGGTAGTCGAGGTAGTTGAGCTCATGGTTCACAGCGAACTGGATGCAACGGTTCAGGTTGATGGTGAGCACACTCTTCGAACCTGTCGACACACCACCTGCACCGAGGGTATAGCTGAAGCCATTGTCTGTAATCTCGTTACGCAGACGGCAGCAGGAACTCAGCGAGTCGGCATTGTTGCTCATGTAGGTGAAGAACGAGTGTCCTTCGCTGTACATCTCAGCCGTGAAGTCACCCCACTCGGGATCCTTGCAGTCGCCGTTCTCGTCGGTGAGCAGTGCCATCGTCTCTACGGGGAAGGTGAGCAGGGTCTTTGTGCGCTCCTTGTTGAACCACTTCATGAAACGCTTCTGCAGCCAGGAGAGACCATCCCAGTCTGGTTTCGAGCCGTCGGGGAAGTAGAAGTCGCCGAAGATCGACTCGAAGTAGTAGCGGTCGTAGTAGGCAATGTTCCAGAACACAGCCTGGTAATTACGGGCACCTGTGGGCTGGTTCAGTGTGTAGACAATCTGCTCGAAGTAGTCGGTGATGACCTTGTCGATGGAGCGCTTTTTCAGACTGAGGTCGGCCTGATCGTTCGGACGCTTCCAGTAATCCAGACCATACTCCTTACCGATGAAGTAGTTCATATACATCAGGAACTCAGGTGTAGCACAGGCACCGCTGAGCATCGAGCTGACCATGAATACCATGTTCACGAATCCACCTGCAAACGACTTCAGATTGGTGGGGGCAGTAGAGTTGCCGCCGATGCTGGTCGTACCGCCGATGAGCCAGGGGTACATCGTAATCGAGGCGCAGTAGTTTGCCAGCGAAGTCTCGTCGTTTTTATATATAAAATGGTGGGTCAGTTTATTGATATATTCGTCGGCAAGTTCCTTACCGTACATTTTTTTGATACGGTCGGTCAGCAGACGACGGTTCAAACGGATAAAGTTCGACTTGGGCAACTCGCCAATCAGAGTGGCGATGTTTTTGTGCTCCACATTGGCATTAGCGTCGTATTTCGAACCGGTGGCAGCATTCACCGATTCTGTGTATTCAGCTAAGAACATCATCTTTTCGAGGGTGTCGCGATCCTCGGTATGGGTCTGACGATAAAGGATGAACGACTTGGCCACGTGGTAGAAACCTTCGCGCATCAAAGCCTCTTCCACCTGGTTCTGGATGTTCTCCACGGTAATGTCGTCGTGGATATCCAGATGGCTGATGATCTTTGAAATGGTTCCGAGATCAGCGGGTTCGTTCACACTGTCGAATGCCTTGACGATGGCATTCATGATTTTGTCTAAAGAAAACTGGGCTTGTGACCCATCGCGTTTCGTGATTGTAAAGTTTTTAATTTCCATCATATTGTTTTTTTATTATTCTATGCTGCTTTTGCCAACGGAAGTTGTCCGTTTTGGGAAACTTTTTCCGTTCGGTTCGAAAAAAAGTTGTCCGTTTTGGAAAACCAAAACCGAGCGCAAAGATACAAAAATTCCCCAAAACGTCAATATTTCAAATCTAAAAAAAGATTAAAATGCATGATTTCTTGTTGTGACTATGATGGAAAAAGATTATTTTTGCAAAGCAAAAAAGATTTGGGCATAATGAATAACGACGAGAAATATATGCGACGATGCCTTCAGCTGGCCCGGAACGGACAGCAGAATGCGAAGCCCAACCCGATGGTGGGCGCAGTGATTGTGAGCAGTGACGGACGGATTATCGGCGAGGGCTACCACGTGCGTTGTGGCAAGGCCCATGCCGAGGTGAATGCCTTCGCATCGGTGCGTCTGGAAGATGAGCCGCTGTTGAAAGAGGCTACCCTCTATGTGTCGCTCGAGCCCTGTTCGCACTATGGTAAGACGCCCCCTTGTGTCGACTTGATCATTAAGAAAGGTGTGAAACGCGTCGTGGTGGGTTGTGTCGACGAATTCGCCGAGGTGCAGGGCCGAGGCATCAAGAAACTTCAGGAAGCAGGTATCGATGTGACGGTAGGTGTGCTCGAAGCGGAATGTCAGGCGCTGAACCGTTGTTTCTTCACCTACCATCGCGCGCAGCGCCCGTACATTATATTAAAATGGGCACAGACAGCCAATGGTTTCATTGATGACAATCACAAGCCCGTGCAGATATCGAACGCTTTTACAAAAATGCTCAGTCACAAGTTGCGTTCCGAGGCTGATGCCATTCTCGTGGGTCGCGTCACGGAAGAGCGTGACCATCCACAGCTGACCGTGCGCGATTGGAAAGGCAACAATCCCAAGCGCCTTGTGATAGACCATGCTCATCCGCTGAATATCGAGAGCCTGCACGCTCATCATATTCAGTCACTCATCGTAGAGGGTGGGGCACAGACGCTGCGCTCCTTCTTGGTGCAAGGACTCTGGGACGAGATCCGTGTGGAGACAAACACCACGATGACTGTAGGCGGTGGCACCCGTGCCCCTCAGATACCTGCCAACGCCGTTGTGACGCAGAGTCATAACTACGACGGAAACCAAATCGTAATCTACCAAAGAAAATGAAGATTTTTGCTATCGGCATGAACTATGCCGCTCATAATCAGGAGTTGCACGGTACCGTGAAAAGGCCAGACGAGCCTGTGATTTTCACCAAGGCCGACTCCGCCATTCTCAATCAGGGTAAGCCCTTCTTTATCCCCGACCAATGGGGACGCATCGATTATGAGACAGAGGTGGTGGTACGTATCTGTCGGTTGGGAAAGAACATCCCCGTGCGTTTTGCCCACCGCTATTACGATGCTGTGACTGTAGGCATCGATTTCACCGCCCGCGACTTGCAGCGCAAGGCTTCGGAGGCAGGACAGCCCTGGACCATCTGCAAAGGTTTCGACGGCTCTGCCGCCATTGGCGAATGGGTGCCGAAAGAGAAGTTCCTTGATATCCAGCGCATCCACTTCCACCTTAATATAAATAATGTGACGGTTCAGGAAGGTTGCACCTCCGATATGCTCTATAGCGTGGACGAAATCATCGCCTACATCTCGCAGTTCTTCACCCTCAAGACGGGCGACCTGCTTTATACAGGTACACCTGCCGGCGTGGGACCTGTCCATATCGATGATCATCTCGAAGGCTGGCTCGAAGAGCGCAAGGTGCTCGAGTTCAACTGCAAATGATACAAATAACTAAAAAGCAAATACTACAAACCATGATTGACAAGAAAACGCGTGACAGTATTATCTCACTGGTTCACCAGGAAGTTGTACCCGCCATCGGCTGCACAGAACCGATGGCAGTAGCCCTTTGTACAGCCAAGGCTACAGAGCGGTTAGGTTGTCGCCCTGAGAAGATAGAGACTTTTTTGAGTGCCAACATTCTGAAAAACGCGATGGGTGTCGGCATCCCAGGCACGGGAATGGTCGGTCTCCCCATTGCCATCGCTCTCGGCGCACTCATCGGTAAGAGCGAGTACCGGCTTGAAGTGCTGAAAGACCTGACTCCCGAATCGTTAGAGGCGGGTAAGGAATACGTCTCTGAGGATCGGATTGCCATCAGTCTGAAGGAGAACATGGCTGAGAAACTGTATGTTGAGGTGCACTGCATGGCTGGCGACAAGACTTCTACCGCCATCATTGCCGGTAGCCACACGCGTTTCATTGACGATTCCAATAGCCTGGCAGCAGAAAGCCAGCTCGTAGAAGACGAGGAGATTGCACTGAACCTGCGGCTGGTCTACGATTTCGCCACCACCGCGCCCCTCGACGAGATCCGTTTTATCATGGAAGCCCGCAACTACAACATGAATGCCGCACGCGAAGCCCTGAAGGGTAACTATGGCCACAATCTCGGTAAGACCATCGACCGTCCGCTTTCCAAGGGAATCTTCGGCAACAGCATCTTTTCGCATATCATTTCTCGCACAGCCTCCGCTTGCGATGCCCGTATGGGCGGAGCCATGATTCCCGTGATGAGCAACAGCGGCAGTGGCAACCAGGGCATCTGTGCCACAAATCCCGTCTGCGTCTATGCTAAGGAGAACGAGAATACCGAGGAGGAATTGATCCGTGCCCTCATGCTCAGTCATCTCACCGCCATTTACATCAAGCAAAGCCTTGGCAAGCTCTCCGCCCTTTGCGGTTGCGTGGTGGCGAGCATTGGCAGCAGCTGCGGCATTACCTATCTCATGGGAGGCCAGTATGACCATATCTGCCGTGCGGTCAAGAACATGATAGCCAACCTGACGGGCATGATCTGCGATGGCGCCAAACCCGCCTGCTCATTGAAAATCACTTCGGGTGTCTCTACAGCCGTGCTCTCCGCCCTTCTCTCCATGGAAGGCAAGTGTGTATCCTCAGCAGAAGGCATTGTAGACGACGATGTTGACAAGAGCATTAAGAACCTGACCTCAATAGGAGCCGACGGTATGGGTGTCACCGATGATATGGTTCTTAACATCATGACCTCGAAATAGGAGACGCACTATGCTAATCTCCACCAGATTGCTTGGAATACCTTTAAATACTAAGAGAGCGAAGGGGTGGGTGTTGCTTGAACACTCACCCCAACTCTCACCCAATCACTCCACCAGACACCCACCCCTTAAGCTCAGGCTGCCTTGAGTGGAATCACTTTGTAATAGGTCTGGTTGCCATGTGTTTTGCCTTCGAAGCCGAGTTCCTTCATCGCCATTCCTAAATGAATCTTCGTGCTGTGGTTGTCCTTGATTGATGGATACTCGCGTCGGATCAACTTCACAATCTCACCGCTCTTCATCCGGATGCCCTGCTCACCCTCCTTGGGTTTGCGGATACAGGCCTCAATTACCTCAGCTATGTCCTTCTGCTCCATGTAGTTGAGGTTCAGCTCCTGAATACGCGCCACTTGCTCATTATTGAACCAGTAGGGCGACTTCAGTTCACGAATTTCATGAAGCACTTGGGCATAGAGCTGCTGATAGTCAATCTCTCCCGTGTTGTCGATATACTGTCCTTCAGGAATTGTCAGACAGATGTAGCGACGGCTACCCGTGGCATCCGACAACGGATGGGGATTATTGGTCGTCGCTACGAACGAGGCATAGCGAGGACGGTCATCCTGCGAGGCGCCATAAATCGGGCGTCCGTTCACCTTACTCTTCGAGAGCGTCTGCTTCAGAGCTGCATGCTGAGAGGGACGGATGGCATCCAACTCGTCGAGGTTGACAATCAGATTGTTCGTCAAGGCCATCTCCTTATCAAATTTGTTCGACAGGTTCAGATGGTCCAGGAAGTACACACGAAGCTCTGGTGGCAGCAGTCGGGCCACGAAAGTGGTCTTGCCACAGCCTTGAGCGCCAATCAGCGTAGGCACGCACTCATTACCATGAAGCGTGTCCATCTGAAGCCAGTGGGCGACGGTTGAGCGAAGCCAGACAGAGAGAAAATCCAACTGTTCTGAGCTCACGCCAGGCAGGCGTCCGAAGAGACGGGCCACATGGTTCTGGCCATCCCACTGAGGCAGATGTTCCAGGTAGTCGCCAATGGGATTGAAGGTCTCGACCTCGTCCGACTGCACCAGCTCGACGATGTCCGTCTTGGGACTGCCCTTCTCGTAGATCTGCTCACGCTTGGCTCGGATGATGATCGAGTTGAGCGCCTTCGGAGTGAGCACACGCCAGATGGGCTTGTCGACAATCGGCAGGGTTACAAACTCTACCTTCCCGCTCAGTTCATTGAAGCGGAAGAGGTAATTGTCTTTGAGGAATTGCTCTACTGCAAGCGTTCCCTCACGTGAAGCTGCAAGAGCTTCACCACGAATGGTAAGTTCCTTACTCATAGGAAAAAGAATTTTTAGTGGTTAGGCTAGATTGGCTTGTAAGTGTCTCTCACAGCGTCATGCCTTTCGAGGTGCAATGCTGAGCATCACACTTTTCGAGCGCAAAGATACAAAATAAAATTGCGGTTTGCAAGTTTTATCCCATTTTTTGCCAAACAAGTTTGTTTTTTAACACTTTTCGAGAAGCGTAATGAAAAAGATGACTGATAAAGCGAAGGGTAGGTGTTGGGTGGAGTGTTTGGTTAGGAGTCTGGTTGAGTCTTAACAAAACACCCAACCCTGTGCTTTCCTTGCGTTTATCGATGTCCCAAGCATTGGGGTGGGTATTGCTACTATCTTTAACGAGGACTATCCTCGCCACCATCGAGAACTATTCAATCCACCAGATTGCAGTATTCAATCTGGCATATGGCTTCCAACACTTGGCTCTTATCGTTCAGCAAGAGCCATTTTTGCGCCATAGTTATCCCGCAAATTTTTTATAGGCTAAAAACAATTGTTTCTAAGTGTAACAATAATTTCGCGTGCGCATACGTTATTATATTGTGAATATTCGCAAGATTTGGATACTGAGCGTATTGCTCTTGTGCTGTCTCTTGAATGTGGGGGCACAGGATTTTGTCGACTTGACCGCTGATGAGGTCAGGATTGATTCCTTGTTGCCGGTCTATTCCTGGCAGAAAACCTTAGGTCGCAACTATGCCGATTCCACCTATGCCGTGAGCATTGAATACCCTGAGTTTGAGGAGATGACGAAAGCTGAGATAGCGCGTTATCAGGCTATTAGCGGCAAACCCCTGAACCCACTGCCCGAAATCACGCAGAGCATCAGCGTTTCGCGCAAGCAGGGCATACTCGAAGTTTCGTTTGTTCCACTCGTGTTTCGCGATGGGAAATATCAGAAACTGGTGAGCTTTAAATTAGGAGTCAGGAGTCAGGAGACAGGAGTCAGGAGGCGGGCTGGCAGTGGTGAAAGGTATTCGGACCATTCGGTGCTGAGGGAGGGTAGCTGGGCGAAGATCAGTATTCCTGAAAGTGGCATCTACCATCTGAGCGATGCGCTGGTGAAAAAAGCAGGTTTCAGCAATCCCTCGAAGGTGAAGATCTACGGCTATGGCGGTGCCTTGCAACCAGAGAAGTTGACGGGTGACTACCTCGCTGCGACGGATGATCTGCAGGAGGTGCCCACTGTCACCATCGGAGGCCGGCGGCTCTTCTATGGTGTGGGGCCTGTGACCTGGGCGTCGAAGGATGCCCTTACGCGTACGCGCAATCCTTATTCTGATATTGGCTGCTATTTCCTGACGGAGAGTGACGAGGAGCCGCTGGCTGTTGACAGTGCGGCCTTCGCAGCAGCCTATTATCCCTCGAACAATGACTATCATTCGCTTTATGAGGTTGACGACTTTGCCTGGTATCACGGAGGAAGGAACCTTTACGACAGGACTCTTTATAAGATGAACACCCCGCAGTCATACACCTTGAATTGTAATGATACGCAGGGGACACTGACCGTGGTGCTGAGCTACGACGGCAACTTCGGGGCAGAGGTGGCAGTGAACGACTCTGTGGTGGACGAGCTAAGCGTCAGCGTTTCGCTCGACTCTTATACAGAGGCTGCTGCCCGCACCTGGACTTATCGTTTGAACAACTTGAAAGAGGGCGACAATAAAGTGACCATCACCCAGACCAGAGGCAACAACCTGCGACTCGACTATCTGGCATTGACCAGCGACACACCAGCGCCGATGCCCAGTCTTTCGAAGACGGCCTTCGCAGAACCCTCGTTCGTGTATCGTATTATGAATCAGGATCACCACGCTGACTCGGCTGTGGATATGGTAATCATTATTCCCACCACGCAGAAATGGCTGAGTCAGGCGGAGCGTATCAAACAGCTGCACGAGCAGCGCGATGGCCTGACGGTGCGCATCGTACCTGCCGATGAACTTTACAACGAGTTTAGTAGCGGCACCTCCGATGCCACTGCCTATCGCCGATATATGAAGATGCTCTACGACCGTGCCCAGACCGATGAGGAAATGCCCCGCTATCTGTTGCTCTTTGGCGATGGTGCCTACGACAACCGGATGCGGACGGCAGAATGGAGCAGCTGCAATCCTGACGACTTCCTGCTCTGCTTCGAGAGCGAAAACTCTTTTAGCCACGTCTACTGCTACGTGAGTGATGATTTTTATTGTCTGCTCGACGATGAGGAGCAGATCGAGGAGGGTAGCAGATTGTATCTGGGCAAGCCCGATGTGGCTGTGGGTCGCTTCTCTGCCCGTACGCTCGAAGAGGCGAAGGTGCTTGTTGACAAGACTATCAGCTATGCCAACAATGAACAGGCGGGTGCCTGGCAGAATACCATCTGTATGATGGGCGACGACGGTAACAACAACTCGCACATGGCAACGGCTGACCGCGTTGCCAACCTTGTACTGAACACCTATCCTGGCTATAATGTCCAGAAGATCTACTGGGACGCTTATACACGTACCACTACATCAACAGGTAATAGTTTTCCCGATGTGACACGCCTGATTAAACAGCAGATGGCCGACGGAGCGCTGGTGATGAACTATTCAGGTCATGGTGCGGCCTATTCCATCTCGCATGAAATGGTGTTGAAAACCCCTGACTTCGCGGAGACAACCTCATTGCGTCTGCCCCTATGGATTACCGCCTCGTGCGACATCATGCCTTTCGACAGTCAGGAAGATAATATCGGCGAGACAGCGATGAATAACCAAAAGGGAGGGGCTATCGCTTTCTTTGGCACGACGCGAACGGTGTATGCCAACTATAATGAGGCGATGAATCTGACCTTCATGAAATATGTCTTAGGTACAGACGGACAAGGACACCCGATGCCTATCGGTGAGGCTGTGCGCAGGGCGAAGTGCGATTTGGTGGATCAGGGTAGGGATACTTCGCCCAACAAACTGCAATATACCCTGTTGGGAGATCCTGCCCTCGCATTGGCTACCCCGCAGATGGGCATTACCATCGACCGTATCGGTGGTCAGACGGTGTCATCGGGTGAATCTATTCGCCTGGCAGCAGGTAGTGTGATAGAGGTGTCGGGTCATATCACAGGCGATCAGGCAAGGGCTGAAAGCTTTACGGGTGTGGTGACGGCTACTATCCGTGATGCTGAGGAGACCATTACTTGCAGACTGAACAATACCACCAGCGAAGGTGCCGATACGGCCTTCGTCTATCAGGATCGTACAAAGGTCCTCTATCATGGTTCCGACAGTGTGAGAAACGGGCAGTTCTCGTTTACCTTCGCTGTGCCCAAGGACATCAGCTATACGGAGGGCTCAGGTCTGATGACGCTTTATGCTGTAAACAGCAGTAAAAGCTCGGAGGCTCACGGCCTCTGCGACCATTTCGTCCTTAATGGTAGTAGTGCACTGGCTAACGACTCCATTGGGCCGAGCATCTATTGTTATCTGAACAGTTCGTCGTTTACGAATGGAGGTAGGGTGAATGCGACACCTTATTTTGTAGCTGAACTTTATGATGATAGTGGTATTAATGCTTCAGGCAGCAGCATCGGACATGACCTGGAACTGGTGATTGATGGGGATATGTTGAAGACCTACAACCTGAACAATTATTTCGCCTATGACTTCGGCGACTATCGTAGCGGACAGGTGAGCTTCAGCATACCGGAGTTGTCGGAAGGTAAGCATACATTGATGTTCAGGGCTTGGGACATCATGAACAACTCATCGACGACAGAACTCTCGTTTGAAGTGGTGAAGGGAGAGCCGGGCAACATCACCATCGACTGCAAGCGGCATCCTGGCAGCAATCTCGCTACCTTCTACATCACCCACGACCGTGTGGGTACGCAGCTGGATGTACAGCTCGATCTCTATGACGCTTCAGGTCGTCAACTCTGGCGACATCAGGAGAGCGGCGTGTCCTCAGGCAATGTCTATACGATGGACTGGAATCTGAGCATCAGTGGTGGGAGACCGTTGATGACGGGTGTCTATATCTATCGCATCTCCGTCAGTAGTGATGGTGGCAGTAAGGTGTCGCAGGCCAAGAAAATGATTATTACAGGCAATAAATAAATACGCGAAAACGTTATTAGAAAGTATGAACAGATATTTTTTCAGAAATACATGGATGCTGAGAGTGGTGGTTATTGGTATTCTCTTACCTCTCACCTCTCACCTCTCACCACTATTTGCTCAGGATGATGACAAGGTGACGATGTTCAACCCCGTTGAGCACGCCGTCATTTCACAGACCATCGCCCCTGACGCACGAGGTGCTGGTATGGGTGACGTGGGTGTAGCCACTGATCCAGATGTCGCTTCACAATACTGGAACCCTGCCAAGTATCCCTTCTGTATCAGCAGGGCGGGTTTAGCACTGAACTATACCCCTTGGCTGCGACAGCTCGTGAACGATATCGACCTGGCCTATCTCTCTGGTTACTATCGTATCGGTGATTACAGTGCCATATCAGGTTCACTGCGTTATTTCTCGTTAGGTGAGGTTTATACCGACTATGGTGTCAGCGATATGACAGTGAAACCCTACGAGATGTCGCTCGATGTGGCTTACTCCATGTTGCTGAGTGAGAATTTCTCATTAGCAGCGGCCATCCGATGGATCTACAGCGATCTGCGCTATGACTATAGTGAGGACTCCAAACCAGCCTCGGCTTTTGCTGCTGACCTGGCGATGTATTATAATAAGTATGTGATGCTGGGCGGTCGCGAGTGTCAGCTGGGATTGGGTATGAATATCTCCAACGTGGGTAGTAAGATCTCCTTCTTTGGCGATGAGGAGTCGCAGTTCCTGCCGGCTAATTTGCGTCTGGGCTTTTCACTGATGGTGCCTGTAGATGAATACAACCGCTTCTCTATTTCCGCCGATGCCAACAAACTGTTGGTGCCCACCGTTCCCCGTCAGGAGGAAGGGGAGTCGAATACCGACTATCAGGACCGTGTGCGTCGTGAATATGCCGATGTCAGTGCCATCAGTGGTGTCTTCAAGAGCTTCAACGATGCGCCTGGCGGTTTCAAGGAGGAGTTGGAGGAGATTCAGTGGAGCCTGGGTGCCGAGTATGTCTATCATGATCAGTTCTCCTTGCGTGCCGGCTACCATCATCAGGCTGAGTCGAAGGGTAACTTGAAGTACTTCACCGTAGGTGGTGGCTTCCGCATGAACGTGTTCTCGCTCGATGTGGGTTATGTCATTTCCACGGCTCGTACGAATCCCCTTGACCAGACCCTTCGTTTCACCCTCGCCTTCGATATGGATGGCATCAAGGATTTGTTCAAATGAAGATAAGGGTAGGAATGGGCTATGATGTCCACCAGTTGGTGGAGGGCCGCGATTTATGGATGGGTGGCATCCGGATTGAGCACAGCAAGGGATTGCTGGGTCACAGTGATGCCGACGTGCTGTTGCACGCCATCTGTGATGCACTCTTGGGTGCTGCTAACATGCGCGACATCGGCTATCATTTCCCTGACACCTCAGCAGAGACAGAAGGAATGGACAGTAAGATCATTCTTCGCAAGACCATCGAATTGATTGCCACCAAGGGTTATCGCGTGGGTAACATTGATGCCACCATCTGTGCTGAGCGCCCGAAGATGAATCCCCATATCCCTGCGATGAAGGCTTGTATGGCAGAGGTCATCGGTTGCGATGAGGATACCATTTCCATCAAGGCGACCACTACTGAAAAACTCGGCTTCACGGGGCGTGAAGAAGGTATCAGTGCTTATGCCGTCGTGCTGATAGAAAAAGATTAGCGTGTATACATGAGGTTGGCAGGCGAGCGACCTGCATCGAGCTCTGCCTTCATAAAGTCCATGTCGGCTGCGACATGGGCGAAGAATTGTCTATAGCCTTCGCAAAGATAGCTTAAGCCTGGTTCTCCATAAGAGTCGCGGAGGAAACGGTTCTTCGGACATTCCCCTTGACAGGCAAACAAGAACTGGCATTCCCTGCACTGACGGGGAAGACCAGCACTCTTATCGCGCCCGAACTGCTGCTGACGTCCGCCATAGAGCATCTCCGTGAGTGACTGCTGACGGATATTTCCTAAACGATATTCTGGAAAAACGAAGTGGTCGCAGCTATAGACATCTCCGTTGGCTTCCATTGCTGCAGCCCTTCCGCAAGTGGACGACATCGAGCAGATGCTTGGTGGCTCGCCTGCCCAGTTGGCGAGGGTGGCATCGAAGAGTTGCACAAACACCTGCCCGATGTCTTCCTTCACCCATTCATCATAGACGCCACAGAGGAATCGGCCCCATTGCGCTGGCGTGACGGAGAAATCCGCCACGGGAATTCCAGATTGCCTGGGATTGCCAGAAAGTCCGGAACTGCCGATACGCTCTACGACGGGTGTAAACTGAAGGTACTGACAACCGATTTCCTTGAAGAAACGATAGAAATCCGTAGGATGATCGGCATTCAGGTGGTTGACTGTCGCCATCGCGTTCCACTCGACACCGTGTTTCTGCAGAAGTCGGATGCCTCGCATCACCTTCTCGAAAGAGTGGCTACGGTAGGCATCATGAAAGGCTTGGGGCCCATCGATGGAGATACCCACTAAGAAACGGTTCTCGCGCAGGAACTCACACCACTCATCAGTGAGCAGGGTACCATTTGTCTGTAGGCAATTGTCAATCTGCCGTCCTCGGGCATATCGCTGTTGCAACGCCAGCGCCTTGCGATAGAAAGAGAGCGGACGCAGCAGCGGTTCTCCCCCGTGCCAGGTGAATAAGACCTGCGGTATCGTCTGGACCTCGATATACTGACGGATGAAGGTTTCCAATAGTTCTTCGCTGAGAGTTTGTTGTTCTTGCTTTGGATAGAGACGGCCTTTTTCCAGATAGTAACAATAGTGGCACGCCAGATTACAGCGAGAGCCTGCGGGCTTCAGCATCACATAGAGCGGACTTCCAAAGGGAATGGCGATACTCATCCTTACTCCTTCTCTCCTTACTCCTTCTCTCCTTCAATCGGATAGTTTTCCGACGGCTTGTGCATACGACGCATAATCTGGTCGAACGCTTTCACCATCTCCGGATACTCCTTGGCCAGATTGTGCTCTTCGCGTGGGTCGTCTGTAATCCGATAGAGTTCCAAAGGGGCATCTTTCTTGACCGTCACGCATTTCCAGTCGCCAAAGCGGAGGGCACGCTGCTTTCCGGGGAACTCCCAATAGAGATAGCGATGGTCAGTATCCACCTCACCTCCGAAAAAGAGGGGAGAGATATCGATGCCATCTGTCTGTGGAACGGCCTTCTCGCTACCCGTTAATGCTGCGAGGGTAGGCATGAAGTCGGGGAAATACACCTGATTGCTGATTTGTCGTGCTGGCACACGTCCTGGCTGATTTACGATGAGCGGCACTTTGATTCCGCCTTCATAGAGCTGACCTTTGCGACCTTTCAGGCCTGCATGACAATTCAATTCGCTGATGGGTGCCATTACGGCAGCTCCGTTGTCGGAGGCGAAGATAATCAGGGTGTTCTCACGAAGCCCCAAGTTATCGAGGGCACCCAACAGACGGCCGATGTGATAGTCCATGTGGGTGACAAGTGCTGCATAGCGCTTCGTGTTCATCGACCATTCTCCATGTTCATCATACCATGAGGTATCGTCGATGTTATAGGGCTCGTGGGGGGCATCGTAGCCGAGGAAGAGGAAGAAGGGATTGGTTTTGTTGCGATGGATGAAGGCGATGGCATCGTCGGTAGAGATTTCCGTATTGTGACGTACATGGGCATCGTGGGCATTCTCCTCGATATGGATGAGGCTGTCGCCCCAAAGACGGTAGTATGGGTAATAATAGGGTGAATTGCTGTGAACGGTGGAGATAGTCCAGCCATAGAACTCGTCGAAGCCACGATGGTGGGGCGCAGAACCGGGGTCGTAGCCGTCGAGATGCCACTTGTTCACCAGACAAGTGCGATAGCCAGCGGTGCCGATGACTTTGGCGATGGTGGTATCTTGTGGCAACAGGTTGGCTCGGCGTACGATGGTGGTGTCGCCCTTAGGGTTAATCTTCAGACCCGTGAGTCCACCGGCATAGCACTGATTGTCGCGGATGCGGGTATTGCCGCTATTGCGGCCCGTCATCAGCGAACAACGGGAGGGTGAACTGATGCCACTGCCAGCGTAGGCCTGTGTGAAACTCGTGCCCGTTGCGGCCAGACGGTCGATATTCGGGGTTTTGATATATCGGTTGCCGTAGCACGACAGATCGCCATAGCCCATATCATCCGCCAGGATGAAAATGATATTCGGACGCTCGGGTGTCGCCTGTTGTTCATTTTGTTCAGCCGCTGTAGCCTGTTGGGTGATCATCGCACCAATCGTCAGCAATATTTGTTTCGTCTCTTTGCCCATGTTTTGTTATTGATTGTGCATTGCTGAGTTGCTAATATTATTATCACCAAATTCTCACTCTGTCCTTCGGTGCGCGATAGAGTTTGTCGCTGGCTTTCACGTTGAAGAGTTCGTACCAGGCATCAGTGTTCATGACCATGCCGTTGATGCGTTCACGGTCCAAGGAATGATTGTCTTTATTACCAGGATAAGCTTCATCGCCATTGGTACGCAAGAGGGCGTACTTAACAGAATACTTGGCCTGCCAGAGTTTTGCTAATGCCAAGAAGAAGCGCTGACGCTGCAAGTTGAACTGCTCACCTTTGAAGCCCGTCTCGCGAAGATGGCGCACGTAGGTGTCGTAGGCCAGTAGAATACCGCCCAGGTCGGCAATGTTCTCAGACACGGTAAAGGCACCGTCGGCATAGACGCCAGGTATTGCCCAAGGCAGCACCTCAAAACCATTATAGCAATCGACAAGTTGCTGAGCGCGCTTATCGAACTCCTGACGGTCGGCATCGCTGGCCCAGATATCTTCAAGGTCGCCCATCTTGTTGTATCTTGCGCCGTTGGTGTCGAAGCCGTGGGTGATTTCGTGTCCGAATACCATTAGGGTTGCATAGTTATGGGCATCGTTCTGCAGCGGATCATAGTAGGGTTCCATCATCCATGCTGGATAGATGTTCATCGAATTGAAGATTGGAACGTAGAAGGCATTCATGACAGTTAGGTCCATCATAGTAATGAGTGCGTGCCAACTGGCTTTCGCTGTCTCCATGCCAGCCATACGTTGGAATAAGGCCAGGTGGCTACGGCGAAGGGCCATGATGTCATCAAAGAGCGTCTTCTCGTTGCTGATATCAGCAATTCCTTCAAGAAACCATTCGTCGGGACAACCGATATTGAACGCCATAGCATCGAGTTTCTCAGTAGCCGATTGCTTGGACCCCTCGCTCATCCATTCATTGTCGGCAATGCGCTGGCGGAAGGTCTGGCGCAGTTGGTTGCAGTAGTCCTGTGTGCGCTGCTTCATCTCGGACGTAACATATGCATTGGCGAAAAGATATGATTTCTCGTATTTCAGATAACGATTGGCGAAGTTCTTGACCATTTCGGAACGCGTTGTAGGATCCAGCAGTACTGTGTCAGCTGAAATCTGTTCTGTTAGGTGTTTTTTCCATTTCTCAACATCATACGATTGTAAATCCAGAAATTCTGTCACAAGTTTATCCACGCTTTCTGGGGCACTTGAGTGGGGCACGTCAATAGAGTAAACATCATCGAGATTGAAGCCGAGTTCTGTAAAGATCGTGGTTAACATAGGCCATTTGCCGTGGTCGAATGCACGTCTGTGAGTGCCGCCAAGGGGCTTCAAGCAAGCTAGCAGGTCTGGTTCGTTGAGTAGTCGCCACTGGAAACTGTTCTTGTCAGGCGTATCCAGTACGGGATCATAGTCCTTATTTGTTATGTCAAGCGTCACGCCAATACGTCCACCTGTCGAGAAGTAGTCTACTCCGATTTGCGATGCGTAGCCCTCCTTTATCAACTGTCCCCACAACCGCCAGGCTTCTTCACGTGTGGTAATGGCATCGATTCTGACAAAAGCGTCGTTTAACTTGGCACTGATGTCTGCGGCATCGGCCTTGGCGGCATCGGCCATCAGTTTATCCATATTTGGAAAGTGAAGTGCTGACATACGCTTTTCAATCATGGCAGGAACCTCTTGTACCATGATGGTCTTAATATTGAACCATGACTCGTCAATCTCTGTACTGTTCCAGTAGCCGCCGTTGCAATACATGTAGAAGTCGTCACCCGGACGCACACTGGTGTCCATGTCAGAATCAGAGATATTCCACTGGCCGTAGTCCACCACCGGCGTGGGGTTATCCTCAATGGCACACGATGTTACCGACATCATTATAGCCATGCAGCAAAGGACGGCTGCGAGCATCATTAGAATCTTTTTCATAAGCCTAATATTAATTATTTCCTATAAGTTAGTTAAAACTGCGATTATCTGATCAGCGGGCCACCGCTTTGGGAGACAGGTTTGGTTAGTGATGTCAGCGTACCAGTTTCCCACGACGGCGCTGTCGTGCGTGGGGTCACTCGAGGGGTTGTCATCGTTACTGGTGCACGATGTCAGTACCGTCGTCATTGTCATCAGCGTTATGGCCGCTGCCGCCATGAGAAATTT
>JAFZCU010000104.1 GCA_017556145.1 Prevotella sp. | reverse complement strand
TCTGTTCTGGGAGAATATGCTCGTTGACATATTGCTGGAAACGGCGCCTGAACTCAGGAATGTTCTCAATCTTCAGTGAGAGACCGACGGCATAAGTATGTCCGCCGAAGTTCTCCAGCAGGTCACGACAACTCTTCACGGCATCGTAGATGTCGTAGCCGGCCACACTGCGGGCAGAGCCTGTGGCCAGATCGCCGCTGCGGGTGAGAACCACCGTCGGACGGTAGTACATTTCCGTCATACGCGATGCCACGATGCCTACCACACCCTTCTTCCAGTTCTCGTCGTAGAGTACGATACTATTGTGGTGTTTCTGGCTCTCCAACTTGGCGATAATCTGGTTGGCTTCTTCCGTCATCTGCTTGTCCACATCCTTGCGCTGTTCATTGTATACATTGATATGGTTGGCTTCCGACAGCGCTTTCTCGAAGTCGCGCTCTACTAGCAGGTCAACGGCCTCGGTACCGTTCTGCATACGTCCTGAGGCATTGATGCGTGGGCCGATCTTGAACACGATGTCGCTCATCGTCATCTCACGACCCGTCATACCGCTGATTTCGATGATCGACTTCAGACCTACGGAAGGCGCCTGATTCAGCTGCTTCAGACCGTGGAACGCCAGAATACGGTTCTCGCCTGTTACAGGCACCATATCGGCTGCGATGGAAACGGCACAGAAGTCGAGTAATGGGATGAGCCTTGAGAAGGGGATGCCATTGTTTTTGGCGAACGCCTGCATGAACTTGAAGCCGACACCACAGCCGCACAGGTGCTTGAAAGGATAGGTGGAGTCCTCACGCTTGGGGTTGAGGATGGCGACTGCATCAGGCAGATCGTCATCGGGCACGTGATGGTCACACACAATAAAGTCAATACCAAGTGATTTGGCATAACTGATTTCATCGATTGCCTTGATGCCGCAATCGAGCACAATAATAAGTTTTACATCCTTTTCAGCAGCTGCATCCAACGCTTTCTTGCTGATACCATAGCCTTCCTCATAGCGGTCGGGAATATAGTATTCAATGTTGGAATAGAACTGCTGCAAGAATTTGTACACCAAAGCTACCGCCGTACATCCATCGACATCGTAGTCGCCATATACCATGATCTTCTCTTTACGCCCCATGGCGTCGTTGAGCCTGTCTACAGCCACGTCCATGTCATTCATCAGGAACGGGTCTATCAATTCATTTAACATCGGGCGGAAGAATCGCTTGGCTGCGCTCTCCGTCTTGATGCCACGCTGAATGAGTAGGTCGGCGAGAATCGGACTCATGCCAATCTTCTCACCCAGCTCTTTAGCTGCCGCTCGTCTTTCTGATGTAGGAGGTTCGTAATTCCATTTGAAATGCATTTAATATATTATTTTTTTATTCTTGTCGCTTTGGTGACCAAAAAGGGTATAATAACCCAAATTAGCGCCCAAAGATAAGAATAAAAAATGAAATAACGGCATAATCTGCGAAAAAAATAACAGATTATGCCGTTTTTTACCTAAAAAAGGTGATTTTCTTCCTTAAATGCCGAGTTTTTTGCGAATTTCAGCAGGAATAGCATTCTTGTTGATGAGGAAGTCCATCGTGTTGGCGGCGATGAAGGCCTTGGTCATATACCAGACGCCATTATAGTCGCCGGTCTTACCCCAGGAGTTCTGCACCATGTAGTACTCCTTGCCGTTTTGATCCTTGGCTACACCGAAGATGTGCATACCGTGGTCGTCGGTCAGTTCCCAGTTGTCGAAACGCTCCTGACGCATCTGCTGGGTTGGCACGATCTCTGGCACTGTGCAGCCGAGAGAATCGATGATGCTGCGCTTCTTCGTGGTCTCGAGTTTCAGCCAACGGGCCATATCGCTACCAGCGAGGCTCTGGGTGGCTTTTGCGTCGATTGCATAAGCCAGTCCTTTGCGGGTGAATCCATCTTCAGACACATCACCGCCCCAGGCGACTGTATAGCCCTTGTCAATGGCGTTGTCGATAATCTGCATCATCTCGTCCATCGGCACATTGTAGCTCAGCGGGAAGCGCCAGTTGTCCTGCACCTCTACGGCAAAGGCAGTGTAGAAGGGGTGATGGGTGTAGCTGGTAATGGAGACATAGTCGTCGAGGTTGATGCCGAGTGAGGCCATGAAGGTCTTCGGTGTGTACTCTTTGCCCTCATACTTGAACTTCTCTGGGCACTTGCCGAGATAAGCATCGAGGATGCCCTGCAGTCCTTCCTTCCACTGGTTGGAGATCTTCTTGGCAGTACTCTTGGAGATAGCTGCCACATAAGGCTCAAGCAGTGAGAAGAACTCGTTGAAGTTGTTCAGCGAGTCGCCATAGAGTGAACCTGGGAAAGGCATGGCGTCGATGGGACAGATGCCGTGGGTCTTTAATGTATGAAGCACATCCTCAGCGCTTCCGCCCTGAGCGAACTGACAGTCGCCGTGATAGCGGACCACTTGGATGGCGCGCTCCATATAAGTCTTGTTGGCTACAAACGCCTCACAGAGGGTGTAACGCTTGCCGGTGGCCTTCAGAATCTCCGACTCGAAGAACGAGAGGGTGGAGTAGTCCCAGCAGGTACCTGAGCGGTTCTGGTCCTTGATGGTCGTGATGGGGTTCTCCTTGATGATGGTGAATACAGGCTTGTTTTGGTTCTTGGCGGGTTCCTTCTTCTTGGCTCCCGATGCACTCACAGCGACTATCGCCATCAGTGCGAATGTTAAAATCTTCTTCATAATTTTATTGTTTGATCTGAATAATCTGAGTATTCTGAGTAATCCGATGATTATCTCCCGGTTGACATAAATTCTTCGAGTTCTGCGGGGTGATAGGGGATGCGCTTCGAGCCAAGGAAGCGACAGCCGTCTTTTGTAATCAGGATATCATCCTCAATACGGATGCCGCCGAAGTCCTTATAAGTCTCCAGTTTGTCGAAGTTAAGGAATTCCTTGCAATGACCACTGGACTTCCAGTCGTCGATGAGGGCGGGAATGAAGTAGATACCCGGCTCATCGGTCATCACAAAGCCCTCTTCCAGTTTGCGGCCCATGCGCAGGCAGTTGGTACCGAATTGCTCCAGATTCGGACGTGTCTCCTCATCAAAACCCACGTAGATCTGTCCGAGACCCTCCATATCGTGTACGTCCATACCCATCATGTGACCCAGTCCGTGAGGCAGGAACATGGCATGAGCGCCTGCTGCAACGGCCTCGTCGGTATCACCCTTCATCAGACCGAGTTCTTTCAGACGTTCCGTCATCAGACGACAGACTGCAAAGTGTACATCCATATATTTCACGCCAGGCTTGGCGACGTCGAGTACATAGTCGTGACAGGCTTCCACGATAGAGTAGATTTCTAACTGGCGCTGGGTGAACTTGCCATTGACAGGCATCGTGCGGGTATGATCAGAACAATAGTCGTTGAGCTCGCATCCTGAGTCACATAATACCAGACGTCCATCTTCCAGTTTAGTGTCCGACGGGTTGCCGTGCATAATCTCACCATGTTGCGAAAAGATGGTGGCAAAGCTGTTGCCTTGGGCAAGACTGCGGGCAATACCGTCGACCTGTCCTGCGACGAAACGCTCAGTAATACCGGGCTTGATGAGCAATTGAGCTGTCGTGTGCATGACGTAGCCAACGTCACACGCCGCCTCGATATAGGCAATCTCCTCAGTATTCTTGGTGGCGCGCATCTTCACGACGGCCTTGATCAGGTTGAGCGAAGCTGCCTCCTTCTGCTTTGAAGGATGGATGCCCAAAAGGTCCATGATCTGTATCTTCGTGTCGAAACGATAGGGTGGAAGAAAGTGGACCGTTCTGTTTGTTGCTGTTTCACAGCAACATACTTTACTTAATTCTGCCATCGGGGCGGTCTTGGCGACGCCTACCTCTGCGGCGAGGTCGGCTACTGAGGGGGTATAGCCCATCCAGACGATGTCCTCTACGTCGATATCATCGCCGAAGAGCATCTCCGTATCGTTGTCGATGTCGATCACACCCACGAGTCCGTCGCGGTGCTGTCCGAAATAATACAGGAACGAGGAGTCCTGTCGCATCGGGGCATACGCGTTAGCAGGATAGTTGGCCGGTGAGTCGTTGTTACCGAAGAGCACAATCACACCATTGCCCACGAGTTTCTTCAACTCCTGACGCCTTTTGATATAAGTTTCCTTACTGAACATTTCTTTATTTTTCGTTTTCGTTAGCCAATTTGGTGCAAAGTTACACAATATTTGTGAAATGGGCGAATGTTTTGCGAAAAAATTGCATAATTACACATACACAATGGCTGCTCATGCGTTTGAACAATCTATTTGTGGATTAAATTATTCATATTATTCAGATTTCTTTCCATAAAACAAAAAATCTTTGTACCTTTGCAGCCAAATTTGAAATAATAGACTGAAAATACAATGGGAAAAGTAATTCTGACAGGTGACCGCCCCACCGGTAAACTCCATCTCGGACACTACGTAGGCTCTCTGCGTCGTCGTGTCCAGCTGCAGAATGCGGGCGACTATGATCGTATGTTCGTGTTTATGGCCGATGTGCAGGCCCTCACTGATAATGCCGATAACCCTGAGAAGATTCGTCAGAATATTATCGAGGTGGCTCTCGACTACCTGGCAGCGGGTCTCGATCCGGAGATGTGTGTGCTCTTCATCCAGAGTCAGATTCCTGAACTCGCCGAGCTCACTACCTATCTGATGAACCTTGTTTCCGTGAGCCGCGTGCAGCGGAATCCGACGGTGAAGACGGAGGTGAAGATGCGTGGTTTTGAGGGCGAGAGCATTCCCCTCGGCTTCTTCTGCTACCCTGTGTCGCAGGCGGCCGACATCACGCTCTTCAAGGCCACGACCGTTCCCGCAGGTGAGGATCAGGAGCCGATGCTCGAGGTGACCCGCGAGCTGGCCCGTCGTTTCAATCAGGTATATGCCCCAGTGCTCGTAGAGCCGAATATCCTGTTGCCCGAGAACCTCACTGCCCGTCGTCTGCCCGGTACCGATGGTAAGGAGAAGATGTCGAAGTCGTTAGGCAACTGCATCTACCTCTCCGATACGGCGGATGACGTGTGGCAGAAGGTGCGCTCGATGTACACCGACCCTGAGCATATCAATCTCAATGATCCAGGTCACGTGGAGGGCAATGCCGTCTTTACTTATCTTGATGCATTCTCATGCGATGAGGATTTTCAGGAGTTCTGGCCTGAGTATCAGAATCTTGATGAACTGAAGGACCACTATCGTCGTGGCGGTCTGGGCGATATGAAGTGCAAGAAGTTCCTCAATCAGGTGCTCAACAAGTTCCTTGAGCCGATGAGAGTTCGTCGTGCGGAGTTCGAGAAAGACATCCCAGAGATCTACAATATCCTGAAAAAGGGTACTGCACAGGCCCGCGAGGTGGGTGCCCAGACGATGGATGAGGTTCGTAAGGCCATGCGCATCGACTACTTCAACGATGCCGAGCTCATCCGCCAGCAAGCCGAACGTTTTGCTAATAAATAAAGAAATCCCCGCCAATGGCGGGGATTCTTATTTCAACAGATCGGGTCTTAGGCGCTTGGTGCGCTCCATTGCCTGATCCAGTTCCCATTCGCGAATCTTGGCCTCATTGCCGCTGAGCAGAATCTCGGGGACCTTCCAACCTTTATAGTCAGCTGGACGAGTGTAGATAGGCGCTGCGAGGATATCATCTTGGAAACAGTCGCTTAACGCACTCTGTTCATCGCCAATCACACCAGGTACCACACGTACGATAGCATCGGCAATCATTGCTGCCACCAACTCACCACCTGTCAATACAAAGTCGCCAATGGAAATCTCCTTGGTAATCAGATGATCACGGACACGTTGGTCGATACCTTTATAGTGACCTGCTAAAATAATCAGATTCCCTTTCAGTGAAAGTTCATTAGCCATGTGCTGGTCGAAGCGTTCTCCGTCTGGTGAGGTGAAGATGACTTCGTCGTAGTCACGCTCTGCTTTCAGAACCGTGATACAGCGGTCGATAGGCTCGCACTGCATTACCATACCTGCTGACCCTCCGTAGGGATAGTCGTCTACGCGACGCCATTTGTCGAGCGTGTAGTCACGCAAGTTGTGCAGACGAATCTCAGCCAGTCCTTTCTTCTCTGCCCGTGCGAGGATTGACTCATGAACGAAGCCTTCCAGCATCTCGGGTAATACGGTTATAATGTCTATTCGCATGATTATCTTAGAAGTTTGAAATATATGATTACTCATAGAAGCGCTTAATGGCTTCAATATATCTTTTGCCTGTCTCATGTCCGATGTCGTAGACATGCTGCATCTCTTCGGGGTCGTGCGAGATATGGCCAATTGGGAGCGGCTTCTCTGGTCGTATTACGAGGGCGCGCCCGGCCTGCTCCGCCTCATAGACATACACCAGTTGCCGGTTGTACATCAGGTGCCGCTTGTCCATTGCCTCAATCATCTTCGGATATTTCCTCAGAGCGATGCGCATGAGTGGCATTAAGCGGTTATGCTCTTTCACATAGCCGTCGGGTTGGGTGAGGATGACGACGTTCTTCTCGTAGCCGATACTTTCGAAGTATGCAAGGGGGATGGAGTCTGCCACACCACCGTCGAGCACCTTCATCCCTTCGAGCTCCACCACTTTCGAGGCCAGTGGCATCGAGGCTGAGGCGCGTATCCAGTCGTAGGTGAGGGGAGTAGCCTCTGAGAGTTGTTTGTAAACGGCCTTGCCCGTCTCCACATCCGTACAGACAGCGTAGAATGCCATCGGGTTCGCCTCGAAAGCCTTGTCGTCGAAGATGTCGTACTGGGTGGGAATCACATGGTAGCCGAACTCTGCATTGTAAAGGTCGCCCGTCTTCCACCATGACTGCCAGCTGCAATAGCGCTTGTCCTTTGCGAACTGCTTGTTATATCGGAGTGCCCTGCCTGGTTGTCTCGATTTGTAGTTGCAGCCGAAAGCTGCACCTGCAGAAACACCGATGAGACCATCAGGCTCCACACGATGCTCCATCATCACATCGATGATGCCTGCCGTGAAGAGTCCCCTCATCGCACCGCCTTCTAATACTAGGCCGCGTTTCATAATTAGGTTAGAAGAAAATGTCTTTTTTCACTTCCTTCTTTGGGGCTGGTTTAGCCTTTGCCTTTTGCTTAATCTTGGCCTGAACTACAACCGGTGCTGCTTCTTCTGCTGTTGCCGGCTTGTTGTCACTCTTCTTGTTAGTATTGATTGCAATACTGTGGTTGTATGAGAGGGTGGGACAACCATCTTCAGTAATATCTACACTGAAACGCAATACGCCATTTTTCCAACCATAGAATCGGGCAGAGTACATCTCTTCGGTAATTTTCGTCAGATTGCAGACCACAGAATCTTCAGCCTCGATGGTCACATCCCGGAAAAAATTCTTTGCACCATTAGAAGTATTGTTGACCAAAATCTCAGCGTTTAATGCTGAGCCATCGATATTGTGCTTCAACAATTGAACAGTGTAGTTATTGACATACCAAGTGTCAAATGAAATGATATTTGTTGGAAATTTCAGTCCGTCATAATTCAGAGCGAACTTAGTATTTGTTGAACTTTTCTCTACTCCGATTTCCTCGGGGATGTTCAATGTACATTGATAACTCAGCACTGCAGTTTCCACATTTGTATTCTCTTTGCGGGTGTCAATGTTGATATGGCAATTGTCATCCTCGCTGCTAAGCGTCATTAACGATGGCTTCATATAGGGAGGGCAGACTGCCTTAATGTTCGTTGTTGCAGTCTTGTGTTCAAAACCTATGGCCATGTTGTCGTTAAGCACAAAGCGGCAAGAGTGATTGGGATCTACTGTTACGACACCGTATTTGCCGTTTTTCATAACGATGGCATCATTGTTCCACAGCACTTGAACTTTCTCAAACTGAGCTGAAAGAATATCCTTACCTTTGTAGTTGAGACCAAGCAGGTCTGTGCCGGGGAAAGCTTTGCTTACAATAGGACTTTGTTTTTCCTCTTTGATTTCCTCTGGAACAGCTATGACTTTCTTTTCCTGTCCCTCATATGTTATACTATTCAAGCGCATTAGCGGGTCAAAGGTCATTTGTCCAGGCTTAAACACTACGAGGAAACCATCTTGATTTCCATGTATGTTGAGAGGACGTTCGTTGGCCATTACCCGACTCTTCTTGTTGTTTGTGTTACCATCAAAATGGATGGGGGTCAGTGTTCCTCCATTGAAATCGTACTCATAAAAGCGCTTTTTCAGCACAATAATGCTCTTGCCATTGCTAACACCAGAGATGAAGTCGATATCGTCCACGTCGTATTCACCAAGGTTCAACTTCTCCAGTTTACCTGTCTTGGCAGAGAGTATTTGGGTGGTGTAGTCACCGCCCAGCACACGCTTGGGGTTCTTGGGCACTTTCACTATAGCATAGCCTTCAGTGAAAGGCATTCCGCCAGAAAACGGACCGATGACAGCATCATCAGAAGCACGGAGGTAGAAATAGCCATCAAGATTGCTTACCAGCAGATAACCGTCGAAGAAAGAGGGCTGTCCTGCAACTTGGTATTGCCCAGGTTGGAATTCATTGATACGTCCTTCATCGCTTATATAACCCACAAAACTATTGTTGGAATACAGTATTGCTGTATGAGAACGGAAAGGTGACAAATTGTCGAATCGTGGTGCTACTACTTCTTTCTCCTTATTGTTCATCATGCCATATTTCCCATTATTGGATACCACGAAATATCCATTGCCGAGCATTTCAATACTGTCGTACTTTGGATGAAGTGTCCATTGGGGGATTTGAGCCTGAGCACTCATACCTATAAGAAACAATGCTGTAATGACAAACTTTCTCATTTTACTATATAGTCAATTGTTGATTTCAATCAGTCCATTAACTCTAATGTTTTCTCAATCTTCTCCTTGTAGACAAAGTCCTGATTTCTCTCCGCTTCATCTTTGGCTTGTTGCAATAGCTGTTTGCTCTTGGAAATGTCTTCTTTAGTTGCAATGCCTAGATAATAGTAGGATGAAAGCCAATAGAGACATTGGTGATAGTTGGGAACTTGGGCTTGAATAGCTTTTTCTAGCCATTTGATGGCTTCATGATTGATCTCCTCAGAAACGGGAGAACCTTTCCGTGGGCCGTCTTCCTCAACAATGGCCCATCCTAACAACCGCTTGCGGCGGTCTGACTCTATGTCATTAGGAATTCTAGCATACGTCTTAGCCACTTCGAAGATCGCATTTTTATTACCACTGTCTGCTAATACCTTCATACGGTTGAGAGCCGTCCGTATGCTGTCAGGGTTCTCCTGATTAAACAATGCCAACGCCGATTCATATTCTGCCTCTTCCTGAATTCTTTGCTGTTCAACGGAATCGATAGCAGTTTCTGTCTGGTCTTTCCCAAAAATATCTTGACCAAACAAAAAATATGCTCCAGCACCGAGGGCCAATATGATAACGATTGCGATACCAATCCAAAGACTTCTTTTCGACTTATTATCTTGGGGCTGTAAACTATTGTACGGATTCCCTGAATTATACGGATTGCCTGAGTTGTAAGGATTTGCAGAATTATAGGGATTGGCAGAGTTATATGAATGTCCCGATCCGATAACAGTACCTTTGATGGGTGCTCCAGCAGCAGGTCCCATGACAGTGCCTTTGATGAGTGCTTCCACAGCAGGGCCTAAAACGGTGGCACCTGGAGGTATTGCTGCATTCAACTGGCTTTGTGGAACTTCATCTTGCGAAGTGGCAAAGAAAAACTCCGGTATTTGATTGCGTGTCTCAGGATGCTTGATGGCTTCATTGGCGATATCCTCCAACCTACTGGCAGTTGGACGTGCCCAAGGCTCAGCTTCCAGACATTTTTCTAATGTCCGCTTCAGGAGTGGTGAGAAATTACCTGGCAATTCAGGAATCTCAGCACCTTTCCTCTGAAGCAGACCACCATCATTGCCAAATGGCAGCATACCCGAGAGCATTTCAAAGGCAGTTGAACCTAACGAGTATATATCATTGGCCATGATTGGCAGGTTCTGCTTGGAGAATCGTTCGGGAGCCATATAAGATATGGTACCAGCAGAAAGTAAATCTTTTTCCTGGTTTGAAACACGACTGAGTGACTGTTTGGCCTGCGTGCTGACGCCAAAGTCGGTCAGCATATAGTCGCCATTGTCGTTAAGTAGAATATTGGCTGGTTTGATGTCTTGATGCAGGATAGGCGGCTTCATATCATGCAAGTATGCCAATGCACTGGCACAGTCCCTGATGAGCTTCCATCCCTCCTCTTCGGTCATCTTACCAACCATCTTACCGATATTTCCCTGTTCGCAGTAGGGCAATATCAGGTAAGGACGATTGTCGCAGGTGGCGAAGAAAAGCGGGCGTACAAGATTTTTGTGGTTTGCATTCACCATCAAGGCAAATTCGTGGGTCAGTATCTCATTGCCATCATTGTTTGTACCACCTGTCGGATTATATATTTTCAGGGCAAGGGTCACACCTGTTTGGGTATCTTTTACTTTCCATACCTCAGAGAATGCGCCCTGTCCCAAAAGTTTTTCCTGTTCGTATCTTCCGTCAAAAATCTCCATTTTGAGTCTATACATTATCGTTTAAAGTGCAAAGTTAATGGTTTTTTATGAGACCACCAAGAATTTTTAGGATTATTTGATAAAACGGAAGCAAGTACTTCAGAAGCAATATGCCAATTGGAAGGCGAATCCTTTGAACAATTCTTTTTCCTCCTTTTTTGTATAACTGTCATAGTACTTGCAGAATGGTAAAATATCGGCTTTCCATGAGGCTCCGATGGAAAAACAATTGCCAATGATGAACCTTACTCCAGCCTGATAGCCAAACTGGAAGCGGTTGTAATCATCGTCATAAGTATAGTCATCTTCGAAAAGTTTCCATTTATACGTGTCACCATAGATATCTTTTTCGCGCTCTTCACCATAGATGTTCCATTTGATGTATGCACCGCCAAAGGGAACGATTGCAAAATTCTCTGCAACGTCTAAACGTATAGCTAAATTAACAGGTATTTTGGAAAAATAAAGGTCCATGCTATATTTTTCACCTCCTTTATATCTTTTACTATACCATGCGCCACTGGTTTCGAATGCACCTTCCAAACAGACGGGGCTACCACCTAACGGATAGTCGAAACCAAAACCAATGGTGGCAGTGTTGAAATTTCTGTTGTCTACTCCTTTTACAGTGGATGTAAGTTGAAGTGGAGAGTATTCCACGTAAAAGTTGGCCCAGCCATCTTCAAAGTCTGAGTAATAATGGGTCTGAGAGCTACTTTCGTAGTAAACCCCGTAGTAGTCATCATCATATTGGGCTCTTGCCGTATTACTGACCATCATAAGAAGGGCTATTGCCATAAGTTGTCTGATTGTTTTCATATTGAATATGTTTTTAATTAGAATGTCTGTGTGAAGATCCACCTCCACTACGCTGTCCGCCACTACGTGGACTTCCTCCTGGACGAGAATTGCCGCCACCATAGCCTACACTACGCTGGCCTCTGCCTCTGTTGGTTCCAACACCTATGCTGAAATTCTGTCGAGTGGTTCTTTGACCGATAGGATTTATGTCGGAATTTATGTTCGATTGTGTAGTTGAAGTTGGTACAGGTTTGTCATTGAGTTTGACTTCATTCCCATTGCTCTCATTGAGCAGTTCGGTTAGACGAGCTTCAGCAGCCTGACGATGCTTTCCGTTGGGATAGTTTGTAAGATAAGCATGGTAATCTTCTTTACTTCTACAACGATAGAATTCCGGATCGTCGTCATTCTGTTGATTCGCAGCAGGTGCGTTTGTCTGATTGTTGTTGGGTCGGGCTATATCTTTGGATTCTTCAAAATTAATGATGTCTTGTGACTGATTATTCGTCTGTTTCATCTCTTTTTTCTCCGGAACAGGCTTTGATATAGGTCGTGGAGACTCTTGTTGTTGAGACGCTTGCTGTTGAGGTTCTTGCTGGCTTGGTGTATCAGACGATGGGGTTAGTGTCGCAATACATTGGCGGGCGGTCTCAACTAAAGAAGAGGTTGGATGATCTTTAATAAAACGCTCATAGTCTTGCAGGGTCCTGCATGAGTTGAAATCATCTTCTTCACTGAATGAACTGAATAGTTTAACACCGCCTGTTATCAACAGCATAGCAACAATGAGGGCTGCAGAGATTAAAAGTCCTCTCTTAATAATCGATGGAGATTTCAGAAAATCAGGTAGTGCAAACAAACTATCCTGCCCGTTAGACTTGGATGGATGTCTTAGTTGTGGGGTGGATGGCTCAAGGGCACTATGATAAGAATGATGTGAAGGCTGATAATGGACGGGAGAAGGCTGAGGTGTTATGACCGGTTTGGGCATAGGGGCTTTCTGAACAGGAAGCGGTGGAATAGTCCGCTTCTGGAGATAGGCCGTTGCGTATTCATGAATCTGTGCTGCTGTAGGACGATTCCATGTCTCTGCAGCCAGACAAGAAGTGACAAGTCGTGTCAAATCTGGAGAGAACTTCCCGCTGATATCTGGAATCCTAGCACCATTAAGCTGTACGCAACCACCCATGCCTTCCCAAAGTACATCGCCGGTCATTAACTCGTAAATCGTCATCCCGAATGCCCAGATGTCACTGGCTAGCACAACCATCGGCTTTTCAGAGAATCGTTCAGGTCCCATATATGCTATAGTACCAGATGAACTGACATTGTTGGTTCGGCTCAACTGGGTGCGGAAACTACGGCTGATACCGAAATCGGAGATGACATACCGACCGTCACTTGTAATAAGAATGTTGTCGGGTTTGATATCCTGATGTACTACAGGTGGCTGTTGACTATGAAGGAAAGCCAGACCTCCAGAAACATCGAGAATAAACTTCCATATCTCAGATTCCGGCATTTGGCCGATCTGTCGACTGACAGAGCCATTCTCACAGTATGGCATCACAAGATAGGGACAGTTCTCGTAAACGTCAAAGTGGTTGATATTGAGCAGGTTGGGATGGTGAAGTTTGTATGCGATTTTGAACTCATTACGGAACTCCTCTAATCCCTTCTGGTCTAAAGTACCATAGAATTTTACAGCCACGTCGATGTCGGCCAGCAGATTATGTGCCAGCCAGACATCGCCGAAGCTGCCTTGCCCTAATTGCTTAAGCAGCTTATAATGCTCAGCTACAATAAGCCCCTCGGAGAGTTGCATGGCTTAATTCTCGAGATAATAGCCACCATTGCCTTTACAGGTGCTGCACTTACCGCTACCCTTACAGGTCTTACACCTGTCACCACTGATTTTGCCAGTTCCCTTACATGCGTTGCAGGTACCCTTGCCGTCACAAACAGCACAGCGTTTCCACTCTTGCTGACTCTGATAAGTACCTTCTTCGGAACCATAAGTGCGGACGCTTCTTGAATGACTGACACATGATATGGATGCCATTCCCAACATGGCAATTGCTACAAATGATAATAATACTTTTTTCATTGTTTCAGATTTTTTGTTTGATATTTGTTATGATATTGGTTACTGTTGTTATAATTTGAGCCTTAAGAGAACTGCAGTCGGGTGCAAACCAAATATAAGCACCTGCAGCGATAATAAGCAACAGAAGAAAAAGCAGGAAGTTCCTCAACTTGTGGGATCGGTGTCCGATGACTTCGCTACGGATAGTTGTAGAGAGTTCTTCTTTCTTTTCTTCTTCAGAAGTTTCCTCGTCTTTTTTCTCATTATCTGCAGACTCTTCTTCTGTTTCTGGTTCATCTGTCTTGATATGGGCCAAGGCAACTGTTACATTGTCGTAGCCGCCAGCGGAGAGTGCTGCAGAGATGAGTTCATTCTTGCACTCTATTGGATCTTCATTGAACTTGATCATCACGTCGAGAATCTGATCGTCGTGACAAAGTCCGCAGAGACCGTCGCTGCAGAGCATGATGATATCATCGTTGTGCAACTGGTAGATGCGTGTCTCAGGATTGGCCCTGTTTTCCACATCGCCTAAGCAGCGGGTGATGACGTTTGATAACGGGTGATCATGCATCAATTCAGCAGACAATTCTCCTTTGTCGACGAGTTCCTGGACGTAGGAGTGATCTTTGCTTAGTTGGATAAGACCATTGCGCTTATTGAGGACATAGCAGCGACTGTCTCCACACCAACAGATGTATGCTTTGTCTCTTAAGATCCAAGCCATGACGACGGTAGTACCCATGCCTTGAGTACTACTGTCATTCTGACTGTGGTGAAGAATATTCAAGTCGGCAGACTTTACTACTTCCTTCATAAACTCCTGGATGGATTTGTCTGTGGCAACGGCCTCTTCCAATTGTTCTGGTACGAACTGATTCTGGATGGTTTCTACCACAATAGCCGATGCCACCTCGCCCGCATTGGCTCCACCCATGCCATCGGCAACCACCAATAGAACGCCATACTGCCCCAGGTCGGCATAGTCGCCGGCCTGGGGGATTAGCCAATTAGAAGTACTGAGGTCACTACACACAACGAAGTTATCCTCGTTGTTTTGACGGATAAGTCCGACATTAGTGCCTGCAGCTAACTTGAATTTTACTTCTGACATACTTTTATTTTATTTATTACATCTTGCGATAGGAACGAGACGGTCTTCACCGAAGAGTTGGCCAATCATCACGCCAATGACGCGGTATGAGCCGTCAGACTCCTTGAAGAAGGCGGGAGATCCCAAATATCCGGCATTTTTGTTGGCATCCTGAAGAACAATGGTTCCGTTACGGGTGTCAGCGCGAGAAGTGCTTGACTTGAAGTAACTGATGTAGCCTGCCAGGTTGTGAATGTCAGGATTGTTCTTGAAACCAGCAACTTGAACCTCTGTACCACCGTCGCTTGAGAGTGAAGCGCCTGCATCATAAGGAATACCAGCACCGCCCTTGCCACGCAGAATGGCGAAGCACTGTGAGCTGGGCGTGATGACTGTAATTCTGCGGTTACGGAACTCACTCGAGCTAATCTTAAAGCCATTATCCTTGATGATAACCCTGACATCTTTCAAAACCTCGTCAATCACCTCAGTAACGTCACCACTTTCGTCTACTAAGAAGTCTTGGTTGTTGAATGAAAGCTTGTGAGCAGTACCCGTGGTGCTGTAAGCATCATATTCGATGATAATATTGAAGCCCATTGCTTTGTAATTAGCCATAAGTTCACGCCATCTACCACCCAGCTGTCTCCAGAAAATCCAAGGCTGAATATTCTGACGAGCAGTGACTAATGTTCCGTTGCTCAATACGAAGGCAGTACCACAGACAACATCTGTCAGCGAGATGCCAGGATCGAACGAACGACCGTCACGCTCACAAGTGATACGACGAATCTTCAGCGTATAGATATGATCGTAGTAGTCGCGGATAGTGGCGCTGGCATCACCGTGAGCCGTTGGATTTGCATTTTCAGCACCTTCGTAAGCAGCACGTTCACCGGCAACTACGGCATTTGGTCCTGATACACCGTGATTATCATCTGCATTGCCAAGACGTTCAACAGTGGCAGAAGACTCTCCTTCGCCTTGAGTTATACCTGCAGACGAATTGTTAGCAGCAAGGTCGCTGTCATCATCGAATGCACCGCTGTCGATGGCACGCTGACGAGTTTGTGCCAGCTGTTGCTGATAACGGCTAGCCTCATTGGCCACGCTAGTAAGCTGACTTCTGACATAAACGATGCGCTGGCGGATTGCTTCCTGTTTCGCTGCTGGAGCAGTTGCTAATTCCTGTGTCAGCTGTTGCTCTTCTTGCATCAGGTTTTGCTTGACAGTTGAAAGAGAGTCGAGTTTGGTCTGATACATCGCCATCTCCTGACGTAACTCCTTGTTGTCAAGGCTCAATTTATAGTTCCATGCGCCGAATCCGAGAATGGCAAGAATCAGCAGAGCTGACAAAGCCCAGATAGCACGACGATATGGACGGAGTGCCTGTTGACGGAACAGGTTCATACGCTCTGTGAGCTTGATGCTTGAAGTGAGCCCCTGCTTGCCTTGTGGCTGAATGAAGCCGAGGCGAGGACCATTGACAGATAACTGAATCTCATCACCCGATTGCAGATAATAGGTCCCCTGAATGGGACGTCCGTTCACCAGCGTGGGGTTAGAGGTAGACAGATGGATCAGTTGCCAGTTGTTACCGTCGCGTACGATAGCAGCATGCTTGCGGCTAACTGTGTCAAAAGACTCGTCATAACGTACCTGACATGAGGCATCACGACCGATTTCAATCTGGTCGATAATGATTTTTTGTGACTCACCAGCAGTATGATACTTAGAACTGGTCTTGTGTTCAAGAATGTAAAAAGTACGTCCTGAACCGTTGAAGATTGCACCAACGCCGGCTCCTACCGAACCAGCCACTGTGCGTTTGTAATTTTGAGTTTCCATAAAAATTTATAATTAAAGGGTTTAGTAATTTTCAAATCTTAGAGTTACATCGCCGATGGCAATGATATCTCCTGTTTTGAGATAAAAGCCGTTTTGATTAACGGGTTGTGAGTTGACGTAGGTGCCATTGCTGGAGTTTACCCATTGTCGGTACTCTTTGCGCCATTGACCGTCACGAATAGCCCATTGGCTTGGTGAGGCCAATTCTAATGTGCAGTGGAAGCGAGACATGTAGTCACTATAATCCGACTTGATGTAGATGCTGTTGCCCTGATGCCGACCGATCGTCAATATCCTGCGGCCTTGGTTAACCAGTTCTGTCAAGTTGTAGACCTTGCCATATTCCTCTCCTTGAAGGATTCGAAGACAGTAGCCCAATGTACGTTGTTGAGGCGTATACGACTGAACCATGTTGATGGGCTGCTGATAGCCTCCTCCCTGCGATTGTGGCAGAAGTTGCAGTACATCGTGAACTGTTTGGAGCCGTTGTTTGAAATCAGGGTGCAGACATCCTTCTATTAGTCGCGTCCATTGCTGGCCGTTGTCGATATATCTGAGGATGTCGCGATTCCATATACCTTCTTTTCCACGTTTCTGATACTCTGCTAGATCATTATGCGTCTCTAAGGAGCCGAAAGGCAATTGGTTTGTGAGCAACTGGAAAACCAGCACACCGAAAGAGAAGATGTCGGTGGTTGGTAGTACAGTGGCTCCTCCTCTTGCTCTCATAGCCTGCTCAGGGGGCATATAGGCATAGGTACCGAATATCTGATTGGGCTTCCCGAAGATATTGCGCTGGGTCATACGATGGGTGCGGTCTCCTGAAATACCGAAGTCTGTCAGGGCTGCTTTTCCATTCTGCTTAAAGAGCACATTCTCTGGTTTCAAGTCCCGATGTACCTTTCCTCTGTCGTGTAGGGCATTCAGTCCGATGAGGATATCCCGGCAGATACGTGGCGTATTGTTATCGGGTTTGCCAAGCAAAGGCTCAAGGTCACCGCCTGGACAGAATTCCATCACGATATAGGGATTACCCCCAACGATGCCGAAGGCCAGTGAACGTACCAAGTTGTCACAATCAATCTGTCCTGTGTTGAATTCCATCTCGAACCGATCCATCAATGGTTGTCGGATTTCTGCTGGAACTTCCCACAGTCTCAAGAGCTTCAGAGCATATTTTGCGCCTCTGCCGTCTTCAACGAGATAAACTACTCCAAAAGACCCTTCTCCAAGGGATTTCCTGACCGTATATCTGTTATCGACAATGTCTCCTGGTCTGAAATCACATCTGTCAACGACTTGGTAAGTATTCACGTAAACTTATTTGTTGTCAGTTTGTTCTTCTGCTTCGAATTTAAATCTTCTGTCACCCATTACAATGACGTCGCCTTGCTGAAGCTCCAGTTTTCTGCCTGCCTCAAGATAGGTGGAACCTAATTCGCTCTTGTTCAAAACAAACCATTTCCCGTCCTCAAAAATCAGTTCTGCCTGTTCCTTTGAGGTAATCGTACGGTTATTGGCTTCGGTGTTTTCTCTCGTCAGAATAATGGAGTCTCCCTCGTAGTCTTTTCTGACGGGTTCTGTTTGTTCTTCCTCTTCCGGAATCAGCGTCAGATAACACTTGGGCTTGGGCGGCTCGGGTGGGGGAGTCGGTTTGTGACGGATGGCACGGATTGTTGGTAGGTGGATGCGCTCACCGCATTTCGGACAGAAGGAGAATTCTACTGACACCTCTGCACCGCATTTGTCACATTTTAACTGCTCGTCGATACCAAGATCTGCTAAACCTGCCTTGACTGCAGGCGTTACGGAAACCGTAACGGGAGGTACAACGGGAGCAGCTTCTGGAACTGCAGCCGGAACCGGCTCTGCAGAGAGTGGCGTAGCGGAGTTCTGGATAGTAGTTGGCTTGGGGGCAATCTCTGCACCGCAGTTCGGACAACTGGTGAAACTACCCATCACGGGATAGCCGCAATGAGGACAACCCGTTGGTGTTTGAACAACAGTCGACTTCAACATCTGATCCTGCTGGACAGGTCCGTGGGCAACCCTTGTGGGTCTCGGAACGGGCGCTTCTGCCGGCTGAGAACTAATGATTGTGGGACGTGGCTGTGGTTCGCCGCCATGGTTGTTGTTCGGTACCTTCACGTCTTGATATGGATCATTGTTGGCGTTGTACCCAACATTCTCAACATGTAACGGATGGCCGCATTTCACGCATGAAGTGCTGCCTGGAGCATTGTCCCATCCACAATTGTTACATCTCATAGATTTTTTGTTTTAAGTTGTTATTATTGACTAAAAATGTTAGTTTATTTCTGCTCAACGTGAATAACACACTCCTGATTCTGGCTTTTCAGAATGATGTCGCCAGAACGGCCTGCCTTGAAGTCAGCATCTTCCTTAGTCAGTTTGTCAGCTTTGACAGTCAGTTCATTACCGCTCGTCACATAGATTTCACACCAGTCAGGGTATTTGTATAGTTGCCAATTCTTATTATCTGAATACAGCGTGTCGCTGTTGCAACTGATGGCCACTTGCTTGGAACCACCCTTGCGCTTGTTAAGCTTGACGTTGGTAATAAGAGCCTTGAGTTGAGGTGTCTTTCCCTTTTGGGTGAGTTGGATAAATTGGGTCTCCTGATCATAAATAACGGTGATACCCGTGAACCTTGCAAGAGTGCTGTTTGAAGGCAGACAAGTAATCTGAAGCAACTTTCCGTCCATCGATTTTGCCAACTTACACCAGCTTTCATGTTCCGATGCGACGTTGGCAATCCAATCGTTACTTTCCGGCTGGGTCTCAATACTGATGGCTTTTGTCACCTCAGCATTGGCCTCAAAAACAATTCTATTAGTCCCCACTTTCAACGTCTTTTGCGGAGCTTTCTTAGGTGCTTCGGTCGATGTAGTGGTCTTTTTCTTGGCCAATCGGTTGCACTTGGTAATCTGTGCATTACATTTTTTGACGTTGGCTGCACTCTTATTGATGGCCATCGAAGCTTTGAAACTGGCGATGGCACCCTGATAGTCACCTTTGTTCATCAAGGCAACTCCCTTATTGTATGCCTCACTGGCACTTTGGGCATAGGTGTGCGTTGTTGTCAGGGTCATCAGAAGGATAACCATCAATATTTTAAGGATTCTCTTCATCGTTATTTTGGTCTTCGTTATTAATTAAATCGGGAATGTATAGCTTGATGGAATCTGCTCTCGTACGGAACTCTGGCACGTATTCTGCACTGGCATCCAAATTCTTGTATATGTTCAAAAGGGCTGTTTGGATGTCGGTTTGTTGCTGAATGACGTAATTGGAAACATTATTAGAAAGAGAATCGCGGTAGGGCAACGTTCCCAACATGTTGAGTGCAGTCATATAAAATTCCTCCACCTTATTATATAAAGATGCATCAGTATATTCATCTGGATGATTCTGGATGGTAGTATCTGCATTCTCTTTGATCATCATTGCCTCTTGGATCTTGATCTGTGCAATGGAATCGTAGTTAATGCGAGGAGTTTCAATCATTGCGGGTTCTGCTTCCTTGCTTTCTCCACCACCGCTGCACATGGCAATGATACCGATTAAAACTACCAGCGCAGCAACAGCACCGATAATGATATTCTTGTTGATACCTTTCTTCGGAGTGATGGGTTTGGGACCTTTTGCCATTACAGGCTTAGCCTGCTTTGACTGTTTTGGTTGCTTTGGTTCAGCAACGGGTGCCTTCTCCGCAAATGGTTTCTTATCTATAGTTTTTTCTAAAGGCCTCTCAAAAATGGGCTCACTTACAACGGGCTCTGCTGGCTTTATCTCTGGTTTTTCAACGGGAGTAATGATACCATGCAACTTATTGTAGGTCTGTTCTTCAATTTTTTTGGCTGATGGTCTGTCCCAAGTCTCTTTGGCCAAACAGGCATAAATGATATCCTTCAGTTCCTGTGAGTAGTTATTCTCGATAAGGGGAATGTCTGCTCCATTTTTCTGAAGTATGCCACCATGGTTGCCAAAAGGTGGTGTGCCAGTCATCAGTTCGTACATCATTGCACCCATTGACCATACATCGCTCGCCATAATGGGTTTGGGTGTTGGGCCAAAACGCTCAGGACCCATATAGGCCAGTGTGCCGCCACTCTGCTCTTGAGCCTGTGCGCCTCGGATAGTACTGCGCACACGGGCACTGATACCGAAGTCAGTAATCAGATAACGGCCCTCGTCGTCGATCATGATATTGTCGGGCTTGATATCCTGATGAATCAGTGGTGGCAACTTCTCGTGGAGATAGGCTAGTCCTGATGCTACATCATGTAACATTTTCCAGCATTCGTCCTCGGGAATACTCTGGCCTTCAGCGATATACTTGAAGGTTGAACCATTCTTAATATATGGCATGATGAGATATGGCATGCGCTCAAAACAGTCGTAGTGCGTAGGACGGAGCAGATTGGTATGGTTCATGTCGAACACAACGGAGAACTCCTGTGTGAATATTTTGATGCCATTCTCGTCCAAACCGGTTCCAGGAGCATATACTTTGACCGCAACCTGAACACCTGTCAGATTGTCTTCTGCCAACCAAACTTCTGCAAAACCGCCTCTTCCGAGTTGTTTGATAAATTTGTATCTGTCAGCGAATAATAGTCCTGTAGTTAATTCCATTTTGGTAATTATTTATAATTTTAGGTCAAAAGTACAATATTTTTGACTAAGTTATCGATAAATGAAGTTTGAATTAACGTTTTTTTAGTTTTTTTTCTATATTTTGCTATCCTAACCTAATGGAAATCTCGTTTTTTCTGTGTACTTTTGCAGCGTGAACTATAATTAATAAGCTTATGAAATCTTTTGTTTCTGTATTATTTTGTGCGGCATTATTCGTACTGACTGCCTGCCAAACCAAGAAAGTAGCTGTTAATAGCAACTCCTATCAAACTATTGTGACCTATGACATCACCTTTGATGTAAACAAGTCGGATATAAAGCCGGAATCAATGACTGAAATCAATCGTATTAAAACGTTAATGGTCCAGAATCCGCAACTGCGTTATGAGGTTCAGGGGCATACTGACTCTACAGGTACACCTGAATCCAACCAGAAACTCAGCGAGAGGCGTGCAAAAGCTATTGTCGACAAACTTGTGGAATTGGGTATCTCCCGTAGTCGTTTGACGGCTGTAGGCAAAGGACAATATGCGCCGATTGCAGATAATAGTACTGAAGAGGGGCGTGCAAAGAACCGTCGAGTGGTCTTTGTCGCCAAATAATAGATACGAATCTGTTTGCCTTTCATTCGTCTTCCCAATAACTGATGGAGCGGGTTTGGGTCACGTTCATATTTTGTGCTTGTCGACCCTTTTCCCAATACATTAGTTTAAGGTCGTTTTTCGTCCAGTTTCCTTCATCGTCGTGATCGGTGTAGTCATTCTTCATATTGATGGAGAGGATACACTCATTGGTCTTGTCAAACACCTTCTGACTCTGCGTCTTGATTTCGCCTTCGTCGTTGTAGGTGTATTCGTTTACTGACCTCACCTGCTCCGTCACGTTTGTCAATATTCGCCGTCTCAGATTGCCCTCATCGTCGTATTCGTAGTTCAAAATGCTCTTCTGGCCCGAGGGTTCGAGCATGGCGGCTTTTACCAGATAGCCTGTGGCGTTGTATTCGCGGTCGATGATGTCGAGTGTGGAATTCTTTCCGTTCTGGTCGAAGTGCTCCACCTGTCCCTCAAACACGGGATTCTCGGTGATTACCTCCTGTACATTGCCTTTCAGCCCCTGACACATTGCGTCTTTATAGTAAGGTGTGGTGTTGAGGTAGAACACATGAATGGTTCGCGACTTGTCCTCGTGCAGCGTGTTTGATATCTTCACGTAGCCCTTGTCGAGCATGAGATGCAACGAGCCGTCGCCCTTGGCATCGAAGTTGCCGAAGTGCCGCTGCAACTTTAACAGGAAATAGCGGTAGTTGCGGTCGTAAAGAGCAAAGGTGCGATAGGGGCCGCTGGTGACGAGCACAGTCGATAGCAGATGCGTCTTCTCATCTGTCGACACCACGAAATTGGCCTTAATACCGTAAAATTCCCCATGGAAATAATAGTCTCCAGGATCGGGATCCTCAGGTGTAAACTGCTCCAACCCAATGCTTTTAAGCGCAGGTAAGAATACGGAGTCGGGACCTTCGAGGGGCACGCCCATCAAATCAATGCAGCGCTCGTCTCGTTCGCCCTTATAGACAATATCGTCGCTCGTCGTGTACTGCGCAAACGCAGCGAGCACACATTGAATCGTGAGTAATATCGCAAATATCCGTTTCATTCACACAGATTTATTTATTATTTCACACAGATCTCACAGATCTCACTGATTTTTTTATCGCCTTTGGCGATAGTGCTGTCATCCCACAATTGCATTTTATTTGGCCGGAGGCCATATCTGTGAGATCTGTGTGACTTATATATCTCATTCTTAATTATTTATGATTTCAAGAAATTCTTCCTCTGACATAATCTTGATGCCGAGTTTTTCTGCCTTCTGCAGTTTCGAAGGTCCCATGTTCTCACCTGCGAGGATAAATGAGGTCTTATTCGATATGCTCCCCACGTTTTTGCCGCCGTTCTGCTCGATGATGGCCTTATACTCATCACGGCTGTGGCGGGAGAACACCCCGCTGATCACGATGCTCTGGCCTGCGAGTTTGTCAGATATGTTAGCCGTCTGCGCTTCAGATAGTTCCATCTGCAGGCCGTAGCCGCGCAGACGCTCGATAATCTCGCGATTTTGGGCATCGTGGAAATAGGTGATGATGCTCTTAGCCATCCCCTCACCGATACCCTCGATCTCCTGCAACTCCTCCAATCCGGCATTCATCAGGGCATCGATATTCTTAAAATGTCTTGCTAATAGCTTTGCCGATGTCTCGCCAACAAAGCGGATACCAAGGGCGAAGACCACCCGTTCAAAGGGCACTTCCTTTGAGGCAGCGATGCCATTCACAATCCGCTGTGCCGACTTCGTGCGCGAGCCGTCGCCATTGATTTGCTGCACATCGATCTCGTAGAGGTCGGCCACGTTCTTGATCAGTCCCTGACGGAAGTAGTCGTCGATGGTCTCCGGACCCAGCGAGTCGATGTTCATGGCCTTACGGGCGATGAAGTGCTCGATGCGTCCCTTGATTTGTGGCGGACAGCCCGTATCGTTGGGACAGTACCATGCGGCCTCACCCTCGTAGCGCACGAGTGGGGTACCGCATTCCGGACAGCGTTTGATAAACTCAACGGGCTGTGCGATGATGGGGCGCTGATCGATGTCGACACCCACAATCTTCGGGATGATCTCACCGCCCTTCTCCACATACACATAGTCGCCGATATGCAGGTCGAAGCTCTTGATAAAATCCTCATTGTTAAGTGTGGCGCGTTTCACGGTGGTACCCGCCAGCTGCACGGGGTCCATATTGGCCACAGGGGTGATGGCACCTGTACGCCCCACCTGATAGGTCACTTCGTTCAATCGGGTGCACACGCGCTCCGCCTTGAATTTATAAGCGATGGCCCAACGTGGACTCTTCGCTGTAAAGCCAAGTGCGCGCTGCTGACGTAAGGAGTTTACTTTCAGTACGATACCGTCGGTGGCTACAGGAAGGCTTTTACGTGCATTGTCCCAGTGGTAGATGAAGTCGTAGATCTCCTGCAGGGTCTTCACCTTCTTCATGCCCTCCGAAATCTTGAAGCCCCACGAGCGGGCCACCTCGAGGTTTTCGAAGTGTCCATCCGCTGGTAGTTCCTCGCCTAAGAGATAGTAGAGGTAGGCATCCAGTTGGCGCGAGGCTACGAGACTTGACTTCTGACTTTTCAATGTGCCACTTGCAGCATTTCTCGGGTTAGCAAACAACGGTTCCTCAGCTTCCTCGCGCTCCTTGTTCAGCCGCTCAAACACGGCCCAGGGCATCAATATTTCCCCACGAATCTCGAATTCGTGAGGATAAGGAGTCAGGAGTCGGGAGTCAGGAGTCTGTAGATTACCTTCGAGGGCAGAGTCAGCGGCAAAGAGATCTCCTTCTTGGGAAATTTCTGCAGCATGAGTATTCTCCTGTCTCCTGACTCCTGACTCCTGACTCCTTTGCTTCAGCACCAGCGGAATGCTCCGTATCGTTTTCACATTTGCCGTCACGTCATCGCCATGCACACCGTCGCCGCGCGTCACGGCCTGTGTCAACTTGCCATCTACGTATGTTAACGAGATCGAGAGTCCGTCGTATTTCATTTCGCAGCACACCTCGAAATTCTCGCCGGCCAGGCCCTTCCTCACACTCTCGTACCAGTCGGCCACATCCTGTTCGTTGTAGGTGTTGGCCAAAGAGAGCATCGGGTATTTGTGCGCTACCTGCATGAACTCAGCATTCAGGTCGCTCCCTACGCGCTGTGTCGGAGAGTTGGGATCTGCCATTTCGGGGTGCTTCGCTTCCAGGTCCTGCAGTTCGTGCATCAGGAAGTCGAATTCCTGGTCACCGATGGTCGGCAGGTTCAGCACGTAATAGCGGTAGTTATGCTCGTGCAGTTCTTTACGCAGCTGCTCAATTCTCTGTATCTCGTCCATATGTATGCATATTTGGCGACAAAGTTACGAAAAAAAAGAGAAATAACATCTTTTACCTTTTTACTTTTTTACCTTTTTACTTTTTTTTGTAACTTTGCTGCCGCTATGTGGATGATGCTACGTGTGATACCCATCATGTGGCGGGCCGTTCGACCCAGTAAGATTGTAGACATGCCTGCTGTGGTCAACACCTTCTGGCTCCCCAAGGGCTACGAGGGACTGACTTTCTTTGGTCATATCCTCGCACCTACGCAGGCCCTCGCCGACCGCTTCAACGGCTCCGCTGATCGTGCGCTCAAGAACCATGAGATGATCCACCTGCGTCAGGCCCAGTCGTGTGGCGATTCGTGGATCCGCTTCTACCTATTATATATATGGTACTGGCTGAAGAACTCAGTGGGGATTCTCTATGAGCTCTCGTCGCGACTCAGAAAGAACCGTCCCTACCGAGTTCCCAAACATGCGGCCTATCTGTTGAATCCTTTCGAGATGGAGGCCTACGCCCGCATGCACGACCTCGACTATCTGAACGGCCCTGCCACCGAATGGCGACACTACGCGAAAATGAAGCTTAAAGATCGACTCAAATTATATAATAACAATGAATAAGAAACTTCAGGCGCATAGCGCCATCTTCTTTGCCAACACCATCTTCGGTCTTGGTGTTCCCGTAACCAAACTTCTGCTCGACGAGTGGGTGACGCCCATGGGTTATATGGCCTCACGCTCCCTCGGCGCTTGTATTCTCTTTTGGATCATTGCTGCTTTCTTACCAAAGGAAAAGGTCGAGCGCAAGGATCTCATCACTATCCTCTTCGGTGGCCTGCTGGGCTTTGTCATCTCACAGACGCTGACTGCCTGGGCCCTCGACTACACCAGTCCGGTGTATTTCTCGCTGATAGCCACGTTGACGCCTGTGGCCGTGATGCTCTGTGCAGCTCTGACCATCGGTGAGAAGATCACACCGATGAAGTCGCTGGGTGTTTTATTGGGTATTGCAGGAGCCGTGCTGATGGTGCTGATGAGTCAGTCGCTGGGTTCCGGCAAGAACGATTTAATAGGTATTTCACTCGCCATCCTTAGTGTGCTCACATGGGCCATTTATCTGATTATTACGCGCAATGTGGCATCAAAGTATTCGCCTGTCACGCAGATGAAGTACGTGTTCCTCATCTCTGCCATCGTCACCGTGCCCATCGCCATTCCTGAACTTCCTGTGAATGCCCTCTATACTTCGGCTTGGGGTTGGGACGGCGTGCTCGAGATGGCCTTCATCGTCGTCTGCGCTACCGCCCTCGGCTTTTTCCTCATCCCCTTTGCCATGAAATATCTGCAGGCCACTACGGTCTCTATCTATACCAATCTCCAGCCCGTCATCGCCTCGTTTGTGGCCATCTGGATTGGACAGGACGTACTCACATGGGACAAGCCCGTGGCCGGTATTCTTGTCCTGCTGAGTGCCTATATCGTTACTGTTGTAACTGCTAAGGAAAAATGAAACATTTAAGACTATCTTTACTGGCAATCCTGTTAATTGCCGTTCTTCCCACGATGGCCCAAAGCCGTCAGGTGATGCTCGAGACTACTGCAGGCAATATCCTGCTGACACTCTATGACGACACCCCCAAGCATCGCGACAACTTCCTGAAACTCGTCAACGAGGAGTTCTACGACTCGTTGCTTTTCCACCGTGTCATCAAGAACTTCATGATTCAGGGTGGCGATCCCGACAGCAAAAAGGCAGAGCCGGGTGCCACGTTAGGTGAGGGGAGTACTGACTATACAGTCGAGGCTGAGTTCTTCGATAGCGAGGACCATCTGCTGCATCCTCATCAGCGTGGTGCCTTGGCGATGGCGCGCGAGGGTGATAGTGTTAATCCGGAACGCCGTTCAAGTGGTTGTCAGTTCTACATCGTCTGGGGTAGGACCTACGCCACGCAACAACTCTACCAGATTGGCGATAAGGTGGAGGCACAGACCGAGCATCGTGTCACTATGACGCCCGAACTATTAGACCTCTATCGCAAGGTGGGAGGTGTGCCTCACCTTGACGGCCAGTACACCGTGTTTGGCGAAGTAACTGAGGGTCTCGATGTCGTCGACCGCATCCAGCAGGTTCAGACCGACGACTACGATCGTCCCATTGATGACGTCCGCATCCTCCGAGCCCGCGAGGTACGAAAATAAACTCTGATACCTATGGATGCTAAACGAATTTTGAAGTTCCTGCGCCAGTTGACGGCAAATAACAACCGCCCTTGGTTTATCGAACATAAGCAGGAGTATGACGCAATTCGAGCTGATTTCGAACAGGGGGTGCAACAGGCCATCTTGCGCATCGCTTCGTTTGATGAGTCGATTGCCCACTTGACGGTGAAGGACTGTACCTACCGCTTCTATCGTGACACCCGTTTCTCCAATGACAAATCGCCCTACAAGAACCACCTTGGTGCTTATATCGCAGCTCACGGCAAGAAGGCTCTGCACGGCGGTTATTACCTTCATTTGGAGCCTGATCATTGTATGGTGGCATGCGGCAACTATTGGCTCCCCACCAACATCCTCACTTCATGTCGCAACGAGATTATGGCGAATACCGATGAATGGCTCCGTTGTGTCCGTAGTCCGGATTTCCTTCGTTTTTTTGGCAGTCCCGTCGCCAGCAGTTTTCCTGCACCCACCGATGTGTCGAGTTGGAATCAGCCGCAAGGTTTCGGACTCGAACGGTTGAAGACCTGCCCCTCCGGTTTTCCTCGCGACTGGGAATATCTCGACTACCTGCGACAGAAGGACTACTGCTGCTGGCATCAGGTGCCTGATGATTTCTACCAGGGTGACCGTTGGCTTGACGAGATTGTCCCCATGTTCCGCGTCGCCAAGCCTATGATGGACTTCATCAACGCTGTCATCGACGATTATGAATAATCCCCCTGCCGAGTCCGAGCAGCTTTGAAGAAATGTAATGATAATAAATGATTAAACATAAAGACAAAATGACTAAAAACTATTTATTCAGAATTGGGCTCTGTTTGATGGCTTGTTTGATGCTGCCGTCATACGTAGTGGCCAAACACAATCATTTCAAGGTCTCTGTCTATGTACGTGCCGCTGAGGTGCAGAAAATGAAGGATACGCAGTGGCTTGAGTCTTCATGGTCTGCCATTTCTAGTCAGTTGGATGTTGACAAGATCTATTTAGAGACACATCGCGACTTGTTGATTGTAGATGATGCAACGATTGAGAAAGCAAAAAAGTTTTTTCTGAAACAGGGCCTTGAAGTGGCTGGTGGCATCACCTATACTATCAACGAGAGTAATGAGTTTGAAACCTTCTGCTACTCTGACCCTGAGCATCGGAAGATGGTTCAGAAAATAGCCGAGACGACTGCTCGTCATTTTGATGAGTTCTTACTTGACGACTTCTTCTTCACTAGTTGCAAAAGTCTTGTGGAGGTAGCCGCCAAAGGCAATATGACCTGGACGGAATATCGTCTGCAGCTGATGAACGATGCAGCTAAGAACCTTGTGATAGGACCTGCGAAAGCCGTGAATCCCAAAGTGAAGGTCATCATAAAATACCCCAATTGGTATGATCATTTTCAGGGACTTGGCTTTAACTTGGAGGATGGACCAAAGCTCTTCGATGGTATCTGGACGGGCACAGAGACAAGAGATCCTGCCAGTGCCCAGCATCTGCAGAACTATCTGAGTTACAATATTATTCGCTATTTTGAGAATCTGCGTCCTGGTTATAACGGAGGCGGCTGGGTGGATGCCGGCGGTATCCAGATGAGTATGGACCGCTATGCCGAGCAGCTCCATCTGACGGCTATTGCTAAAGCACGCGACGTGATGCTCTTTGCCTATCATCAATTGCTTGATGTCGCTCTTCGCGACGAACTTCGTGCACCTTGGCAAGGTACAGGCACCAGTTGGAACTATGATGAGATGAGGGCACCATTCGTACGAGATGGTAAAACAGTAACACCTACCACGATGGCCCGCATCGCTGATATCACCCTGCGTAAGGCGGATATTTTAGTAGGTAAGTTGGGAAATCCCATTGGCATCAAATCGTATAAGCTCTTCCATGCCCTTGGTGAGGATTTCCTGCAAAACTATTTGGGGATGATTGGTCTGCCAATGGATATGTATTCAACCTTTGCCAACGACCAGAGAATCATATTGCTGACGGAACAGGCTGCAGGCGATATGGATATTATGGAGAAAATGAAAGGGCAATTGAAGAGCGGGAGAGATGTCATCATCACCAGCGGACTGCTGAAGGCGATTCCAGAGATAATCGCTGAGGTGTGCGAACTGCGTTGTTCAGACTTGAAGGCAATGGTGAACGATTTTGGCAGATATGGTCAAAGCAGTCGTGACATCCTGATTCCTCAGGTGCGTTATCAGACGAACGACAGCTGGGAAGTAATTAGTGCAGGACGTCCGTTGACAGGTGGCGTTTCCGGTTTCCCTATCCTCCACAAGGCCAAATACACGGATGCGTATCTTTATGTGTTGACAATCCCCGATGATATGGGACAGCTCTATGACTATCCCGCAGCGGCTCTGACGGAGATTCGTCGGGTGATGAGCCAGGACTTGGACTTTTATCTCGATGGCCCTGCCAAAGTAAGCCTCTTCTTATACGATAACCACACGCTGATTGTTGAGAACTTCAACGATGAATCTGTTGAAGTCAAGCTGGTTTGTGAGCCAGAAAAATTCAGGCGTATCAAGAATCTTGAGGACAACATGACCATTGAAGGTAAATTGGAAGAGTATTGGGTAGGATGGCACAAAAAGAACGCCACGAAGTTTGCTGTTTCGCTGAAACCGCATTCTTACATGGCGTTCAGTTATGAGTAGATCTTAATAAAACCTTTCTGCTGTTTATTTATTTAGTTTGCTGCTTCGAACTCTTCGAGGAAGCGGGTGTCGTTCTCAGAGAACATGCGGAGGTCGGAAACGCGGTATTTCAGGTTGGTGATGCGCTCAACACCCATGCCGAAAGCGTAGCCGGTGTACTCTTTGGAGTCTATACCGCAGAGCTCAAGCACGTTGGGGTCGACCATGCCGCAGCCGAGAATCTCCACCCAACCGGTGTGCTTGCAGAAGCCGCATCCTTCACCACCACAAATGAAACATGAGATGTCCATCTCTGCAGAGGGCTCCGTGAATGGGAAATAAGACGGGCGCAGACGGATCTTGGTGTCGGCACCGAACATCTCCTTGGCGAACGAGAGCAGCACCTGCTTGAGGTCGGTGAACGAAACGTTCTTGTCGATATATAAGCCTTCTACCTGATGGAAGAAGCAATGTGCGCGTGCGGTGATAGCCTCGTTGCGATAGACGCGACCTGGACAGATGACGCGGATGGGTGCCGTGAGTTTGCCGTTTTCGTCGTGCATGCGCTCCATGACGCGGGCCTGCACGGAAGAGGTATGTGAGCGGAGAAGAATATTCTTCGTGACCTCATCGGGATGCTGGCTGACAAAGAAGGTGTCCTGCATGTCGCGTGCGGGGTGGTCGGCGGCAAAGTTCATCTTGGTGAACACGTGGAGGTCATCTTCAACCTCGGGACCATCGGCCAGTACAAAGCCCATGCGCGAGAAGATGTCGATGATCTCGTTGGTGACAATGGTCAGCGGATGGCGCGTGCCAAGCTGGATAGGGTAGGGTGTGCGCGTCAGGTCGATGGCTTCGTCGCCACTTTCCTGCGTCTCACAAGCCTCACGCAGCTGGTTGATACGCTCGGTGGCGAGTGTCTTCAGTTCGTTGATCTTCATGCCGACGGTCTTCTTCTGGTCGGCGGCAACGTTGCGGAAGTCGTTCATCAGGGCGGTAATCTCGCCCTTCTTACTCAGATATTTCAGCCTGAGCTGCTCCACTTCGTCGGCGTTCTTGGCGCTTAATTCCTGCACTTCTTTCAGGAGTTCGTCTATCTTATCTAATATCATATCTGTGATAAATTTGCAAATTTGCGTGCAAAGGTAGTGATTTTTTTAGACATAAGTACATAAGAACATAAATTTTTTGTTTCTTTTGTTCTTTTGTCTAAAATATTTTGTAATTTTGCGGCAAATTTGAGAGAATCCAAGAAAGACGATTACTACATTGTGTAGATGAGAAAGGTTTTTGGTGCGTTTTTCGCAGGTTTGCTGTTGATGTTTTCCTGTACGGGCAAGCAGATGCAGCGGGGGGAAGAGCCGTTGACAGACTCCGTTGCCGATAGTGTCGACTCCGTGCCTTTGGACACTCTGGAGCAGTTGCTCGTGGAAACCCCGACGCCAAAAGCCATGGACGAATTCTTCGATGACTTCTTCTTTAATTTCGCTGCCAACAAGAAGGTGCAGAAGGCGCGTATCATCTTCCCTCTGACCGTGCATAAGGCCGACAAGGACGAGCAGATCGAGAAAAACAAGTGGCAGATGGAGCGCTTCTTCATGCGTCAGGGTTACTATACGCTGCTCTTCGACAACGACGAACAGATGCAGTTGGCGAAGGATACCTCAATCAATCAGGCCATCGTGGAGCGTATCCTTTTGAAGAAGAACCAGGTGAAGGACTATGTGTTCAACCGGATTCGTGGGGCGTGGATGCTCCGCGAGATCAGGGAGACGAAGATTGAGGATAATCTCAATGCCTCGTTCCTTGCCTTTTATCAGCGGTTCGTGTCCGACAAGGCTTTCCAGGTGAAGAGCCTTAATTCGATGGTGAAATTCGTGGGTCCTGACCCTGACGATGACTTCAATATGATGGAGGGGTTGATAACGCCTGATACGTGGGAGGCCTTTGCACCACAGTTACCGTCGAAGACCATCTATAACATCATCTATGGCGAACCGAAATCCGTAGGTAGCGATAAGATATTTATTCTGCGTGGCATCTCCAACGGACTGGAACTGGAACTGCGTTTCAGGAAGGTGGGCGAGCGCTGGCTGCTGATGAAGATGACGACGTAGGAGGAAGGAGAGAAGGAGTAAGGAGAGAAGTGAGAGATATCCAAGACTATAATCTGAAAAAGCATAATACATTTGGCATTGAGGCCAAGTGCAGCCGGTTTTTGGAGTATGAGAGTGTCGACGAGGCGCTGGCGGTTGCAAAGATTCTGCGTGAAGCGGCTACACCATTTATAATAATAGGTGGCGGCAGTAATCTGTTGTTGACGAAGGACTATGAGGGTATCGTGGTGCGTTCAGACATCTTGGGATATTATTTTGAGGAGTCAGGAGACAGGAGACAGGAGACAGGAGACAGCATGGTATGCGGTAGCGGTGAGGTGTTTGACGAGATTGTCGAAGCTTCGCTGAAAGCCGGCCTCTATGGCTTGGAGAACCTTTCGCTGATACCTGGCGATGTCGGCGCGTCGGCCGTGCAGAATATCGGGGCCTATGGTGTCGAGGCAAAGGACTTTATCGAGATCATCGAGGCTGTTGAGATTGCAACAGGACGGGTGGTCGGGATTCCGGCTGAGGACTGCCAATACGCCTATCGTCAGAGTCGGTTTAAGCAGGACTGGAAGAATAAGTATCTGATTACCCACGTCACGTATCGTCTTGCGACCGAATTCAAGCCTCATCTCGATTATGGTAATATCCGCATGGAACTGGAGCAGAAGGGCATTACTGAGCCTACCGCCTTACAACTACGTGAAACGATTATTGAAATCAGGAATGCTAAGTTGCCTGATCCGAAGGTGATGGGCAATGCTGGCAGTTTCTTCATGAACCCCATTGTGAGCCGCCAAACATACGAGCAGTTGGCAAAGCAGTATGAGAGGATGCCTCACTATGAGGTGGACGAACATCATATTAAGATACCCGCTGGCTGGATGATTGACCAGTGTGGTTGGAAGGGAAAGCATTTAGGGCGTGCTGGGGTGCACGACAAGCAGGCGCTGGTGCTCGTGAATCTCGGCGAGGCGACAGGTGCGGAGATCGTGACGCTTTGCGAGGCGATACAGGCTGATGTTAAAGCCAAGTTTGGGATTGACATCCATCCGGAGGTGAATATCGTTTGAGGAGAGAAGGAGTAAGGAGAGAAGGAGTAAGATGAGGCTGACATTCTTAGGAACGGGGACATCGTGCGGCGTGCCGGTAATCGGATGCCAATGTGAGGTCTGTCAGAGTACAGATCCTAAGGACAAGCGTACCCGTTGCTCGGCGCTGGTGGAGACGGAACAGACGCGTCTGCTCATCGATTGCGGCCCCGACTTCCGCCAGCAGATTCTGCCACAGCCCTTCCGTAGGATTGACGGCATCTTGATTACCCACGCCCATTATGACCACATGGGGGGTATGGACGATATCCGGCCCTATTGTCAGTTTGGTGAGATTAATGTGTATGCCGATCCTTCGGCTTGTCAGTCGATGCTGCAGATGTTGCCTTATTGTTTTGCAGAGAACCGCTATCCAGGTGTGCCAGCCATCGGCCTCCACGAGATTCTGCCCCACGAGCCTCTTCATATTGGTGATTGCGAGATTGTGCCTTTTGTGGTGATGCACGGTAAGTTGCCCATCCTGGGTTATCGCATCGGCAAGTTGGCCTATATCACAGATATGAAGACGATGGACGAGAGTGAGATGCCCTATCTGGAGGGGACAGAGCTGCTGGTGGTGAATGCGCTGCGCTTTGACAAGCCCCACCATGCGCATCAGCTGGTGGATGATGCCGTCGCATTCGCAAAAAGAGTGGGGGCGAAGCAGACTTATCTGATACATTCTTGTCACGATATCGGACGTCATGAGGTGGTGAATCAGAAGTTGCCATCCGATATCCAGATGGCTTATGACGGACAAACGGTGATTTTTTAGCGGATTCAGCCCGGAAAAGGGCTCTGTTGGCTAAAAAACGTTAAATACAGAGACTTTTTTGTGTAAAAACTTGGAAGGGAACGATTATAATCGTATCTTTGCAGTGTGTTTTTCATAGTATTAGATTTAAGGTTAACAAAGGTTGGGTCCCAGCGGGGACCCGTTTTTTTTACCTTTTTCTTCTGGAATTCTTGCCGAAAAGACCCTTGTAATTCTTGATTAGTTTCCGTACGACGAGGAAGATGTCGATGGCCGTTACGCTATTGGCAATCAATCCTGAAATATAGTCGCTTTTGGTATTGCCCTCTCGCTTGATGAAGGTCTGATTCCATAGTGAAGTAAACTTCGTATTGTCGTCCTGTATCTGGCTAATCAGTTCATCCTTGCGGAGACGGATCTCTTCAAGGGTGCGGAAATCTTGGGCAGGGTGCTTTTTAACGGGAAGCATAATTAGAGGTAAGAGGTGAGAGAAATGATTTACTTGCTGAGGAGGAGACCAGCGAGGAAATGGACGAGAGGCTTCTCGATCCAGGGCTTGCGGAAGATGACGAAAAGGATGAAGATGAGCAGGTGGATGGTTCCTATAATCAGAAATGCCTTCGTCATGCCCATGAAATTGGAGAGCCAGAAGGCGAGGGCGAATGAGAAATACATCACTACTGCTACAATGATGAGGATGAAAATGAGGGCCAAAGTGGCCGCCTTCATCAGACGAACCACTTTGTCGATCACGTCCAGCTTCAGATATTCCGTCTGAAGTCCGAGATAATGCTTGAGCACCTCAATGAGTTGCGCAATCGTCTCTACGTTTTTGTCACTCGACAGCATCTATAAACTATAAACTTTCAACAATAAACTATAGCCTATTCGTCCTCGGTGGCATCTTCGATGTCATCCACCAAGTCGACTACTTCCTTGCGGCTGAGTTTGATGTTGTGCTTCTTCATGAAGTCCTCTACTGCATCAGTAATCTTTACGCGAGTGTCTGATCCTTTCTCCGGAGCCATAAGGATGCCCAGAGCAGCGCCGGCGATTGCTCCACCGAGGAATGCGCTTAAATAACCTAAACTCTTCATACTTAATATTATTTGAATTAAACAGTTGTTTCGGATGTGCAAATATACGCATTAATTTTGAAAAAAGCATAAATTCCCCCCATATTTTTTGTTAAAATGCTATTTATTGCTTTATTTAACAAACTTTATGCAGTTTTTTTAGGTCAATTTGCGCAAGTTTTTGTAATTTCGCAGCAAATATTTGAATTTAAGTATAACATTAATAAAAAACAGAGATGAAAAAGTACACCGTTTTATGCGCAGGATTATGCCTCGCACTGGGAATGACAAGTTGTGGAACAAAGGAAAGTGCCTACAAGAAGGCTTACGAGAAGGCAAAGCAGTATGACACTCAGACCGCTCAGCAGACTGCTCAGCCAGTGGAAACTTCTACGGCTGTTGTGGCTCCCGTGCAGACAAGACCTGCCAATGCTACCCGTGTGACGGACAATGCCGACAATGTGTCTGTTCGTCAGGAGCGTGTGTCAATGGTTAGCGGTAACGGTCTGAAGGCATTCAGCGTGGTTGTCGGCTCCTTCGGCTTGGTTTCAAATGCAGAAGGTCTGCAGCAGCGCCTCCGCGATGCTGGCTATGATGCTCAGATCGTGAAGAACGAGGATCGCAATATGTACCGTGTGGTTGCTGCCACCTTCGCCAATAAGGCAGATGCTGCCCGCAGCCGTGACCAGTTGCGTGCCACCTATCCCGATGCCTGGTTGCTTTCTAACCAGTAAGCACTTTGGCGCGGATTCTTTCCATTGACTACGGTAAGAAGCGTACCGGTATAGCAGTCACCGACCCTCTTCAGTTGATAGCAGGAGGGTTGGCGACTGTTTCTACATCTGAACTGTTCGACTGGCTGAAAACCTATATGGCCAAGGAGGCTGTGGAGCGCATCGTGATTGGCGAACCCCGTCAGCCTAATGGTCAGCCCAGTGAGAATCTCGCACGTGTGCAGCAGTTCGTGAATCGTTGGCGCAAGGCGGTTCCTGAGGTGCCCATCGAGTATTTCGACGAGCGGTTTACCTCGGTGCTGGCGCATCAGGCGATGATTGACGGGGGACTGAAGAAAAAGGCCCGTCAGGACAAAGCCCTTGTCGACGAGATCAGCGCTACGATTATCCTTGAAGACTATCTCCGCAGTCGAAAAGTGTAAATTGTCAAATAGTAAATTGTCAAATAGTAAATGATCCTACCTATTTATATATATGGACAGCCCGTGCTTCGTAAGGTGGCTGAGGACATCACCCCCGACTATCCCGACTTGAAGCAGTTAATTGCCGATATGTGGGAGACGTTGGCAGAGTCGGAGGGTATCGGCTTGGCAGCGCCTCAGATTGGCAAGGCCATCCGGTTGTCGGTCATCGATCTGGATGTGATTTCTGACGACCTGCCTGAGTATAAGGGCTTCCGTCAGGTGTATATCAATCCGCATATCGTGGAATATGACGAGTCGAAGACGGATTCCTCTGAGGAAGGCTGTCTGTCGTTGCCTGCCATCCACGAGAAGGTGGTGCGTCCCACGCGTATCCGTGTGGAGTGGGATGATGAGACGTTTCAGCATCACGACGAATGGATAGAGGGTTATCTGGCCCGCGTGATGCAGCACGAGTTCGACCATCTGGACGGTAAGATGTTTGTCGACCATATCTCACCGCTTCGTAAGCAGTTGATAAAGAGCAAGCTGACGGCTTTGGTAAAGGGCCGCTACCGTTGTGGTTACCGGACGAAACCGGTTAGAAGGTGAGAAGTGAAAAGTGAGGAGTGAAAAATGAAGAAAGGTCGGATTTATATAAAGCGAATGTGGTGGCAGAGGGTTCTGCCACTACTTTTCACTTTTCACTTTTCACTTCTCACTTCTTTCGCCCAATATAATATCGATCGCCTGGTGATGATAGGGCGTTCAGCGCTTTATTATGAGGACTATGTGCTCTCTATCCAGTATTTCAACCAGGCGATTTCCGCCAAGCCCTATCTTTACGAACCTTGGTATTTCAGAGGCGTGGCGAAATTCTATCTGGACGACTATCGGGGTGCGGAAAGCGACTGCACAGAAGCCATTGAGCGCAATCCCTACGTCGTAGGACTCTATGAGTTGCGTGGCCTCTGCCGTATCAATCAGAAGAAATTCGCAGCAGCCATCGAGGATTATACGAAGGCCCTGCGCTATGACCCAGAGAGTCAGAACCTGTGGCATAACCGCATTCTCTGCCGTATTCAGGAGAAAGACTATGAGCGGGGTTTGGCAGAGATCGATACGATGCTTCAGCACTGGTCGCGCTATGCGAGGGCCTATTCCATGCAGGCGGAGATCTATCTGTTGCAGAAAGATACGACACGGGCTGTGAAGTCGCTCGATAAGAGTTTGGAACTCGATCCTTACGATGGCGGTATCTGGGCAGAAAGGGCTATTATCAGCCTGGCTCGTCAGAAATGGAAGGAGGGAGAAGGGTTCCTCGACAAGTCGATTCATCTGCTGCCTAAGCATGCTGGCAACTATATCAATCGGGCTTTAGCACGTTATAATCAAAACAATCTGCGAGGGGCGATGGCGGATTATGATACCGCACTCGACCTTGATCCGAATAATTTCCTCGGTCATTATAACCGTGGATTGCTGCGTGCGCAGGTGGGTGATGACAACCGGGGTATCGAGGACTTCGACTTTGTGCTTCGTCTGGAGCCGAATGACCTGATGGCGCTCTTCAACCGTGCCTTGTTGCTGGAACAGACAGGTGATCTGAAGGGGGCTATCCGCGACTATTCGAAGGTGATCGAGGAATTCCCCAATTTCTGGTTCGGCCTGGAGCATCGGGCTTCCTGCTATCGTCGCTTAGGCAATACCAAGCTGGCAGAACTCGACGAGTTCCGTATCCTCAAGGCGCAGATGGACAAGCGCTATGGCAAGCAGCCGAGACTCTCGAAACGGCAGATGCGCAGGAAGAGCGACACCGATCCTGACAAGTATAACCAGCTGGTGGTAGCCGACGAGCAGGAGGTGGAGCACGAGTATAAGAGCGACTATCGTGGAAAGGTGCAGAACCGTAAGGTGGATGTAGGCCTGAAGCCGATGTTTGCCTTGTCGTTCTATGCCGTCAGGGATGAGATGCATTCCTATATCCCGTACGACAAGGAGGTCGAGGGTTTCAATCAGCAGTCCAAGACGAGGCCCCTGCAGATCACTTGCACGCAACCGATGATTGATGAAAATAGAATGCAGCGTCATATTGCATTCATCGACTCTGTGACGATGGCTATTGCTGATGCGAGAGGAGATGAACGTGTAAGGCCGTTGCTGATGCTCAGGGCCGTGGCCTACAGCGGTATTCAGAACTTCGACAATGCCATCGACGACCTCTCCACGCTCCAGCATTTGGATTCTGCCTCTGTGCTGGCCTATTGGCAGCGGGCGGCTTGTCAGGCCAAACTGAATGAGTTTAATGCCTCGCAGGGAACCAATATCGACCTCAAGTCGGCTAATGTGCTGAGCGACTTGTGCGAGGCCCTGAAGTATGCACCTCATAATCCCTATTTATATTATAACCGGGGATGCCTGTATGCCCAGCGGAAGGACTATCAGCGGGCCATCGACGACTTCAGCCGGGCTATCGGTCTGGACGGCAATATCCCCGAGGCCTATTATAACCGGGGTATCGTCTATTTGCATACGGAGAAGAAGGCTGAAGGTATCGCCGACCTTTCGAAAGCGGGCGAATTGGGACTCTATGACGCCTATAGCATCATCAAGAAGTACCGTGAGAAATAATCTTTTGCGCAAAAGTTTGTGGGATTCACGAAAATGTAGTATCTTTGCACGCAATTTCAAATTCAAACATATATTGTAGATATGATTAACATTACTTTCCCAGACGGATCTGTTCGTTCGTATGAGCAGGGCGTGACTGGTTTCCAGATTGCAGAGAGCATCTCTCCGGCTCTCGCACGCAGCGTTGTAAGCTGTGGAGTAAACGGCGAGACCGTAGAGCTGAACCGTCCCATCAACGAGGACGCTACCATCGAGCTCTACAAGTTTGACGACGAGCAGGGTAAGCATACCTTCTGGCACACCTCAGCCCATCTGTTGGCCGAGGCCTTGCAGGAGTTGTATCCTGGCATACAGTTCGGTTTCGGACCTGCTGTCGAGAATGGCTTCTTCTATGATGTCTTGCTGAAGGACGGCGAGAGCATCAAGGAGAGCGACTTCCCGAAGATTGAACAGAAGATGAAGGAACTGGCTGGCAAGAAAGAGCCTGTGGTTCGCAAGGAGGTGGCTAAGGCCGATGCCCTGAAGCAGTTTGCTGCCGACGGTCAGACCTACAAGTGCGAGCACATTGAGCAGGATCTTGAAGACGGTTCCATCACCACCTATACACAGGGTAATTTCACCGACCTTTGCCGTGGTCCGCACCTCGTGGATACGGGTGAGATCAAGGCTGTGAAGCTGACCTCTGTCGCTGGTGCCTTCTGGCGTGGCGATGCCACCCGTGAGCAGATGCAGCGTCTCTATGGCATCTCCTTCCCCAAGAAGAAGATGCTCGACGAGTATCTCGAGATGCTGGAGGAGGCCAAGAAGCGCGACCATCGTAAGATCGGTAAGGAGATGGAATTGTTTATGTTCTCTGACAAGGTAGGTAAAGGTCTTCCCATCTGGTTGCCCAAGGGAACAGAGCTCCGTCTGCGCCTGCAGGATCACTTGCGTAAAGTTCAGAAGCGCTTTGGGTATCAGGAGGTTATTACGCCGCATATTGGTTCTAAGAATCTCTATGTTACCTCTGGTCACTATGCTCATTATGGTAAGGATTCGTTCCAGCCCATCCATACGCCTGAGGAGGATGAGGAGTACATGCTGAAGCCCATGAACTGTCCTCACCATTGCGAGATCTTCGCTTGGAAGCCCCGTTCATATCGCGACCTGCCCCTGCGTATCGCTGAGTTCGGTACGGTGTATCGTTATGAGCAGAGTGGTGAGTTGCATGGCCTGACACGTGTGCGTTCGTTCACACAGGACGATGCCCACCTGTTCTGTCGTCCTGACCAGGTGAAGCAGGAGTTCCTCAATGTGATGGATATCATTGGCATCGTGCTCACCGCCTTCGGATTCAATTTCGAGGCACAGATTTCGCTGCGTGATCCTAACGACCACGAAAAGTATGTGGGAACTGACGAGGACTGGGCATTGGCCGAGAAGGCCATCGTCGAGGCTTGTCAGGAGAAGGGTCTGCCTGCAAAGGTGGAATACGGCGAGGCTGCTTTCTATGGGCCGAAGCTCGACTTCATGATCAAGGATGCCATCGGCCGTCGCTGGCAGCTGGGTACGATTCAGGTAGACTACAACCTGCCTAAGCGCTTCCAACTGGAGTATACCGACGAGGACAACACTAAGAAGACGCCTGTGATGATCCACCGTGCACCCTTCGGCTCTCTCGAGCGTTTCTGCGCTGTGCTCATTGAGCACACCAGCGGGCACTTCCCCCTCTGGCTCACGCCCGATCAGGTGGCTATCCTGCCGCTTTCCGAGAAGTACAACGACTATGCTCAGGAGGTTGCCAGGAAGTTCGACATGGGTGGCGTGCGTGCTACCATCGACCTGCGTAACGAGAAGCTGGGCCGTAAGATTCGCGACAACGAGCTGAAGCGCATCCCCTATATGGTGATTGTCGGCGAGAAGGAAGCTGCCGAAGGTACGGTGGCTGTTCGTCCGCAGGGTGGTGGTGAGCAGAGTGTGAAGACCATCCAGGAATTCATCGACGAAGTCAACGCTCGCGTCGCTGAAATGACGAAGGACTTCTGATAATGAAGAGTTTATAGTTTAAAGTTTATAGTTTATAGTTGATACGATTGGCGAGTAGTTAAATATTCTTAAAAGAGTAATCATCTATAAACTATAAACAATAAACTCTAAACAAAAATTAGTAATTTTGCAGCCGATTTCTAAAAAATAGTTGATGAAGAATGACAAACTGAAGAATCAGTACCGGATCAACGAGCAGATCCGAGTACGTGAAGTCCGCATCGTCGGTGACAATGGCAGCACCGTTGTTCCTATCCGCGAAGCATTGAATATGGCCCATGACGAGGGTGTTGATCTTGTAGAGATTTCCCCCAATGCCAACCCCCCAGTCTGTCGTCTCATCGATTACTCCAAGTTCCTCTACCAGCAGAAGAAGCGCCAGAAGGAAATGAAGGCCAAGCAGGTAAAGGTGGAGGTGAAGGAAATCCGTTTCGGTCCTCAGACCGATGAGCATGACTATCAGTTCAAGCTGAAGCATGCCAAGGAGTTTCTTGAGGAAGGCAATAAGGTTCGTGCCTATGTGTTCTTCCGCGGACGCTCCATCCTGTTCAAGGAGCAGGGCGAGGTGCTGTTGCTGCGTTTCGCCAATGATTTGGAGGAGGTAGGTAAGGTGGAGTCGATGCCGTCGCTCGAAGGTAAGAAGATGTTCATCTACCTTGCTCCGAAGAAGGCCGGCGAGAAGAAGAAGAGCCAGCAGGCCCGTGACCGTGAAAGGCTTCAGGGCTCTGCTACGGCAGCCGCAGAGGCAAAAGAAGTGAGAAAGTCCGTTCAGGCTCCTGAGGTGGAAGTTGAGACGCCTGCCAATGGTGGTTTGCTTGCCAATGCGAAGATCAGCGCCGATGCGCTGAAGAAACTGACCGAGACAGAAGAGTAATCTTCAATGGTCAATGTTCAATGAAGAAATAAGGTGCGCTGCGCCCGGTATATGCGTTGCCACCGCTTTAATTAATAACAATTAAATTTTTTAAAAACAATGCCAAAAGTAAAGACAAATTCCGGTGCCAAGAAGAGATTCTCATTCACCGGTACAGGTAAGGTTAAG
>JAFZCU010000103.1 GCA_017556145.1 Prevotella sp. | reverse complement strand
CTGTCTAAATCGTGGAGCAGGTTCTTTTGTGTCTCTTCGCTGGTATAGGGGCTCTGGTGGATGACGTTGACGATGTTCTGGATCTTCTGGCTACACTCCCGGATGGTATCGTTCAACGCCTGCCACTCGCGCATCTGACGCTGCTTGGAAGAAAACTGGCAGCCCGTGATGAAGAGGCTCAGGGCTGCCAGTACTATGAATTTAGATGAGGTATAGGTCACTGATACTCATATTGTTAATGACACGACGGATGGCTTCTGCAAAGGTGTCGGCCACAGAGAGCTGCTTGACCTTGGCACAGCGGTTGGTATAGGGGATGGAGTCGGTAAAGACAATCTCCTCAAGGGCTGAATCCTGCACGCGCTCGCTGGCAGGGCCGCTCATCACACAATGGCTGGCGCAGGCGCGGACGGTCTTGGCGCCATTCATCTTCATCAGGTCGGCAGCCTTGGTGATGGTTCCGGCTGTGTCGACCATATCATCGACAATGACCACGTTTTTGCCTTCCACCTCTCCGATGATCTGCATCGACTCCACCACATTTGCACGTGCGCGGGTCTTGTTGCAGAGCACGAGCTGACAGCCCAGATACTTGGCATAGGTGTTGGCACGCTTGGAACCGCCCACGTCGGGTGAGGCTATCACCAGGTCGTCGAGCTTCAGGCTCTGCAGATAGGGCAGGATGACGCTGGAACCATAGAGATGGTCGACAGGCACATTGAAGAAGCCCTGAATCTGGTCGGCGTGCAGGTCCATCGTAATCACACGGTTCACACCCGCCACGCTGAGCAGGTCGGCCACCAGTTTGGCACCAATGCTGACACGCGGTTTGTCCTTGCGGTCCTGACGGGCCCAGCCGAAGTAGGGGATGACGGCATTGATGGTACGGGCAGAGGCTCTCTTGGCGGCATCGATCATCAGTAGCAGCTCCATCAGGTTGTCGCTGTTGGGGAAGGTGCTCTGTACCAGGAAGATGTCGCGGCCACGGATGCTTTCCTCATAGCTGACGGCAAACTCGCCATCAGAGAACTTGGTGATTTGCAGTTGTCCCAGAGGGCAGCCCAGACTTTGGCAGATCTTTTCTGCAAGGTACCTCGTGGCGGTACCGGAAAAAACCATGTAAGAGTTTGTATTGATCATTTTTCTGATTATATGTTTTATTAGTCTACAGCTTTCTTTAATCGTTCGAAATGGAGGAGCAGCTCCTTATAGTCGAGCTCGTTGTGGATGTCGAAGCGGTTCCAGAGGTCGCCGCAGATGACCACGCCGCCGAATCCCAGTTCGCGGGCCACCTTGATGTTGCCAAGGTTCATGCCGCCGAGGGCATACACTTTCTTGTCGATGAGTCCCTGACGTGAGGCTTCCTGCAGCTCTTCCATCGTGAAGCCCGACTTCTCCTCCTTGATGGTCTGGCTGTCGAAGATGGGGTGCAGGAACACGTAGTTGCTCTGCTTCTTGGCATCCTTGAGTTCCGACACGGCATGGCAGGTGCGACTGATATTGCCCTTATAGCCTTTAGGGGGCTCGGTATAGGCATCGTCGATGTGAATGCCGCGCAGTCGGTATTCTTCTTTCAGATAGAAATGGTTGTGGACGGTTGTCTTGGCGGCAATGTCTTCACCCAGGAGGGTCAGCAACCGTTCGGAGTACATCGGTGAGGAGCCTGGCTTGTGCAAGTGCAGATTGTCCATCCCCTCCTCGAAAAGGTTGGTAAGAATCTTGTCTTCCTCCACGAAAAACGTGGGTCTTGTCATTACAATTAACTTCATTTCTTCAGTCTCGACTCTTTCTCATGTGCAAAATTACATATTTTTTTAGATATAAGTACATAAGTACATGTTTTTTTTTGTTTCTTTTGTTCTTTTGTCTAAAAAAATAAGTACCTTTGCATCTCGAAAGAAGAAAATACAGAGTTTATAGTCTAAAGTTTATAGTTTATAGTTAAAGAAATGAAAGCATTTGTTTTTCCCGGACAGGGAGCACAGTTTGTTGGAATGGGTAAGGATCTGTATGAAAACAACCCGCTTGCAAAGGAACTTTTTGAGAAGGCCAATGATATTCTTGGCTACCGTATCACCGATATCATGTTTGAGGGTACCGACGAGGAGCTGAAGCAAACCAAGGTGACTCAGCCAGCCGTCTTCCTGCATAGTGTGATTTCCGCCCTCTGTATGGGTGATGCCTTTGAACCGAAGATGGTTGCCGGTCATTCCCTGGGTGAGTTCTCTGCCCTGACGGCTGCTGGTGCCCTGAGTTTCGAGGATGGTCTGAAGCTGGTCTATGCCCGTGCGATGGCCATGCAGAAGGCCTGTGAGGCCCAGCCCTCAACGATGGCTGCCATCATCGCCCTGCCTTTCGAGAAAATCGAGGAGATCTGTGAAGAGGTGAGCAAGCAGGGCAAGGGTGTTGTGGTGCCTGCCAATTATAACTGCCCTGGTCAGCTGGTCATCTCCGGTAATATCGAGGCTATCAACGAGGCTTGCGAGCAGTTGAAGGCCGCCGGTGCCAAGCGTGCCCTGCCCCTGAAGGTGGGTGGCGCATTCCATTCTCCGCTGATGCAGCCTGCCAAGGATGAGCTTCAGGCCGCTATTGAGCAGACGGAGATCAAGGCTCCAAAGTGTCCTGTCTATCAGAATGTGGACGGTAAGCCTCACACGGATCCCGCTGAGATCAAAGCCAACCTGATTGCTCAGTTGACGAGCAGCGTGCGTTGGGCTCAGAGCGTGGAGAACATGATTGCCGATGGTGCCGACGACTTTACGGAGTGCGGCCCAGGTAAGGCTCTGCAAGGTATGATTGCCAAGATCAATAACGAGGTTGCTGCCCATGGCATCGGCTAAGATCATAATCTATCAGATTTTCACCCGTCTCTACGGCAATCTCAATACCACCCGCAAAGAAGGTGGAACGCTGCAGGAGAACGGCTGCGGAAAGATGAATGACTTCACGCCCACAGCCCTGAAGCACATCAGGGACATGGGCGTGAGCCATATCTGGTATACCGGCATCATCCGCCATGCCACGCAGACGGACTATACGGCCTATGGTATCCCTAAGAATCATCCTGCCATCGTCAAGGGTCAGGCAGGTTCTCCCTATGCCATCACAGACTATTATGACGTAGATCCCGACCTGGCTACGGATGTCGACAAGCGCATGGAGGAGTTTGAACAGCTGATTGAGCGCACCCACCAGGCTGGCATGAAGGTCATCATCGATTTCGTGCCGAATCATGTGGCCCGTCAGTATCATAGCATCTGTAAGCCGGAGGAGGTGAAGAATCTGGGCGAGGAAGACAATCCGCAGATGGGCTTTGACCCGCAGAACAACTTTTATTATTGTCCGGGACAGCGCTTTGCACCTTACTTCGACCTCTATCATGGTGAGGACGATCCCTATACCGAGGAACCTGCCAAGGCTACGGGCAATGACTGTTTCCACAACGCGCCTGGCATCAACGACTGGTATGAGACGGTGAAGCTGAATTATGGCGTCGACTACTATGCTGGTCGTGTGGGTCATTTCAACCCCATTCCCAATACCTGGAGCAAGATGACCGACATTCTGCTCTTCTGGGCAAGGAAGGGTGTCGACGGCTTCCGCTGCGATATGGCGGAGATGGTGCCTGCTGCCTTCTGGCAATGGGCTACTGACAAGGTGAAGTTCGCCTATCCTCAGATCATCTTCATCGGCGAGGTGTACAATCCTGCCGAGTATCGTAACTATCTGGCTGCGGGTTTCGACTATCTCTACGACAAGGTGGGCATGTATGACACCCTGCGCGAGGTGATGCGGGGCCATCAGAGCACCCACGCCATCACCGGAGCCTGGCAGGCTACTGACGATATCCGCGCCCACATGCTTTATTTCCTTGAGAACCACGATGAGCAGCGCATTGCCAGCAGTTTCTTTGCGGGCGATGCCCGGAAGGGTGTGCCTGCACTTGTGGTGTCGGCGCTTCTGCAGCAGAATCCGCTGATGATTTACTTCGGACAGGAGTATGGTGAGCGGGGTATGGACAAGGAGGGCTTCAGCGGCAATGACGGGCGAACCACGATTTTCGACTATTGGAGTGTGGACACTATCGTTCGTGCTGTCGGGAAGAAACTGACTGCTCAGGAAAAGCGTCTGAAAGCCGTCTATGACAAGGTGATCAGCATTGCCACCACAGAGAAGGCTGTCCTTCAAGGGGCCTCTTTCGATCTGATGTATGTCAATGGCCGGTACAACCATGAATATGCCTTTATCCGTAAGGAAGGGGCAGAGGTATTATTAGTGGTGGCAAACTTTGCTGAGGCCAATCAGACGGTCAGTATTACGATTCCCGGTCATGCCTTCGATTTCCTGGACATGAAGGAGAAGAATGTACAGGCTACGGATCTGCTTTCCGGTGAGAAGCAGAAACTGTCGCTGAGGCGTGATGAGGCCGTCGCAGTCAATGTGCAGGCCAATAGTGCCGTTGTGTTGAAGTTTAAAGCATGATGATATGGCCCCCATTCTTAATGACCACAACAAGGAAGAGTTCCCGCCTGCGCATACGGCGGAACATAACACATCCCAAATTTAACGTGCTTGTTTTCAGTATATTATATAAAGGTTCCTTCTAAAATGGATAGAAGGAACTTTTTTATTAAACTATGTTAATGGTCTTGGTCAGCGATATTTTTTTTCGTACCTTTTCATCCGTAAACATGTTGTTTACATGATTTTTTGTTTTATTAAAATGTCGAAAAGAATATCTACTGACGAGAAACTTGTTGCCTTGGGGACCATGAGCAAGAGTTTCACAAAAGAACAAGTTGAACACCTTGAACGTATCGCTAACGTAGATGCTCGTTACAAGTGCGCTCAACGGTACATGAGAGAGCTGAATGAAGGTAAGAAGGGGGAACGTGTTAAAGCCTTGGAATACTACAAGAAGTATGCGAAAATCCTCGAAGGGCTTGAATGTATCGACAACAAGCTGTGGACTGACGAGATGAAAATCAAGACTTTTAGTGACTTGTTAGAGGGTTACTGCGAGAAATGTGTTAAACTTGTCGAGGATAGTAATCGCAAGCACCTTGAACGCCTCAAACTCCAACGAGACGAACGCCGTAAGGAGTACGAAGCAGAGCAAGCGAAGTACGACAAGGAGATTGCAGCCCTTGAAGATAAACTGAGGTGAGCCGTTCTGGCCCACCTCGCTTTTTGTGAAAATGGTGCTATCTTCGCAGACAATACCATTCGGCTCACATTTGAACGTCTGGTAAACACACGTTCCACTTATACATGGTCTATTTTTCTATGTTTTCAAGCCATTTGGGAAAGAAACAATGGTTCTTGCATGCTTGATAAAACTTTTTCGTTTTTTTTATTCTTCTTTGCTTTTATATCCATCGTGATAACCTTTAACATAGTGTTCTAAAAACAGATTGAGCATATCTTTCTCTTCACTGCTTGATGGTATACCGTAAGCTGTATTGAAATATATTCTTGCAGCATCTTTAGGATTATCTCGGCTATACGTAACAGGCCCTTGTCGAAGGCCATGACTGTAACCAGCCTTATATGCTTTCTCTTCTACTTCTTTCTTTTTTTGAGCAAGTTGAGACTCCTTTTCTTTTTTTTCACGTGTTTGACGTTCTGCCTCTTCTTTCTGTTCTTGTGCTTTCCGTTCTGCTTTCTCATTTTGTTGCTTGGCTTTACGGTCTGCCTCTGCTTCTTGCTTCTGTTCCGTAGTTGTGGACGTCGGATTTTGCTTATCATCTGCATAAGCACCGATAGTAAAGAAAACTATTAGAGGTAAAACGATAACAGCCGTCCAAATGTATTTTGCATCTATTTTACCCATCCATAAGCAAATAAGAATTGCTAATGAACAAGCACTAACTATGATTAGACCAATACCTGCCTCAAATCCCATAAGCAGACCAATACTTGCTACAGCAATAGCCCATCCAAGTCCAATCTTCTTTCCTGTTCCCAATTTGGCATCATCGTTGTCCTTTTGTTGTTGGGGAGTAATAATGCTTTTGTTCTGAGGTTTTGGATTGGTTACATTACTGTCAATAACACTGCCGCATTTGGGGCAAAAATTTACACCTTCATTGATTTGGGTGCCACATTTACTACAATAAGCCATAATCTACAATTTTTATTAGTTACACTTTATTCGTTAATCAACAAATTTTGTTAAATCAAAATTAATTCGAGCGGTTCTTAATATGTTCATTATTTGCTCATACTTTTCGCAACCTTTCAGTTTTATAAGATGCTCTGATGTTAAAACACCGTTTTCTATCGCATCTTTGATGTCTAACAGTACGAGAACCCAGTCAGGAGAATCTGGGACGTATTCATCCTTTATATTTTCAAATACATCCAATAATTTCTTTTTTAATCCTTCTTCCAAATAGATAGTTTTTGCCATTACAACAAATATGTACTCTTGGCTCAATGAGTGCGGTTATTATATAGTCTTAGGCATACAAAGAAAGTGGAGCCTCCATCACCTTATCCTCCGTGTAGGGCTTGGACTCCCTTGCTAAACAGATAAGGAGAATCAAACCCCACTTGGGCGTATTTCGTGTTATACGGAATACAAACCAAGAGAGCGTTCTTCCCATTATTCTGATTTAGCAACAGCCTTACGGCTGATTGTGAAGTGTCCAAGTTCACACGGTCAGAATTGCGAAATGCGCTATCTTCAATATGTCACAATCCCATTCGGAACTGCACTACAAAGATAGTGATTTTTGTGGAAGAACGCTCAATTATGGAGGACCTTTTAGGAATTTTTAAGATAAGCCATGTAATTGTCTATAATTCAAACTCTGTTTTCAGCCTCTGAACGGTAGCAATTGACACATTGGTAAGTTTAGCGGTCACTCTTATGGAGTAATCTTTGCGCAGATAGGTAAGCACCTCTTTGTACTGTTTTTCTTTCTGCTCCTTTGTTTTTACACTACCCTTCTTGCGTCCAAGCTGACCACCATTTCTGATGTACTGTGCTCTACCGCTGTTTAGACGGTATTTTATACTGTCGCGTTCAAATTCGTTTGCCATGCTCAAGCAACTGATATATACTGCCATCATTGGGTCTACACTTCCATCTTCACGTAAGATGTGTATGTTTTCCTTCTGTAGATATACATTGATATGTTTATCAATACAGCGTTTTATGGTCTCTAATACTTCCCATGTCGAGCGTCCCATGCGCGACCCCTCTGAGCACAATACCTCGTCAACCTTCTCAGCCTCTGCGAATGTTAGGCATTCATATAACACCTCACGTTCGGAGTTTTTCTTAGCACCGCTGATATGTTCCTCGAAAACCTTCACTACTTGCATCTGTGAACGGTCTGCGTATGCTTGAAGGTCTGCCACTTGTCTTTTTGTGTCTTGACGATGGATTTGGTAGCCGCTTGAACTTGTGCGAGAGTAGATAACTGCTGTTTTCATATTAGTCTTTGATAAATCTGTGAATACGTTTTATATATCTTTCTGAACTTGGTGAGAGATATAATTGAGTTTTTTGATAACATGTTGTTTTTTGAGTACATTTGAGGTGGAGGGTGTTGCCCCTCCTTCTCTTCAGAACACCTTTACAATGCTTTCCCATCTGAGTGACCGCCATCCTCCTTTTTCGATGTCGAAGTAGGCTGTGGTCTTATACAGTTCCCTTGAAACTCCATTGCCGTTGATGTGCTTGGCAGCAAGTGAAGAGTTTGTAGTTCCCCATGCCTCACGAACATCTCCGTTCTTCTTGATGAAAATGAAGTGTGCCACACCGTTTGCAAGTTTCTCCTTTAACTGAGCAATCATCATGGCCTTGATGATGCCGATTTCCTCACTGTTGGTACGCTGAGCGATAACTGTTGCTCTAATAACTGTACTGCTGCTGATAGCTAATGCTTGTATCATTATCTTATGAATTTTGAAGTTATACATGTTGTTTACTAATCACGATACAAAGGTACGACATTTATTCAATATATGCAACTTTTTCGAGTTAAATCCAGTTAAAAACATTACATTTGTTTGATATTTGTAATATTTTGCCTATCTTTGCACCAAAATTGTAAGATTATGGAGAAGGAAAGAACTGTCGTTCATTTGGAGATAAATGGTGAGCACCACTACTACGGTTCAGTAGCCAACATGTATGAGTACTATACGAGTGAAGAACTTGGCATTACTTATGCGAGCCTACGGAATTACGGCTTGTCTTATGAACACCCTTACCACAATAAGAAGTGTATCATCCGCAAGGGAGTACTGCTGTCTAAGAGTGGGGGGCGTGGCATCCGCAAATCCTCACAAGTTGATTGAGGATAAAGATGGCAAACGGTTGTATTCTTCACTTGCTAAGTGCTGGAATACCCATAAACAAAGAACTTGTGCAACTTGAGGCTGCACAAGTCATTTTACTCAGCGTGGGTAATATGAAACTAATAATTGATGTCTTCTACATAGCAGATGGCCTTCTGTAGATATTCAAGTTCGGCATCTGTCAGCATGTTATGATTACCACTTATCCATTCTACAAACTTGTGCTTCTTCTGTATCTTATCTGCTAAGTCTTTTGTGTTATCATATCTCTTAACCATGTCGATGTATTTCTGTCTTATCTTCCATTTGTGCGGTAACATAATAACTTGTAAATTTCTTCTCTGATTATTGTACTAATGCATTCACGTATTGGTTGACTGCCAAGTAATTCATCCATAGATAGATGAGGCTGGTTCTCTATTGCCTTTTTGTATTGCTGGTATCTTTTGGTTGCTGCGTCACTTTGTTTCTGTTTGGCAATAGCTGTATGATGTCTGCCAAACATCGGATTGTTAGGACCACGCCTATCTTTCTTGTTATTTGTTTGTAAATTATTTGTCTTATCCATGTTGTTTTTATGTTTATTGTTATATTTATTTATGAATTGAATGAATTGACTTCATAATATAAATATGTCGATTGTAAAAAAATGATGGTGAAACTATTGTTTTCCTTCTCATGTTAATTATTTTTTATAAGGACGAATAAGAGTTGCAACAGTCCAAGCAGTTATTAGTAGTTTAATCTGTGCAACATGGGTCTGAATACCATAAAAGAAACTATGGTTGAGGCTACACCAATTAAAAGTAGCGTGTACACTCCGCTAGTCTTGTCTGATGTGAGGGCAACATTTCACACCTGATGTCCCTTGATTCCAGAGCGAAAGCGAATAAGGACAAGAATCACTAGTGTTGTTAAAGACTGATAGGGATGGGAACGACTCAGTGCCTATGTAATGTAGGTGGAAGAGACAACAAAGTGTGCTGCACTGTATCAGAACAGTGACCATATATCTTTCTTATATCATCTCCATTGCTCATAAGAGTCTGCTCTGCGAGGCTTGGGAGATATATGGAAGATAAAAAGGTGGATTGTATCTTGTCGTGAATAGGTCCCCAGAATTTTTTTCGAACTGATGCTGTGATATGGTGAATTGGAGTTCACAGCAATAGGACTTGGGTGACATAGCTTATTCTTCTTCGGTGGCTGCTGCACATGCTATCTCTAGTTCCTCTTGTTCTTTCCTTCTCTTTAACTCATCAATGACTTGTTGATTATGTTTGTCCCAATCAATATCATTTGTAGGGTGCTGTTCAAGTTTGGAATCTTGAATATGTTCACTTGGATATTCCTCATAAGCATAGAGAGGATAACTGCCAATCCAATCGTTTTCTACAAGCATGTTATGAAACTCTTCGTAAGTGTATGTACCAGCTTGTAGTTGTCTATGGATTTTGCTATTACCATTGTAGTGTACTGTCTGATTATCCTTGTCGTATGTAAATGCATGGTCGTTATTATTGATTATCCAACTCCGAAACTCTATCCCATAGTGGCAGAAAGCCTCATCGAAGAATGTTTCATCTTTCTTATATCTTGCATTCTTGATAGTACCCCAACTCTCCGCACCATTGGTGTAATGTACGATAATCAAATTCCATAACTTGTGTATCTTGTAGATGGTTACATCTTCAATGTATTCGTCAACCATTGCCTTGACTAATTCTTTGTTCTGTCTTATCTCGTCAATCTTGTCCTTGATGTTTGAGTATGTACTCGTTAACCTTTGCAGTTTGCTGATGGTTACTCTCCTTGATGTAATGCCTCTGGAATATTTGTCAATGGAGTTAGCCAAAGCCTTCTGTTTGGTATTATATTCCATAGTCTCATTTGCCATCAATTCATTAACTATCTCATCTGGCTCTTTACTATGGGACAGCCTTGAAACTGCTTTTTTGTGCTCATCAGTAAGGGTACTAAGTTCCTTGCTCTTGGCTTCCTTGACTTTGAGCATATCCTCAATCTCTAATGTCAGTATGCCAATCTTCTTCGTATTGGAGTCTGCTATGTTTATCTCAGCAAACATGTAGAGCGAAAGGGTTAGCACTAGTCCATCTAATCGCCATTGCCTCATTTCTGCGCCCCTTGTGCAGATTCTAGGATGGTCTTTACGGTCAACTAATCCATAACAGCGATATGTTCTTGGATTCATATCATATTTCGTAGCTGTATCAGTCTGTTTGCCAACTGTGAATCGTGAGCCACATTCACCACAAATGAGTTTGGCTTTTAACAGATTTGGATGGTGCATGGCGTTATTCTTATTATAGGCTGCTTGTGCTAGTCTGTCTTGTACTCTTTGAAATAGCTCATCATCAACGATGCGCAAATTCTCAAGTTGAAGGTCAATGGTACGTACAATTTCACGCTCAGTTTGTTCACCCTTTTTCTTATCGAGTTTGTCAACTAGTGGTTTGCGAAATACGACATGTCTATGACCTTTGTATAGCTCCTTGCATAACAGTTTTGCAATAGCAGATGGTCTCCATTCGAATTTTTCTTCATCCTTAAAGTGGTCATATGTTTTTGGTGTGAGACCTTTGCGTTTCCGATTCTCCTTGAACTCCTTGATTCTGGTCCCATAAGATGTTGGCACTCCTTCGGTATTGAGAATGTCACATATATCAATGGTGCTTTTCCCATCTGCATACATGTTGAAGATTCTGCGTATTATCTCAGCCTCATCTTCACGAATCACCATCATCTTGTTCTCATCATTCATGTACCCATAGGCATTGTTGTCGCCACCTATTCCGCCTCCTTTACTTACCTTCTCAATCTTTCCAGATATACTTCTTTCTGCAAACAATTCTATCTCATATGAGGTGGTTATGGCGAGAACAGCCAGCAATATGCGAGAGCCTAAATCTTGCTTGTCATGTCTCACCCATAAGTCTTGTTTCTCAAAGTATAGGTCTATGCCTTTATCTTGAAGTCTCTGAACTTCTGCCAACAACTCTGTGGAATTTCTGCCAAGACGTGTGAGTTCTGAGAATAGGATAGTGTCTATATTGCCTTTTTCAATCTCATCAAGTAATGCAGAATAATTAGGTCTTTCTTCGCCAACACTAAAACCTGTGATGATGTCAATGTAGATGTGGTCTGCATCAATTTCATACTTAAACCGTTCTGCAACCTTCAACAAATCATCCTTTTGTCTATCTGTAGATTGCATTTGTCCAGAAATTCTACAGTAAATTGCTGTTTTGTTCTCCTTTTTTTGTACCTTTGTAGCCGAATTCATAACTTATGATATTGTTTATGGCTGCAAATTTACAAAATAATTCTGATATATTGCAAGAAAGGGATGTGTCATTTCCCCCTGCGCATACAGCGGAGCATCTGTTGAATCAGACGATGATCCGGCTGTTTGGTTGTGAACGGTCTTATAATGCGCATATTGAGCGGAAGAAGAGCAAGATGAGTTTTTATCTTGACCATAAGCCGTCGCGTCAGGAGGAGAAGGAGATAGAGCTTCGGATGAATGAGCTGATCGACGAAGACCTGCCTGTTACCTTCGAGTTTGTCACACGTGACAACCTGCCTGACGGTGTTTCTGCAGACCGTCTGCCAGAGGATGCTTCCGAGACTATCAGGCTTGTCCGTATCGGCGATTATGATGTGTGTCCCTGTATCGGGAGACATGTCCGCAGCACCTCTCAGATAGGACGTTTCGAGATGCTCGGCACAAACTGGGAGGAACAGGAGCGTTCCTTCCGGGTGAGATTTAAGATTGTGTGATTCCAAAAAGAAATGCCCGGCCTTTCGGCTGGGCATCTTTGTTTATTTGTCTTTGATCGCGATCTTCATGAATACCGGATAGTGGTCGGAATAACTGAGCTCCTTCATGTAATACGACAGACCTTCGTAGTTCTTATCGTGAAAGATGTAGTCGATTCTCAAGGGTGTCTTGCCACGAAGGGTATGCATCCAGCCGCTTCCGCACTCCTTGAAACCGTCCGTCAGTTCACCCTTCAATGTGTTGTAGACGTAGGAGTAGGGGACATCGACACAGTCGCCGGCCAGGATGACGGGGTACTCGCAGTCACGCATGTGCATGGCCAGGATATTGGCCTGTCCGGCTCGCTTGATCATGCCAACGGTGTAACTGCCATAGATTGCCTCAAGCAGGCGGTTCCCCTGTACGTTGTAGCCGTCTTCCTCCATCTTATTGGCGCGATATACCACGTGGTGGGCACCAGCCGTCTCTAAATGCACATTGTAGACACGGAATATCTGACCGTTGACATCGATGTCGGCCCACATCGCACTATTGGCGCTGGCGGGGAACTCGATGGGAGCGCTGTCCTTGATGGGGTAGCGGCTATAGATGGCATAGTGACCGTTGGCACCATACTTCATATAGGGGAAGTATTCCATATAGCTCTCAGAGTTCTTCTTGTCGCCACTATAGTCGCTGTACTCCTGAATACAGAAGACATCCACCTTCTGCTTCTTCATTTCCGCCAGGATATCCTGGGCGATGAAGCCTGATGTCTCACGACCGAAACCTGCCACGTTATAGGTGGCAATCTTCAGGCCTGCCTGCTTGTCGGCAGTCTCGTCGGGACCGCCAAACTGGAAGAGCGTTCCGATATAGGGAATGCAGCAGAGGAGCGTGATAAAAGGCATCAGGGCCCAATGCCAGCGCCTCAGGATCAGCCAGTAAATCAGCAGAATGACATTACCTGCGATCAGCAGGGGGAGCACATAGACGAGCAATGCGCGGGCCATATTGCCTGACGGGTTGGCATCGCCTCCGAAAAGGCCTACAATGGTGAATATCATCATCATCAAGGTGATGATGAGCATCATGAATGAGAAATACTTCTGAACTGCAAGTTTACCCATAAATGTTCTGGAAATGATTGATTCAAATAGATATTAGTCGTCGTCAAGGTACTTCTTGACCACCTCAATGAGATTCTCAACTCTAAACGGCTTGGCCATGAACTCGTCGCAGCCGGCTAATTTGGCTTCGCGGATATTTTCCTCGAAGGCATAGGCACTAAGGGCGATGACGGGGGTGTCGTGATTCACTTCCTTGATGATACGGGTAGCATCGAGACCATTCATCTCAGGCATACGGATATCCATCAGGATCAGGTCGGGTCGCTCGTCCTCATTCAGGTTGACAGCCTCGATACCGTTATGGGCACGTAACAGGCGGAAACGCTTCTGGAGCACGATCTTCACCAGTTCATAGTTGCTGTCTTCATCTTCAGCCACGAGAATCGTCTTCTGGTTCATCTCGTCAGAACGGGCGCTCACACGGATGGTGCGCACATTGGTCGTCGTGGTGGAGTGGTCTTGCTCCATACCACCTACGGTGCCATCGAAGGGTAATACGAAGGTAAAGGTAGAGCCGAGGTTGACGGCAGAGTCCACGCTGATGGTTCCCCCAAGTTTTTCGACAATGATCTTACAGAGTGCCAGACCGAGGCCGAAACCTTGTTTCTGTTCAGCGTCCTGAGAGGCATAGATGTTGAAGATCTTGTCGATGAATTCCGGCGGGATGCCCGTACCGGTATCCTTCACAAAGAATTCAATCTCCTTCATCTCGTTGATGACGCGGAAACCGAAGGTGATGCTACCTGTAGTGGTATGTTTCAGGGCATTGCTGATCAGATTTGAGAATACCTGAATGAGACGGTTGGCATCGGTGTTCATCGTCACGCTCATCAATGGTTTCTCAAACTCCAGTTTCAGCGACTCCGGACAACGGAACTTGAATAACTGCTTGATATTCTCGCACAGCTGGTTGATGTCGGTCTTTGCCTTCTTTATCTCGATTTCGCCGGATTCCACTCTGGAGAGGTCAAGAATCTCGTTGATCAGACTCGTCAGACGCAGGTTGTTACTCTCAATGATCTGATAGTATTTCATGCGTTCCGCCTCCGAGTCGGTTTCAACAATCACGCGTGAGAAACCCTCGATAGCATTCAGGGGGGTACGGATTTCATGGCTCATATTAGCCAGGAAAAGAGATTTCATCTGACTGGCTTTTTCTGCCCTCAGCGCCTTCTCTTCGTATTCTTTCAGTTTCTTGTTTGCTATCTGCAGCTGCTCGTTCAAGAGCCTCAACTTCCGGTTAGCATCGGAAAGCTTCTGCAAAAGAATTTCTTTCTCGACTGATTCCATTCCCTTTCAACACTATTTGGGTACAAAGTTAGTAATTGTTTTCCAAACAAACAAGAAAATGGAGAAAAATTTCAACTTCTTTTAGCTTTTTCCCAGGCACCACTATGAGAGTGGCTTTTCAGATAGGCCATTCCCTGGAACACATTCAGGTTCATAAACAGGAAATAGTAGGCGGTGTAAAGCAATTTGTTCCGATGGCCGCATTTGTTGAGCGCCCATCCCAGTAGTGCTGCCAGATAGAAGGCGGCTTGCAATGCCAGCAGTATCGTATAGAGCAGGCCAGCACCAGCCCATACAAGCAGGATATTGGTGAGGAGCAGGATGACCAATGCGATAGGGGTGATGCTCCATCTCAGCACGCGATGGCTGATGTACTGGAAGGCCACCAACGGCTGACGTAGCGGATTGAGCATTTTGCGAAGCCACCAGATGCTCTGCAGACCACCGGCTGCGATGCGACGTTTGCGCTTTGACTCCTCAACAATGTTGGCAGACCCGTATTCCAGAGCGTAGGCATCAGGGGCATAGGCAATGCGATGACCGTCGTCGACGATAAGCATCGACATCATGAAATCATCCAAGAGGGCATTGTCAGGCACTTCGCGACAGAGTTCCGGACGGATGGCATACAGTTCACCTGCAGCACCCATGGCTGAGTAGAGTTCGCTGTCCCATTTCTTCAATGTGCTCTCATAGCGCCAGTAGAGGCCTTCGCCTTCTGCAGCCATCTCTCCGTTTCGCGAGGCCACACGTTTCTCACCGCTGACGCAGCCCACGGTCTTATCCTGAAACAGCCTGGCGATTTCACGCATGGCACCGCTGTTGATCATGGTGTTGGCATCGGTGAAGGCCACGAGTTCCGTCTTCACCTCTCTGAGGCCATGTTTGAGGGCGGCCGTCTTGCCCTTGCGTTCCGGACTGAACACCAGGTCTACCTCCGGATAGGCCTTCAGCAGTTCATTGGTGTTGTCAGTCGTGCCATCGGTAACCCACATCACCCTGAACTTATCCTTAGGATAGTCCAGGGCGCGGGTGTTCTGCATCTTCTCTGCCACGATATCCTGTTCGTTGTAGGCACAGATCATGAGCGTCATTGTGGGCAGCTCGTCGTCTGTGGGCATGGCTGTTTTCTGTGGCTTTCCCTTCACCATCCTTTTCAGGCGGATGATCAGGTAAAGCAGTATGCCGTATCCCAGATAGGTATAGAATACGATTAACAGGCATAGCCAGAACAGAATTTTCAGCGTCAGCATAGATGATAGGGATTACTTACTGTAATGTAGATTCAATCTCTTCCTGCATGTCGATGAATTGCTGTTTGGCGTCATAGAACTCGTACTGCAGGAAGGCCAGTTTCTGTGAAGGAACGATATGCACGCCTAACCCGTATTTCAGCTGCCATTGCATCTTCAGACTGAAGACGCCCTTATTGATATAGGCCGCCACATAAGGGTGTACATGCAAATAGAACCTCTTGATGCCGATCTTGTTGACCATGCGGTCAATTTTGCTCTCTAACTGGTCTGTAAACAGGATGCTCGACTTGATCTTTCCCGAGCCGTGACAGGTAGGACAGGCCTCCTCCACGTTTACGTCCATTGCTGGGCGGACACGCTGACGTGTGATCTGCATGAGTCCGAACTTCGACAATGGCAGGATATTGTGGCGGGCGCGGTCCTTCTGCATGTTCTTGCACATGCGCTCGTAGAGGATCTGACGGTCTTCCGCCAGTTTCATATCCACGAAATCCACCACGATGATACCTCCCATGTCTCGTAGTCTCAGCTGACGGGCCAGTTCGTCGGCAGCGCCGAGGTTGGTCTCCAAGGCGTTGGCTTCCTGGCCGTTTTCCTTTTTCACGCGCGTACCGCTGTTCACGTCTACCACATGCATGGCTTCTGTATGCTCGATGATCAGATAGGCTCCATGTTTGTAGTTTACGGTTCGTCCGAATCCTGATTTCAGCTGCTTGGTGACATCGAAATTGTCAAAAATGGGCACCGTACCGTTGTATAATTTCACGATGTCCTTTTTCTCCGGAGCAATCATGCCGAGGTAGTCGCAAATCTGGTCGCGGATGACCTCGTCGTTCACTTGAATGCTGTCGTAGGTGGGATTGAACAAGTCGCGCAACAAGGCTACGGCGCGGCTTTGTTCCTCAAAACAGAGTACAGGCCTTTCTACGGTCTTCTGTACCTTTGTAATTGCGTCTTCCCAGCGCTTGAGTAGGATTTTCATTTCTGCATCCAGTTCTGCAGCTCTTTTGCCTTCGGCCACCGTTCGTACAATCACGCCGAAGTTCTTGGGTTTGATACTCTGGATGAGTTGTTTCAGATGACTCCTTTCTTCACCTTTCTTGATCTTGGTCGATACGGATACGGTGTTGTCGAAGGGTATCAGCACGAGATAG
>JAFZCU010000016.1 GCA_017556145.1 Prevotella sp. | reverse complement strand
ATCTGCCATTGCAGGGTATCGCTTCTATGCACTGCTCTGCTAACACCGATATGGAGGGTAAGAACACCGCTATCTTCTTCGGTCTGTCTGGTACAGGTAAGACCACTCTTTCTACCGATCCGAAGCGTCTGCTGATTGGTGACGACGAGCACGGATGGGACGACGAGGGTGTGTTCAACTTCGAGGGTGGCTGCTATGCAAAGGTTATCAACCTCGACAAGGAGAGCGAGCCCGATATCTACAATGCTATCCGTCGTGATGCACTGTTGGAGAATGTAACTGTTGATGAGGCTGGTAAGATCGACTTCGCTGACAAGAGCGTAACCGAGAACACCCGCGTTTCTTATCCTATCAACCACATTGAGAAGATCGCCCAGAAGGTGAACGGTAAGAGTGCTGGTCCTGAGGCTAAGAACGTGATCTTCCTCTCAGCTGATGCCTTCGGCGTACTGCCTCCGGTATCTATCCTGACTCCTGAGCAGACCAAGTACTACTTCCTCTCTGGCTTCACTGCTAAGCTGGCTGGTACAGAGCGTGGTATCACTGAGCCCACTCCTACCTTCAGTGCTTGCTTCGGTCAGGCCTTCCTCGAGCTGCATCCTACCAAGTATGCTGAGGAACTGGTGAAGAGGATGGAGAAGAGCGGTGCTAAGGCTTACCTCGTGAACACAGGTTGGAACGGTACTGGCAAGCGTATCTCTATCAAGGATACACGTGGTATCATCGACGCCATCTTGGGCGGTGCCATCTTGAAGGCTCCTACCAAGAAGATTCCTTACTTCGACTTCGAGGTTCCCACAGACCTCGAGGGCGTAGCTACCAACATCCTCGATCCTCGTGACACTTATGCAGATGCTGCTGAGTGGAACAAGAAGGCTGAGGATCTGGCAGCCCGCTTCATCAAGAACTTCAAGAAGTATGAGGGTAACGAGGCTGGTAAGGCACTTGTCGCAGCAGGTCCTAAGCTCTGATTTTTTCATCGCATTAATATTTATTTGTTGAGGCCGCTATCTAAGCGGCCTCTTTTTGTTATACCACAAGAGAAAAAACAAGGCGTCAAAAAGTAAGCCTTTCAATATTCATACCACACTTTTAGTCAATATAAGTAAAATAAATGTGGCATTTGTTTTGCTCTTCATACGCTTTTTTGTACTTTTGCAGGTCAAAAAGGACGGATTCATGAAAATTGCCATTTTGCAACATGACATTGCATGGCTGAATACAGGGAAAAACCTGCAGCATCTGGAGGAAATGATGCGTGGAGAAGACTACGCAGACCTTTACGTTCTTCCTGAGATGTTTTCCACAGGTTTCTGTACCCAACCGCAAGAGGTGGCAGAGGATGCCTTCGAAGGACAAACCCTGAAATGGATGAAACGCATGTCGACAGTCACCGACGCCGCGATAGCCGGCAGTGTAGCCGTAAAGGAAGGAGACAGATTCTTCAACCGCCTGTATTTTGTGCGTCCAGACGGAAAAGTGAACTGGTATGACAAGCGCCACCTTTTCCAATACGGAGGCGAAGATCGTTGGTTCACAAACGGCACAAAACGTATTGTGACAGACTTTCGAGGTATGCGCTTTCTGCTGCAAACATGTTTCGACCTACGTTTCCCCGTATGGAGCCGTTTTCAGGAAGACTACGACACCATTCTTTACGTTGCCAATTGGCCTCTGAAGCGCAATTTGGCCTGGAATACATTACTTAGAGCCCGTGCTATTGAGAATCAATGCTTTGTAGTCGGAGCGAACAGAGTTGGCCACGACCCACAATGCGAATATGTGGGCGAATCAGCTATTATCCATCCATACGGCCATGAGTTGGCCGCCTGTCCTTTTGGACAAGAAAGCATAAAGATGGCTGAACTAGATTTAGAAGCATTATACACCTTCCGAAAGAAATTTCCTATGGAAAAGGAAGAATGTTTTAAGAATACAAATTAAAACAAAAGGCATAAGATATTAAATGGAAAAACAATTTTTATTAGGAGACGAAGCCATTGCACTGGGAGCCATTCATGCAGGACTTTCAGGAGTGTATGCATATCCTGGTACACCTTCGACCGAGATCACAGAATATATTCAGGACAGTAATCTTGCTAGGGAACGCGGCATTCACAGCCGCTGGTGCACCAACGAGAAAACGGCGATGGAGGCCGCGCTGGGTATGAGCTATGCAGGGTGCCGCGCTTTGGTCTGTATGAAGCATGTTGGCATGAACGTATGCGCTGATGCGTTCGTGAATGCAGCTGTCACAGGGGTAGGCGGCGGACTGGTGGTTGTAGCTGCCGACGACCCGTCGATGCACTCCTCACAGAACGAGCAGGACTCGCGTTTCTACGGCAAGTTTGCCATGGTGCCCATCCTGGAACCCTCGAATCAGCAAGAAGCCTACGAACTGACACGCCTGGCATTCGACCTCTCGGAGCAGTTGAAGCTACCCGTACTCCTGCGCATTGTGACACGTCTGGCCCATTCGCGTGCCTCAGTCATTGTGGAAGGGAATGCACGAGAGCAGAATGCACTGAACCCTTCGAAAGAGAAGAACTGGGTGCTGCTGCCCGCCATAGCCCGGCGTCAATACGCCTCGCTCATCGAAAAACAGGACGACCTGAAAGAGGAGGCTGCGAAGTCGGCCTACAACCGCCTAGAGACCTTCGGCCAACCAAAGCTGGGTGTCATTGCTTGCGGTATAGGATATAATTATGTTCGCGAGTGCGCGCCCGAGAACGTAAGCATACTAAAGATTTCGCACT
>JAFZCU010000015.1 GCA_017556145.1 Prevotella sp. | reverse complement strand
ATAAGCTGTGCCCCTCGCTTGGCCAGGTCGCTGATGCCCTCTGCCAATCGGAGCAGATTGTCCTTGGTATCAGCGGTGTTGTGCTGCTGCAAAAAACCTATCTTCAATTCTCTCATATTCTTATTTCTTACCTTTCAGGAAACTGCATGGTGCAACAGTGGATGGATCCATGCTGCTTAATGATGACTTGACTGTCGATGGGCACCATCTCCCTATCTGGGAAGGCCTTGCTGATGATGCGGATGGCCTCTTTGTCGAGGTCGGGCTGTCCGTAAGTGGGACAGAGCACCGCCCCGTTCAGGATGAGGAAATTGGCGTATGTCGCAGGTAATCTCTCACCTCTATCATAAATAGGATGGGGCATAGGCAGTTTCAGGAGCCTGTAAGGCCGGCCTTCAAGTGTCCTGAGGGTCTTCAGCTGTTCTTCCATCAACTTCAATTCCTCGTACTGTTCGTCGTCAGGATCGTCGCAGCCCACGTACACCAGTGTGTCGTTAGGACAGATGCGCACCAAAGTGTCGATATGCCCGTCGGTATCGTCGCCTGTCAATTGTCCGTGGTCGATCCAGACGATGCGTTCCGCACACAGGTCATGCTTCAAGCGTGTTTCAATCTCTTCCTTCGTATGTGGCTGATTACGATGGGGCGCCATCAGACAGCCTGTCGTCGTAAAGATTGTGCCCTTGCCGTTGCTCTCGATAGATCCGCCTTCGAGTACGAAGTCCAGACAGTCGATATATTCACCCTCCACAATGCCGGCTTCATACATTCTGTGGTTGATGGCATTATCATTGTCAGCAGGGAACTTTTCTCCCCAACCGTTGAAACAGTAGTCGAGCAGGCGGTGGTAACCTTCATCGTCAGTGAGCGTGATAAATCCGTGATCGCGTGCCCACGTATCGTCAGTAGGACAGACAAAGCGTAGCATGTCTCTCGCTGCATCCTGAGGTGCAACGACGATGAGGCGCTCGCGCTTAGCGATTTCACGCGCCATCTGGTGGTAGGTCTCAATGATATCATTGAGAATCGGTGCCCAGTCCGTGTTGGCATGCGGCCATGTCAGCTGCACACCCATTTGGGGTTCCCATTCGGCTGGAAGTCGCCATTTCCTGACCTTATGATCCGCCTTGTTGCTCATATTTTGGCGCAAAGGTACAAAAAAATGGATAATTGATAATTCTTTTTTTGAAAAAAAGCGGCAAGCCGAGCGGATAATTGATAATTTTTTGTATTTTTGCAGCAAATTATTGGTATGTTAGAAGTAAAAGACGCAACAATCGCCGTTGGTGGTCAGATATTGGCAACCGGACTGTCGTTCATGGCACGTGACAGGCAACTCACCTGCATCACGGGTCCTGAGGGGTCAGGTAAGACGACGCTGTTGCGCACACTGATGGGTTTCCTGCCTGTCGGTAGCGGCTATGTGAGTGTCGATGGTGAACTGCTCACCGTCAAGTCGTCGCAGGCCTTCCGCAGGATGATGGCCTATCTGCCTCAGCAGATACAGATGCTCCGCCATCAATTGGAACCTCCTGAGGCTCCCGTCTGTGAGGCCGACGATTATGGCATCTGGAATCCGCTGCCACCCAAGGCTGTTGTTTCCAGACAGCCTATGCCGCTGGCTGCAGACGACATCTTCCGACTGGTAGAGCAGACATTACAAGAGGTTTCTGGCAAGCAGATCATCATTGCTGATGAGCCTGCAGCGCGCCTCACCCCTGAACTGGCTGAACGTATGCTGCAACTGCTTCGTAATCAGGCGGATGCAGGGAAGACGGTGCTGATTGCCAGTCGTCGTCCTTTGCTGGTAGATCATGCCGACTTGGTCATAGAAATGAATCAAAACACGTAATGACGATGGTATTACATATTTTCTTGGGATTGCTCCTTTTGCTCATCCCCGCAGGAGCATTATTCATTTTCGATCGTTCGTTGCTACGTACGATGGGTATTGCCGTATTACGTATGGTAGTTCAGTTGCTGGTGCTCTGTCTGATTGTCTGGGCTCTGGTGAAGTACGACAATATCTGGTTCAGCCTTTTGTGGCTGGTATTGCTGTCTGTCGTATCGGGCGTGCTGGCGCTCCGTCGCATGAAACTCCCGTTATTGAAGTTCCTGCTGCCCGTCAGTGCAGGCTTATTAGTGAGTGCTTTGTTGGTGGGTGCCTACCTGTTGTGGGTTTGCCTTCCTGCGGAGAATGGCTTCGGTGCCAGGTGGTTTGTACCTGTGATGGCCTTGTTGGTGGGCCAGACGCAGACCACTATCATCCGTGGTCTGAGCGCCTATCAGTCGGCCCTGAAGGCTGACGAACAGCAATACGAGTTCCTGCGTGGCAATGGCACCAACCATCTGCAAGCCGTGCTGCCTTTCGTGCGCAGGGCTCTGCAACAGGTCTTCGCTCCCACAGCAGCTAATCTGTCTGTGATGGGTGTCTATGCCATGCCGTTGTTGCTTTGTGGTATCTTTATCGCTGGTGTCGCACCCATCAATGCCTTTGTGGTGACGCTGCAGCTGATTTCCGGTTGCCTGGCAGCTTCGGTCATCGCCCTTGCCGTCACCCTCTGGCTGGCTGATCGCCAGCTGTTCGACAAATACGGCAAACTTCAATAAAAAAAGCTTCCCACTCGGGAAGCTTTCTTTTTTATTCTCCTAATTTCTTTCCTGACATCAGGAGCTCTACCAGCGGACGGTCCTTATAGGTGTGGCGTTGCTGATCCCAGAAGCCGAAGTCGGCATCGTAGCACCATGTGGTCCAGGCGATGTCGAACTCGTCGAACACGGTCAGCATGTCGCGATACCAGTTATAGGCCAGTTCGCGATCCACAGGCTCGTAGACACCCCATTCGCCGCAGAACAGCTGCAGGTCGTATTTCTTCGCAGCCTCGATGGCATCCTTGAACTGCTCGCGGATCTTGTCGATGTTCCATACTTCCTCAGTAAATGGCTTCAGCTGTGGCTTGATGGCCTCAGGAGCAGCGTCGTAATCTTCCTTTGAAACCAGCACGCCAGGATAGTTCACCTTGCCTTTATACTGGCCCAGCGGTGTCCACCAGGCACCATAGTGGGTGAGGATCATCGGGTTGTAGTAGTGGAAGGAGAGGATAATGTTCTTGTCGCCCTCGGGCACTTTCAGGAACTTGATGGTCTGGTGTCCCTGCCAGAGGTTACTGCCAATTACCAAGGTACGCTGTGGCTCCAGTTCACGCAATGCCTTGTGTACCTTTGCCACCAGCTGGTTCCACTGCTCGTGTTCTTCTGCCACAGGCTCGTTCATAAACTCGTAGGCCACCCAGTCGGTACTGCGGTCTTTCAGGAATTCCGACAGCTGGCGCCAGAGGTTAATCAGTCCTTCCTGGGCTTCCTCCGAGGTGAAGAGGGTATTGGCAGCCTGATCTTCCTCGTTCACGGCATTGAAATAGTGTGAGCGGATGATGTGCAGGTCGACGATGGCTCGCAGGTTGTGCTTACGGGCCCAGTCGAGAGCCTTGTTCAGCAGCTCCCAGGCCTCGGGCAGCTTCTGGCCCTGCTCATCCCAGAACTGCACCTCGTCGATGGGGATGCGCACGAAGTCGAAGCCCAGCTCCTCAAGTCGGGCGAAATCGTCCTCCTGGATATGCAGCTTACGGGCTTCGCCACGCTGCTCTGACTGCGATAGCCAGTGGCTGACGTTGGTGCCGCGCTTGATGCGGAAATTATTCACTTGTCCTGCCTTGTCCTGAGTCTGATTCTGACTCTTGTTCTGGCATGACGTGGTTACAAACAGGGCCATAGCAATAGCGGCCAGCGAAAGAAAATACTTCTTCATATCTCAAAGTTTCTAGTATATTCGGCACAAAGTTACGTAAAAAGATTGATATTTGAAAATATTTTTGTACTTTTGTGGCGAAAAAACAAAGTAAAGTATGAAAATGGTAAGAAAGTATTGGTTGTTGTTGATGCTGACGGCATTCGTATTGTCGTGCAGGAACGGCAAGGTCGATGAGGCGCAAGTGGCTGCTGGTCAGACATCTACGACCTTCTATCAGACTCGCACAGACGAGGCTGCTAGGACTGAGGTGCAGAAAGTGAAGGTCATCACGCTCTACGAGCAGCCTGCACCGCTGACGGATCGTCCTGAGCAGATTCTCAAGCGACGGGCCTATACGACCTCCTACAACAGCAAGTCGAAAACACCCAATTGGGTGGCGTGGCATCTGACGAAGGCTCATACCTATGGCGATAACCAGCGCAAGAATGAGGTGTTCTTTGAGGACGAGACCATCGAACGTGGACTGCGGGCTACCGACAACGACTATTATAACTCGCGTTATGATCGCGGCCACATGTGCCCTGCTGGCGACAACAAGTGGGACGCCCAGGCCATGCGCGAGTCGTTTCTGTTTACAAACATCTGTCCGCAGAACCACGGCCTGAACAAATACGAATGGAACGACCTGGAAATTCTGTGTCGCGACTGGGCACGCGAATACGGTGCCATTGACATCGTCTGCGGCCCTGTTTTCCCCTCGACGGGCGAGCAGAAGACCATCGGACGCAACAAGGTGTGGGTGCCTGAGGCCTTCTTCAAGGTGATTCTCTGTCGTCAGGGCAAGCCTAAGGCCATCGGCTTCATCTATCGCAACGAAGGTGTGAAGCAGACCATGGAGGAGGCTTTGCGCTCCGTCGATGAGATCGAGGCCCTCACAGGCATCGATTTCTTCCCAGCCCTCGACGACGACACCGAGAACCGCATCGAGGCAGAAGCCGATCTCACAGATTGGAATTAATAAACTCACACAGATCTCACACAGAAAAAAACTCACACAGATCTCACAGATCTCACAGATTTTTTAATCCTCAGGATTATTCCTTTAGATTATTCCGAGTCAATTGTCGCTTGCGACAACTATCTGTGAGATCTGTGTGATCTGTGTGACATAATCTCTGTGTGACTTTTAAAATTTTCTAATAATTCCCAGGAAATTTGTTTCTTTGCGGATTTCTTTGTACCTTTGCAGCCGTGAAAATAAAAGAAGTGCTGAGCGCCCTTGAACGTTTTGCGCCTCTGCCCTTGCAGGAAAGCTGGGATAATGCTGGCTTGCAAGTAGGATTGACAGAGACGGAGGTTTCAGGGGCTTTATTGTGTCTGGACGTCAACGAGCAGATTGTCGACGAGGCCGTCCGGAAAGGGTGCAACCTCATTGTGTCGCACCATCCCCTGTTGTTTCGTGGCCTGAAAACCATCAGCGACCTGACCGATGTGCAGCGTACGGTGATGAAGGCCATCCAGCAGCAGATTTGTGTCGTCTCCATGCATACCAACATGGATAATGCCAAGGACGGTGTGAACTATAAGATTGCTGAGAAACTGGGCCTCGGGCAGGTGCGCTTCTTCGCCCCTAAGACGGTAGACGGCATCGAGGCGGGGAGTGGTGTCATCGGAACGCTTGCCGAGCCTCTCGCAGCCGACGATTTCGTGAAAGCAGTGAAGAAGACCTTCGATGTGGCGTGTGCCATGTGCAACGAACTTTTACGTAGGCCGATCCAGAAGGTCGCCATTTGTGGCGGGGCAGGGGATTTCCTGCTCGACACAGCACTGGCAGAGGGTGCCGACGCCTTTATCACGGGCGAGATGCACTATCATCAGTATTTCGGCTACGAGCAGCGCATCCAGATCTGCGTGATTGGTCACTATCAGAGTGAGCAGTTCACCTCGGAGATCTTCCGTGACATCATCCTCAGGGAATGCCCGGGTGTCAGAACCTGCATCGCAGAAACCATCACCAATCCCATTCTCTACCTTTGAGTAATTGAATTAATTGTAAAATAATTAGATAATTGTAAATCGTCAAATTGTAAATTAAAACTATGGCAAAGAAAGATCCTACAGATCTGTCAGT
>JAFZCU010000102.1 GCA_017556145.1 Prevotella sp. | reverse complement strand
CTGTTAATGAAATCACCAAGGATATTCATGTAGTTGGTGAATGCATCAAACGGTCCGCTGTAGATACCACGGTCCAAACCTACATTAGAAGGCTTGGTGGTCATGAAACGGAAGTTATTGGAAGCCTGGAGTTAGTCCCAGTCCTGGTTGATGCGCGGATCATTGGCGATACGCAAACGGTCGGCCACGGAGTAGAGCTTGTTGAAGGCCTCGTGCTGCATGGCGTTACCCAGCCAACAACTGACATCGCGCTCCTCGTCAACCCATGACAATGTGTCGGGCACATCGAGGTTGCCTACACTCTTGCAGGCCTTGCAGATCTCCGTCGGTGTGGAGAAGGTAATACCTTTCTCTTTGGCGCAACCAGGCAGTGCATGAATAAAGTCGAGGATATTCGAACTCAGCGGCTGAGCGATGCCGAGGGCAGAAAGTTCCATGAAGATATTGATAATCTGCTCCTCTTCCGGCAGACGGGCAATACGGTCGATATAGGCATCAGCGAAGAGAGGATAGCCATCCCACTCCGAGTTATTGAAACGCAATGAGATATCATCCGACAACTCAACATCGCGGAGCAAGAGTTTCAAGTTGGGGGCGATATTACAATTGTAAACATAATGTGGCGATTTCCAACCGAGCACGTGCTTAGCGCCCTCGGTAAGCATGCCCTTGAAACCCATGGCGGCAATCTGTGCACCGATATCATCGCTATAAATCAGTGATGAGTTACGGGCTACAGTGGGTTTCTTACCAAAGAGCTCCTCGATCTTTGCAGCCTGCTTCTTCACATCAAGGGCGAAGGTCTCCTCGTTGGCCAGTGATGACAGACCATGACTATAGGGCTCTGCCAGGAACTCCACGCATCCGGTCTCGTTCAACTTCTGCAACAGCTCTATTACCTGCGGTGCATGATACTCCAACTGCTCAATGCCGGTACCCGACAGTGAGAAGGCCACTTTGAAATACTTGCCGTTCTCATTAATCATATTGAGCAGGGTATTGAGGGCGGGCATGTAGGAACGCTCAGCGATATCAGTGATGCTACGCTCGTTCTCGTAGTCGTCGTAGTAATAATGATCAGTACCAATGTCGAAGAAACGGTAACGCTTCAGATGAATAATCTGATGTATCTCGAAATATAAACAAATCGTTTTCATAATCTATAAACTATAAACTTTAAACTATAAACTAAAAGTTATTCCTCCCAGCCGAGGGTGCGGCGATAGAGTGTACGGATCCAGGCACCAACTTTCTCCCAGGTAATCTGGTCGACCTCACGCTTGCCTTCTTCCTTGAGATACTGGAAGAGCGACTCGTTGTGGCAGATAGAGTAGATGGCATCGGCCAGAGCGTGGATATCCCAGTAGTCGACCTTGATACAGTTGTCGAGAATCTCAGCACAGCCACTCTGTTTAGAGATGATCGAGGGCGTGCCGCACTGCATGGCCTCCAGGGGCGAAATACCGAAAGGCTCACTGACGGAAGGCATGACATAGACATCAGAATCCTTGAGACATTCGTAAACCTGCTTGCCGCGCATGAAGCCCGGGAAGTGGAAACGGTCGGCGATGCCACGCTCAGCAGCGAGCTGAATCATCGCATCCATCATGTCACCCGACCCGGCCATACAGAAACGCACGTTGCGGGTACGGTGAAGCACCATCGTAGCAGCCTCGACGAAGTACTCCGGTCCTTTCTGCATCGTGATACGGCCGAGGAAGGTGACCACCTTCTCCTTGCCCGTATGGTCGGGACGCGGAATGGCCTGATACTCTTCAGGCAACGGATACACGGCATTGTGCACCGTAAAGCACTTACGCGGATCCTGATGATACTGGTTGATGACGGTCTGGCGCGTGAGTTCCGACACACACATGATGCAGTCGGCCCAGTCCATACCGTTCTTCTCGATGCCATAGACCGTGGGATTCACCTTACCACGGCTACGGTCGAAGTCGGTCGCATGCACGTGGATGCACAAGGGCTTACCGCTCACCTGCTTAGCATGGATGCCGGCGGGGAAGGTTAGCCAATCGTGGGCGTGGATGATATCAAATTCCTCGGTACGGGCCACCTGGCCGGCGATAATCGAGTAATTGTTGATCTCCTCGTGCAGGTTGCCGGGATAGCCACCGGCGAACTCCATCGCACCGAGGTCGTTGACGTTCATATAGTTGAAGTCGGCATAAATATGATCACGGAGCCTGAAATAGTAGTCAGGATCCATGATATTGCCCACACGCTGACGCACATAGTCGTAGTCGACATCGCGCCAGGCGATAGGCACGGCGTTCATGGCCACGATACGACAGGCATGCTGGCTCTCATCGCCGAAGGGATGCGGCAGACAGAGGGTGATATCCATATCGCCCTGAGCCTTCAAACCTTCAGAAATACCATAGTTAGCAGTGGCGAGTCCACCGAATACGTGAGGAGGATACTCCCATCCAAACATTAAAACTTTCATAGTCGTCCCTCCTTATTTTTGATATGAATACTTTTCCATCAGCCTCAGCGTACGCAAGATCTCCGCCACGTTCATCGCAAACGACATGGCACCGCGGCCGTGGAAGGGCGGGTTGCCGTCGAAGAGTTCGGAGATGGTGCCGATAGCATGGTAGTCCATTTCGTCCTCGTAGCCCACGAGCTGGCGCTCGATGAACGAGAGACGGGAACGCTTGTAGAGTTTGAGACAGGCCTCCATGTAGAAACCGCCGAGCCAAGGCCAGGCAGTGCCCTGGTGGTAAGCGTAGTCGCGCTGGGTCTGCGGACCCACATAGATGGGGTTGTAGCCGCCACTCTTCGGAGAGAGTGAACGAAGGCCCTTCGGGGTGAGCAGCTCACGGGTACAGATATCTACCACGCTCTTCATCTGCTGCTGAGAGAGCGGCGAATAGTCGAGGGCCACGGCGAAGATCATGTTCGGACGAACACTCCAGTCCATCATGTTACCATCGACATAGTCGAGCAGATAACCATATTCATTGACAAAGGTCTCAACAAACGACTGCTTGGCCAATGCCGCACGCTTCTCGAGCGCCTCAGCATCTTTCGCCTTGCCTTGCTCGTTCTTCATCGCTGCACAGAATTTCAAGGCGTTGTACCACAGGGCGTTGAATTCAACGATATAACCCGAGCGGGGTACCACCGGTTTACCGTTGGCCGTGGAATTCATCCATGTCACCGCACGGTCACGACCATTCGAATAAATTAGGCCGTTCTCATCGAGACGCAGATTGGGATGCTTGCCCTTGATGATATAGTCGACGATATCACTCACCAACTTACCATATTTCTGATAACCTGCTTCAACGCCCACCTGCTTGACATACTGCTGAATAGCCCAAATGGCCCACAGGGATACATCGGGTTGTTCTATCTCGTAGATCTTCACAGAGAGAGGTTTATTGGTCATAAACTCGCGCAGGCCCTTCTCGGCGGTCTTCATCACGAGCTCGAAATAGTCGACCTCGCCAATTGCCAGCGTCAAACCAGGCAGAGCGATAAAAGTATCGCGGGCACGGCACTTGAACCAGGGATAGCCGGCTAGCAGATAACGCTCGTCCTTCTTGTCAATCTTCTCCATAGTGCCACTGCGGCGATCGCGGAAGTGGAACTGATGGGCGGCGGTCACCAGACAATGATAGAAATTGTCACGGGGCACGCGTTCATCCACCTCCTCATCGAAGAGTTTCTTCAGCGTAGAGGTCTTGATCTGTGACGTTGAGCCAGAGAAGATGATGCTCTCACCTTTCCTGATAGGCATCTCGAAATAGCCAGGCACGTAGAGATCCTCGTTCGAGGCATAGCCGCGCTCCTGCTCCTTCGGGTACTCCACGCCACGATACCAGTCGGGCTGGAAGATAAACTCATTCTTCTTTGAGAACTGCATATACAGGTCAGGATAGCCTGCATACATACAGGTCTTGATACCACCGTCAATCTCATGATACTCGCGACTGGCGGTCATATTCTCGTGCGTAAACTGGCGAACACTGCGGAATGCCAGGAACGGACGGAAGCGCAGGGTAGTGGCAGAATGGGCGTCGACCAGCGTATAGCGGATGAGGATGCGGTCCTCATAATGCTGGAAAATCACCTCCTTCTTCAGAATCACGCCACCCACGCGATAGGTCGTCGTCGGTACTTTGGTGGCATCAAACTCACGGATGTACTTGTGTCCGTTAGGACTGAAATTGTTGCCCTGATACTTGTGGAGTCCGAGGTTGAACTCAGCACCATGCTGGATGACCGTACAATCGAGCGATGAGAGGAGCACATGGTTCTCGTCATCGAGCTCGGGTACGGGAACAACCAGCAGACCATGGTACTTGCGCGTATTGCAGTCTACAAGTGTAGACGAGCTATAGGCGCCAGAACGGTTGGTCCTGAGAAATTCGCGTCGGAGACTCTCTTGCAAGTTAGTCATCACGGCTTTTTCTAATCGTAAATAACTCATAGTTCCTTGTTAGGTTTTTATAATGTTTGTTCTCTTTTGTAGTTTGAATTTCCAAAAGTACACATTTTCCGACAAACGGCAAAGGAAATGACGTTATTTAACAATTATTTGTAGTAAATTTATAGTCTACAGGTCAAGTCGGAATCAGGAAGTTGATGACTTCCTGATCGACACCGACACGGAAATCACCCACCGGTGTCTTCATGAGCCGTCCGTCGACACCCACCATTGCATGCTTGGCATAGTCAACCAGCACCTCGGTGGTACGATAAGGATGCACGCTGCGATGATTGAGGAAACGCCCCGTGATAAGCAACCAGAGGCCCTCGATAAGCTGCACCATCTCAGGATGATAGACCACCGACACATCGAGCATGCCATTATAGGGAACGGCATTGGGCGTCTGGCCATAGCCCAGGCCACTGCCAATGCAGACGGTCATCACCTTACGGTCGATGACATCGCTATTGATACGGAGTTTCATCTTATATTCCATACGGTGGAAGAGCATCACGAAAAGTGATGAGATAAAAGATAAGGTACGCGAGCCGAACAGTCGTCGTGTCTGACGACGCAGGTTCATAATATCGGCTGTCATTCCGATGTTCACGCAGTTCAGGAAATAGCGGTGACATTTCTCACCTTTGGCATTGGTATAACGGATACAGCCGAGGTCCACCTTGCGCAGACGACGCTGCAACAGCCAATCAACCGTCTGTTCAACCTTATCCTCATCGAAATCCCAGAACCGTGCGAAATCGTTCATCACGCCATTGGGAATCACACCCAAGGCTATCTCGTCGCGCACACGCTTCTCCTCCATCATCAGACAGTTGACAGCATCGTTCAGAGCCGAGTCACCACCCACCATGATAAGGGTCTTATAGCCATTGGAGATCATCATCTTCACGAGTCGCTCCACACTCTCAGAGTTCTCACTCTGCACCATATCATACTGCACCTTCCGTGCATCGAGCACGGCACTGATTTTATCCCAGCGCTTACGTGGACTGGTAAATCCCGACTTGGGACAATAAACAATGCCCCACCTTTCATCTAATGCACAATTCATAATGCATAATTCATAATTAGTTTAACTTTCTCCTCCATGGGGAGGGTTGCATCTATCCAGTTAATCTTAAAGCCCCGACGTTCCATCCCCCTGAACCACGTCATCTGCCGCTTGGCGAACTGGTGAATGGCGATTTCAAGGCGCGAGAACATCTCGTCGTAAGAGGTCTTGCCAATCAGGTATTCCGTCACGAACTTATATTCAAGTCCGTAATAGATCAAGTCATCGGCAGGGATGCCTTCATCCAGCAACGCCTTCACCTCTTCTATCATACCCGCTTCCAAACGGGTTTTCAGCCGGCGTGTGATTTTCTCACGACGCAGTTCACGATCGATTTTCAGCCCGATGATGAGCGAATCCACCGGCGGGAGTTCCCTGCGTGGCATCGGATGCTCTAAATTATAGGTCTCTATCTCTATGGCGCGGATAGCCCGCTGACAGGAGTCCACATCGGTGGTGTTGTGCATGTTTGAGCCCGTCTTCGTCTTCAGATCCGCGAGCATCTGTGTGAGTTCTGCCAACGACTTACCTTCCAACGAGTCTCTCAGTTCCGGATTCTGCGGCACAGGCGAGAGATGATAGCCCTTCAGCACTGCCTCGATATAAAGTCCCGTTCCCCCACAGAGGATTGGCACCGCTCCCCTACTCCGGATGTCCTCGTAGGCATCGAAGAAGTCCTGCTGATACTCAAAGAGATTGTATTTCATACCAGGCTCGCAGATATCAATCAGATGATACGGCACATTTCTACAGTCTCCTGACATTCCCGAGCTGCGCTCGCCTACCCGTAGCCTTTCCTGACTCCTGACTACATAATCTCCCAGGTCTTTTCCTGTGCCGATATCCATCCTACGATACACCTGACGGGAGTCGGCAGAGATAATCTCTCCGCCAATCTCTGCCGCCAACGCCGCTGCAAGGGGTGTCTTTCCCGATGCCGTCGGACCCAGTATCGTAATCATCTTCTGCATCTCAATCCTTATTCTCTATATCTCTGAAATAAGCGGTAATCTCCTGACCTTGAGGCACCTTGTCAAGATAGGCCCTACCCGCCTCCTTTGAGAGCGGCTTGCCGTTGAGCGCACATTCCTCGATCTCACCCTCCACTTCAAGCACGTTGAACTTCTCGATGCGCTTGCCGTTCTTGAAGACATGGATCTCCTGCTGCCACGACGGACCACCGGCAGACCCTGCGAACTTCAGATAACTGATGCCATCTTTCTGACAACTTGACGGGCGCAGACGGGGATTCTCGATAGCGACGAGTGAGAGTTTGCCGTCCTTACGAATGAAGAAAGCACCGTTCTTATCATCCTTGTCGCGCAACCAGATCCACTCGTTGTCATAATCAATATAGCAGTGCGCCCACTTGGTGAAAAGCACGTGGCTATCGCTGAATTCGTCGGCATGATAGAGCTTGTCCATCTCAGCAAAATCCTTCTTCCAGACAGGGATGTCCTCATCGACCATCGAATGGTAGCACTCGTATTCGAGTTCGATGAGTTTGTCGTTACGTGGGAAGAGCATACCAACACAGAAGCTCTCGGGCGCGCCGTGGGTATAGCAGAGTTCAAGACCCATCGGTCCCTCGAAGGCAGCCCCGATCGTATTGGGGATATAGCCGTCGGCATCGGCATTCCAGGAGCCACCGTATTCGGAATCGTAATAGCCGATCTGCTCCAGCACATAGAGTTTGTCGCCATCAACAAACACTTCGACGGCAAGGGCGGATTTGCGGTCAGCATCGTACTTATCCTTCGGCGCATTCTTATACTCACCCCTGAACTCAATGGCACCCACATAGCAGGACTCGCCGATGGTACAGGTCTTATTTGATTTCAGCGCTTTCATGCCATATTGGGTCTCCAACTGCTTCACGATGTCGGCAGGGAGTGCGGGATATTCGTAATTGTCGGCCCGGCACGACTTCACATCAAGACGCTTGCGGGTGTTCAGATAGCTGTCGGTCACGACGACCATGCCCCAGTCGCTACCGAAGGATTCGTCATCATTTTTGGCCTTAGACTTTGCATCGACCAATTCGAAGCGGGCGCAGAGGGCAGGGATTTCCTCGCGACCGTGTATCTCGCCAATGCTGGGCGTATTGCCGTCGGGGTCCTTCAGCACCTCGTCGACAAACTTCACCTTCACTATCTTGTCGTCCTGAAGCAGATTGGTATACTGGGCGACATTGCGGCGGAACATCTCCTGCAGTTCCCAACTCTTATGCCATACGTCGAAGTAGTCTTCCTCGCCCTCGCTCCTCTGAGGCTCCTCGATGTTAGCCCAATAGAGCATTTGCATGTACTTCCCATCGTTGCCGATGAGAAACATGGGCAATG
>JAFZCU010000101.1 GCA_017556145.1 Prevotella sp. | reverse complement strand
TCAGGTGAGTAACACAATCCCAATAGGGAGAATGCACCCACCAACAGCGCTGTTTTCCTAAAAGTTTTGTTCATACTTGAGTTATTAATGTTAGAATTGGAGTCCTATAGTTAGAAAATCGTTGCAAAGGTATATTGGTTCATTGAATTGTTTGCAACTTTATTTGACTATTATTGATACTTTTTTGCTATTCCCTGTTAAAATAGCGAATAAGTGTAAATAGTACACGGGCGAAACCTGGTACTATTTACGTTAAAAAGGATGTCTTATCCTTTATGTGTTCAGGATTCTTTCGAGTTCATCGATCTCCTCTTCCGTCGTCGACCAACTGGTGACGAACCGACAGATGGTATGATAATGGTCTGTCTGACCGAAATGGGTGAACTGCACCTTTTGGCTGAGACGCTCTGCCTGTTCGTTGTCGATGATGACAAACTGCTGATTGGTGGGGGAGTTGACCAGAAACCGGAAGCCTTTTTTAGTGAAGATTTCCTTCATCCGCATGGCCATCCTGATGGCATGCTCTGACAGACGGAAATACAGATCGTCGGTGAACAGTGCCTCGAACTGCAAACCGATGAGCGCCCCCTTGGCAATCACAGCTCCATGCTGCTTCTGGATGGAGAAAAAATGCTTGTGAGCCTTGCGATTGGTGAAGACCACGGCCTCGCCGCAGAGGGCTCCAATCTTCGTGCCACCGATATAGAAGACGTCGCAGTGGCGGGCCAGATAGGGTAGTGAGATGTCGTTACCAACGGCCATCAGACCATATCCGAGGCGGGCGCCGTCGATATAAAGGGGTATCTCATAGTTCTTACATACCTGGTAGATGTCGTCCAATTCCCTGGCACTGTAGAGCGTACCGAACTCCGTGGGGAAGGTGATATAGACGAGTCCCGGATGCACGGCATGATCCTTGTTGCCATCGTGCATGTAGTCGTCGAGGTATTTGTCGAGTACCTTGGCCTCCAGTTTGCCGTCGGCGTCAGGCAAGGTGATGATTTTATGCTCTGTGAACTCCACGGCACCGGCCTCATGGACGTTAATATGCCCTGAGCCCACGCAGATGACACCCTCATACTGGTAGAGCATCGAGTCGATGGTGGTGGCATTGGTCTGGGTGCCACCCGTCAGGAAGAAAATCTGGGCATCGGGCAGGCCGCAGACCTTACGGATAAGGTCCTTGGCACGCTCCGAAAACTCATCAAAGCCGTAGGGAGTCGGCTTCGCATTATTGTACTTCACCAGGTTGTCGATTACCTGCTGACAGGCGCCGTTGTTATAGTCACATTCGAATGAGATCATAGCGACTCGAGCATACGTTTGATCACCACCGAACAGCTGATCTCGCGGTTGGCAGCCTCAGGGATAACGAGGCTATTGGGGCTTTCTATGACATCGTCTGTCACTATGAGGTTACGGCGCACGGGCAGACAGTGCATGAACTTGCCGTTATTGGTCCATGACATGTGTTCGGTGTCGACCGTCCACGACATGTCCTTCGAGGTGATCTTACCGTAGTCGGCAGGATTGGTAACGCCTGGATTGCTCCAGTTCTTGGCGTAGATAAAGTCGGCACCTTCGAAGGCTTTCTTCTGGTCGTACTCCACAACGGCATTGCCCACAAACTGCGGGTCGAGCTCGTAGCCCTTGGGGTGGGTGATGACGAGATCCACATCGGGCGCGGCGTTCATCCACTGGGCGAAACTGTTGGGCACAGCCTGCGGCAAGGCACGACAGTGAGGAGCCCAGGTCAATACAACCTTCGGTCGCTTGTTTGTTGCTGTGCCACAGCGACAGACGGGCCGGCCCCAACTCTCCTCGATGGTAATCAAATCTGCAAAGGCCTGCAGGGGGTGTACGGTGGCTGTCTCCATTGCAAAGACGGGCCGACCGCTGTATTTGATGAATTGCTGCAGAACAGTTTCGGCATAGTCGTATTCGCGGTCGGTGAGACCGGCAAAACTGCGAACGCCGATGAGGTCGCAGTAGCAACCCATCACGGGGATGGCCTCGAGCAGATGCTCGCTCTTGTCGCCATCCATGATAACACCACGCTCGGTCTCTAATTTCCAAGCACCGGCATTCACATCGAGCACGATGACATTCATGCCGAGGTTCATGGCGGCCTTCTGGGTAGAGAGACGGGTGCGCAGACTATTGTTGAAGAAGATCATCATTAGGGTCTTGTTCTTGCCCAGATGCTGATACTTGTAACGGTCGTTTTTAATCTCAAATGCTTCGGCCATGGCCTTATTCAGCGGGCCGATATCCTGTACGTTGATAAAACTCTTCATAATTGTCAATTTTTAAAGTTAATTATGGACGTGTCTGTCCTTCGCCCTCAATGAGCCATTTGTAAGTGCAGATCTCTTCGAGGGCCATGGGGCCGCGGGGACCGAGCTTCTGGGTGGAGATGCCAATCTCAGCACCAAGGCCGAACTGGGCACCATCGGTAAACGAGGTGGGCGCATTCCAATAGACACATGCTGCATCGATATGCATCTGGAATTGGCGGGCGGTGGCTTCGTTCATCGTGATGATAGACTCGCTATGGCCGGAACCGTTCTCGTCAATATGGTCAAGGGCTTCCTCCAAGGAGGCGACAGTCTTGATGGCGAGTTTATAATCCATGAATTCCGTGCCAAAGCTCTCGGCTGTAGCATGCTCAAGGTAAGGGTATTTCCCGTCGAGGGCAGCGTAGGCTTGAGCATCGGCATAGATGATGACATTCTTCTCGGCAAGGGGTTTTACTAATTCTGCTAGTTCTGCAAGTCTGGCTAAATGAACTAGCAGGCAATCCAGCGCATTGCAGACAGAGACACGACGGGTCTTGGCATTGTTGATGATCGCCTTGCCCATTTCCAGGTCACCATCCTTGTCGAAATAGGTGTTCACCACGCCGGCACCAGTCTCAATGACAGGGATACGGGCCGTATCGCGGACAAAGTCGATGAGCTTTCGGCCTCCTCGGGGGATACAGATGTCTACGTAGCCAACGGCGTTAAGCATCTCGCCTGTGGCCTCATGAGTGGCTGGCAACAGGGCAACAACCTCTTTCGATACCCCATATTTTTCTAAGATCTCATGAATCAGGGCTACCTCTTCACGGTTGGAGCAGTCGGCATCCTTGCCCCCTTTCAGCACACAGGCGTTGCCGCTCTTGAAACAGAGCGAGAAGACATCGAAGGTGACATTGGGACGAGCCTCGTAGATCATGCCGATAACCCCAAAGGGTACACTGACACGACAGAGGCGCAGACCATTTGGCAACGTCTTCTGGTTGGTGATATGTCCTAATGGTGTAGGAAGGGTGGCGACATTGCGCATGTCGGCAGCGATGCCTTCCAAACGACTTTCCGTCAACTGAAGACGGTCGTAAAGGGGACTTGACTTGTCCATCTTGGCCAGGTCTTCGCTATTTGCCTTGAGGATTCTCTCCTGTTGGTTGATGATGGCATCGGCCACAGCCAGCAGAATCTCATTCCGCTGCTCGTCGCTTAACAGGGCCAGTGTCTTGCTCGCCCGCTTCACGCTTTCAAAAGTCTCTTTCAGTTGCATATTATTTTGTTTTACTCTGTCTTTGGTAAAAACTCCGTGTGTGGAGTGGTATCAGGCCTTTCTGTCAGGTCTGTCAGTATGTTCTCACGCTCACCATTGGCGATGATGACACGGATGCCAGACTGGGATACCTTGCAGGCTGTGGTGTATTTGGAATGCATGCCGCCACGGCCGAAGGCACTCTTTTCGGGCTGGATGTATTCAGAGAGGTCGCGCCCAGGGGCGACTTCTCTGATCAGTTCTGCAGCAGGATCATCAGGATGGGTGGTAAAAATGCCATCGATATTGGAAAGCAGAATGAGCGTGTCTGCTTTCATCATTTGGGCGATAAGACCGGAGAGCTCATCGTTATCCGTAAACATCAGCTCAGTGACAGAGACAGTGTCGTTCTCATTGACGATGGGAAGTACGTTGTTTTCTAACATCACCGTCATACAGGCCCGTTGGTTGCGGTATTGCTCGCCCGGCTCGAAGTTCTCCTTCATGGTCAGCACCTGTCCGACGTGAATGCCGAACTCTCGGAATAGGTCGTAGTAGAGTCCCACGAGTTTCACCTGCCCCACGGCAGAGAAGAGCTGGCGTTGTTCAACGGAGTCCAGTGAGTGATCTACAATCAACTCCCTCCGCCCACAAGCCACAGCTCCTGATGATACGAGAATGACCTCGATGTCTTGCTTACGGAGCCAGGCTACCTGATCAACAAGCGCCGACATGCGGGTGACGTCGAGCTTGCCATCCTGACGGGTCAGAACATTTGATCCAATCTTTATTACAACTCTTTTTTTCATTTCTCTTTCCTCTTTAAATCAATGCCACATCCTTGATGTGATTGATTTCTGCTTGTGAGTCTGTCGTGCCAACGATGCTGATGATATCGAAACGCACCTCGCCATTAATATGGTGGTACTTGATATAGTGGTTGATGGCTTGTTGGAGGTTTTGCATTTTCTTGTAGTCAATGGCTTCCTCAGGTTCGCCAAACACCCGATTGCGGCGTGTTTTCACCTCTACAAATATAAAGGTTCCGGTTTCATCCTTGGCGATAATATCGATGTCTCGACGTCCTGACTTCCAATCACGCTCAATGATTGTGTAGTCTTTTCCTTGCAGATAAGCTACAGCCAGGTCCTCGCCCCATCGTCCCAACTCATTGTGAGCCGCCATCTATAAACTATAAACTTTAAACTATAAACTATTTCTCTGCGTCTTTCTTGCGGATTTCCACACGACGGATCTTTCCGGAAATCGTCTTTGGCAGTTCATCGACGAATTCCACGATACGTGGGTATTTGTAGGGTGCCGTCTCTTTCTTCACATGTTGTTGCAGTTCCTTGACGAGGTCGTCACCAGCTTTATCCTTCCACTCCTTGCCGAGTACAACGGTCGCCTTGACCACCATACCACGGATATCATCAGGCACACCGGTGATGGCACATTCTACAACAGCAGGGTGGGTCATCAGGGCACTCTCCACTTCGAACGGGCCAATGCGATAGCCTGAGCTCTTGATTACATCATCGATACGTCCCTCAAACCAATAGTAGCCGTCTTCATCGCGCCAGGCCATGTCGCCTGTATGGTAGAGTCCGTCGTGCCAGGCTTCGCGGGTAAGTTCCTCATCACGATAATAATATTTAAACAGACCTATGGGTTTACGATCACCAACGCGGACCACAATTTCTCCCTTTTCACCATCCTCGCACGAGGAACCGTCAGGACGGATAAGGTCGATGTTGTACTGGGCATTGGGAATACCCATAGAACCTGGTTTGGGTGTCATCCAGGGGAATGTGCCCAAGGTCATGGTTGTCTCTGTCTGTCCGAAACCCTCCATCATCCTGATGCCAGTTTTCTCAAAGAACTTATCAAAGACGGCCGGATTCAAGGCTTCACCAGCCGTTGTGCAGTATTCGAGGCTTGACAGATCGTACTTCGACAGGTCTTCGCGTATCATGAAGCGGTAGATGGTGGGCGGAGCACAGAATGAAGTGACGTGATATTTCTCCATCTGTCGGAGGAGTGTGTCGGCATTGAACTTCTCATGGTCGAACACGAACACCGTTGCGCCAGCAAACCACTGTCCATAGAACTTACCCCATACTGCCTTTCCCCAACCGGTATCGGCTACTGTCAGATGGAGCGAACCCTCGTGGAGGTTATGCCAGAAGACACCTGTCGACAGATGCCCCATGGCGTAAAGATAGTCGTGGGCCACCATTTTCGGCTCACCACTGGTGCCTGAAGTGAAGTACATCAGCATAGTGTCATCGTTTTCGTTGACGAAGGCGGGGCGTACGAACTTCGGCGCCTGCTGCCACTCACTCTGCCAGTCGCGGAATCCCTCTGGAATGGGCTTGCCGTGATCTGTGATGGCGATATATTGTTTCACCGAGGGGCTTTCAGCCATAGCCAGCTGTATCTGACTGACCACATAGGGATCGTCCACGCAGATGATGGCCTTTACGGAGGCGCGGGTATTACGATATACAATGTCATGCTTTGTCAGCATGTGGGTAGCAGGAATTACGATAGCGCCGATTTTGCAGAGGGCGAGCATCACTACCCACCACTCATAGCGGCGCTTCAGAATCAGCATCACAGGGTCGTTCTTGCCAATGCCTAAAGACATCAGATAGCTGGCTGCCTGATCGGTCTGTTCCTTCAGTTCTCCGAAAGTGGTGCGAATCTCTTCGCCCTGATCGTTTGTCCAGAGGATGGCTAACTTCTCAGGCGCCTCCTCAGCCCACGCGTCCATCACGTCGTAGGCGAAATTGAAGTTCTCTGGAATAATGAATTCCAGGTTCTTGTTGTAATCTTCTATAGACGTAAACTTCGTCTGCTTCAAAAATCTCTCAATCATGTCAGTTTAGTTTATTCTACTGTGAATGCAAGGAATTTCACGGGTTTGTCGCCGACGGCCAGCATGCCGTGAGGTTTTGTGGAGTCGAAGTAGATACTGTCGCCTTCTTCCAGGATGATGGTTTTGCCGCCAATATAGAGTTCCATCTTGCCCTCCAGAATCAGGTTGAACTCCTGCCCAGGGTGCGAGTTCTTATAAATCGTCCGCACGCCAGGTTTCGGCTCCACGGTAACGATAAACACATCGGCCTTGTGACCCACAAAGCCGCCCACAAGCGATTGGTACTTGTAAGCCTTCGTGCGCTCGATGGACATACCCTGTCCTTTGCGCGTTACGTAGTACGACTTCATGTGGGGCGACTCAGCGAAAATAAGTTCCTCTGTGGACACACCGTATTTATGAGCTATCTTCATCAGATTCGAAATCGTGATGTCGAGTTCACCTGCCTCAATCTTCTCATACTTTTCTGCATCAATGCCGATGGTCTCAGCCATCTCACTTACTGGAATGTCGAGCACATCGCGCAGTCCGCGCAAACGCTCTCCGATTTGTTTCAATTGTTCGTCCATAATTATCAATTGTCAATTATCAATTATCAATTAGCGAATGCGTCACTTCGCTCCTGCCTTTAGTCCGCGGATGACGGATGATGTAAATCCGGCATGCTCCATTTCATTAAGGCCCTTGATGGTGACACCACCTGGGGTCGTCACCAGATCGATGGCGGCCTCTGGATGCAGTCCGCTGGCTTCGAGTAATTCCACAGCTCCCTTCATCGTCTGCATTACAATGGCCTTGGCATCGTCGGCCTTGAAACCTAACTCCACACCACCCTCGGAGGCTGCACGGATATAGCGCATGGCATAGGCGATGCCACATGAGGCCAGTGTAGTACCAGCTGCTAAGTGTTGCTCGTCAGTAATTAGCGAGGAACCCATTTCGTCAAAGATCGCCTTCACCTGTTCTGTATGGTACTGTGCCACAGCGCCACACGGCACGATGAACGTCATCGACGCCATTTCTGCGATGGCGATGTTGGGAATCACGAGAAACAGGGGAGGGCAGCTTTCGCCCAACCACTCCTTGATGCTAGCTGAAGATACGCCTGCGGCAATCACAATCAGAATCTGCTTTTTAGGATTCAGTTCTGGTTTGATGTCTTTCAATACGTGCTCTACCAGCCAGGGCTTGACGACGACACAGACAATATCGGCTGTATCAGCAGCCAATTTGTTATCTGTCGTCACGCTAACACCTGTCTTTGCAAACTTCTCCACCACGATCTGCGAAGGATCGCTCACGGTGATGTCTTCGTTTCTGAACTGTTGGCCCTTGATAAGGCCTTCTACGGTGGCACCGCCCATGGCGCCTGCACCGATTACTGCTATCTTCATAATTCCTCAGGTTTTACTCTTATCAGCCTCTCAATAAAGTCATCTGCCTCTGCTTTTGTGAGACAGAGCGGCGGCAGCAAACGCAGGATGTTCTGTCCGGCACACCCCGTGAAGCAGTGCTCATGCTTGATGAGGGGCTTGCGCACCATTGCGTGCGGCATGTCCAACTCAATACCAATCATCAGTCCGCGGCCACGCACTTCCTTAATGTGCGAGTTGCCGATGTTCCTGATGCCTTCCATCAGGTAGTCGCCTACGACGCGGGCATTCTCTACCAGACCCTCATCCTCGAATACGTCGAGCACGGCGAGGGCTGCAGCGCAGGCCAGGTGATTGCCGCCAAAGGTTGTTCCTAATTGTCCGTAGACAGGCTTGAACTCGGGCGAAATCAGTACGGCTCCCATAGGGAAACCATTGGCAATACCCTTGGCCACGGTGATAATGTCTGGCTTGATGCCTAACCACTGGTGGGCGAAGAACTTTCCGCTGCGTCCGTAGCCGCATTGTATTTCGTCGCATATCAGCACAGCACCATAGCGTTTGCAGGCATAAGCCAAGCCCTGAGCAAACTCTGGTGTGGCCATCTGGATGCCACCCACACCCTGGATACATTCCAGAATCACGGCAGCGACATCTCCCTTGGATAGTTCGTGCACCCATGGCTCGAGATCGTTCAGAGGCAGAAAACGTACATGGTGGTTGTCATTGATGGGAGCGACAATCTTGGGATTATTCGTCACCTCAACAGCCAGTGAAGTACGTCCGTGGAAAGCTTTCTCGCAACTCAGTACTCGCGTGTTGCCAGTCTTGAAAGAAGCCAGTTTCAGGGCGTTTTCATTAGCCTCGGCGCCGCTGTTAATCAGGAACAGCTGGTAGTCGTCATAGCCGCAGATCTTGCCCAATCGCTCAGCCAGTTCCACCTGTAGTTTGTTAATTACCGAGTTGGAATAGAAGGCTATCTTACTAAGCTGGTCAATTACTTTCTCCTGATAATGCGGATGGGAGTGCCCAATGCTGATTACAGCGTGGCCGCCATAGAGGTCAAGATACTCCTGACCCTTCTCGTCCCACACCTTGCAGCCCTTGCCCTTTACGATGTTCACGTCGAATAGCGGATATACGTCGAATAGTTTCATTATCTCTAAACTTTAAACTCTAAACTCTCTAATAATCGCGTGCAAAGTTACTGCAAAAATCCGACAAACCGTCACTTTCGCTTGTCTTTTTGCATAAAAATATCAATTGCACACGAATAATCGCATGCAATTGACATATTCTTGCAGTTTCGCTATGTGCTTTATGCTGCAAAAATCAGTTCAGTTTCATCATTTTGCTATGATGATGGCTGTACTGTTAGATTTAACAATGTAGACACCTGCTTTCAGGTCGGATACAGATACCTCTGCCCTTCCGCTGTTGTCTGCCCATTGGGTGTCGACAAGACGGCCACCCATGTTGAAGATGCGGATAGCACTATTTGGTGTGCAGCCCGTAAAGACGACTTTGTCTGAAGAGCGATCTACGAATGGCTCTGCAATGTCTTTCGCCTTAAGGTTGTCAATGCCGGTGGCTTCTTCATCCATCTTTTCTACATTCTGTATCACTGTAGTTGCAACCTCCATTAATTCTTTCATAATGGTCTGTACGCCACCAACAAACTCTGGGAAGTTGTTATCATTGAAATAGGTCGTAATGGGGTATGTCGAATCATCATTGGTGAAGCTGATGATCGGCTCAAGTTTCCATTCGTCTTCCTCTTCATCATATACGAGTTCCATTCCAAGTGAACCTTTAGGTTCGGGGTTGTTGTCGTAGTAGAAATGACCATCCATCAGATTGTTGATTTCGCCCATGAGTTGCTTGGCTTCAGCTTCATCTTGGCAATTGGCAACTTTGATTGCTTTATTGGCAAAGGTGGGCAGGTCTGAAATCAATCCATGGGCCTGTATGCGTCCCATGACATCAAGGTCGAGGTTCAGCGACTTAATGCCGACATCTTTGATGATAACGCCAGTTTCTGAATTGATGTCAATCAGTCCATCTTCTAAATTCAGCGTGCCAGGTGCTTTGACGTCAAGGGATATAATTTGATTTCCATCGTTCTTGGCAATAAATGAGAAGTTAATGCCTGTACCAGGCTGATAGCCTATACGATTCATGCTCATTTCAAATGTACCAGGTCCTCCTCTTCTGCGTACGCCGCTATTGCTCTTGGCAAACGTAGAGTTGATGCTTACAATGAGACCGTTCGTCGTAGGACTCCAGTTGTCGGTGAAACAACTTAAGTCGAAATCAACAGTGGTCAGCATCAGTTGAGTATTGCCATGTGTAAAGGATATCTCGAAATGCTCAGGCACCTCTACAGCAACGAGTTTGACACCTTTCGTCAGGTCTTTGGCTTTACCTAACAGGCCATCGTCCTCGTCTTCATCCTCGTCTTCGTCAAATTCGTAAGGAATGTTAACGGTCTTTGTATCTCCGCTGGTTAATATCCGGGCTACACAAGTAGTGCCTGCCTTATCGGCAAAGATGAACTGCAGGTCATCTGCCGGACCTTCATACTTCCAACGGTTATTAACTGCCCTGAAATGACCTGTAAAGAGTGATGCGCGAAGCATCAGCATATAGCCATCGGAAATACCGTTATAGGGCGTCGTAATAGCCGTCTTCATGGCACCTACGGCGTTGGCTCCCCATTCGCTTATTTCCTTTGTGTCATAACTCATTGACTGTTGGAGCAAATCGAGCACATTACGGTAGGCGTCGGCATCCCACTGGGTCAGCAAGTCCTTGCCAACTTCGTTGATGAAGTCTTTGTCAGGGCTGTCAATTATTGGCTTATCAGGATCATCCGGATTGTCAGGATCGTCTGGGTTGTCTGGGTCGTCTGCAGGCTCTTCATCAGGCAATGGTTTCTGAGGCGTGACATCGGTCAGCTCTGCATTAAATGCGATGCGATAGTTGCCGCATCCTTCGCCACGCTGCACCCTAATCAAATAGTCACCAGCTTCAACATCTGTTGTAGTCAAAGTTGCGGCATCCCATCCCGGATTCATCCAATAGTTGCCTTTGGAACGTTGCCAATAGTTGCTCTTGTCATCAGAATAATAATATAGGCGAACATCGCTGATACGGAGGCCAGAGCCAGGCTGAATGTTGATCTTCAGAGTTCCGTTTTTGGCCATGGTCACTTCATACCAATCGTATGTGTCTTCACTGCCTGTTTCATAGCCATAACCAAGGTGACCAGACTGTGTCTTACCTTCGATTAGCTTAGAAGGCTGATTCCATTCATTATTTGGTTCAGTGTCATTGGGCAACTCGTTTTGTTCAAACTCGTATTTCAGTGAATAGGCGCCATGGCCTTCACCGCGTTCCACCCGGACAAGATAGTCACCTGCTGCCATGTCGGGTATAGTCAGTGTTTTAGCATCCCAACCAGGATTCATCCAATAGGCATTCGATGAGCGTTGCCAGTAGCTGTCACCTTTCATGAAATATAGACGAAGATCGCTAACGCGTAGTGCACTATTCACATTGGTTGGCGTGTAGGTTAAGTTGACTTTGCCGTCGCAGGGAACCTTGATACGATACCAATCATAACTGTCTTCTGCAGATTGTTGATAGCCATATCCTAAATGTCCCTGTTTTTCTTGTCCGCGTGCTAAATAATTATTGTCTCGGCCTTCGTTCCAATTATTGTTTGGTTCAGGGTCGTTCTTGTACACTTGCGGCTCAAAGGTATAGGCTAACTCATAGCCGCCGTAGCCCTCACCGCGTTCTACACGGATGAGGTATTTGCCTGGAGCCAAATTGGGAATTCGCATGTCACCAGGTTCCCATCCTGGATTGAACCAGTAAGTATGGGAGGAACGTTGCCAATAGTTGGTGGGTTGATTCTGGTCGTCATACTCATAAAAATAGAGTCGTACGTCACTAATTCGCAACGATTCTTCGTGGGAGATGGCTATGGTTGCTGCGCCATCTTTGGTCACCTCGAAGATCCACCAGTCATGGTCATCTTCCCCAGCTTGTTGATAGCCATAGCCTAAGTGTCCCTGTACAGGCTTGTTCAAAGGCAGAACACTTGTATTATTCCAATCATTAGGCTCTTTGTCTATAGTATAGGGGTTGGACGTAAAGGTGTATGTCAATTCATATCCGCCGTGGCCCTCACCACGTTCTACACGGATGAGATACTTACCTGGTGCTAAGTTCGGTATTGTCAAGTCACCCTCGTCCCATCCTGGGTTAATCCAATAATTGTGGGATGAGCGCTGCCAGTAATTGATGGCTTGATTCTGGTCGTCATATTCGAAAAAGTGGAGTCTCAGATCGCTAATGCGTAGTGTACCTTCATGCTTAATATTGATATTAGCCTGTCCGTCGCTGGTCACCTCAAATATCCACCAGTCATGGTTGTCTTCCCCGGCTTGTTCATAGCCATAGCCTAAATGTCCTTGTACAGGATTGTTCAGGGGCATGACATTTGCATTATTCCAATCATTAGGCTCTTTGTCTTTGGTATATGGATTAGGCGTAAAGGAATATGTTAGCTCATATCCGCCGTAACCCTCACCACGTTCTATACGGATGAGGTATTTGCCAGGTTTCAAGTTTGGTGTCGTCAGGTCACCCTCTTCCCATCCAGGGTTAATCCAATAATTGTGGGATGAGCGCTGCCAACAGTTTATGATTTGATCTTGGTCGCCATATTCGTAATAATAGAGTCTCAGATCGCTAATGCGTAGTGTACTCTCATGTTTAATGTTGAAATTAGCCTGTCCGTCGCTGGTCACCTCAAATGTCCACCAGTCATGGTTGTCTTCCCCGGCTTGTTGATAACCATAACCTAAATGTCCCTGTACAGGATTGTTCAGAGGCAAAACGCTTGTGTTATTCCAATCATCAGGTTCCTTGTCTTTTGTGTAGGAGTTGGCTGTGAAATCGCATTTGATGGTGTACGAAGCCGCCCCTTCACCACGTTGCACTCTGAGAAGATATGTTCCTGGCGCCAAGTTTGGTGTCGTAAATGAACCGCTATTCCAACCTGGATTCATCCAATAGGTATGGGATGAGCGCTGCCAATAGTTTATGATTTGATTTTGATCGCTATATTCGAAAAAATATAAGCGTACGTCACTAATGCGCAATCCACTGCCTGGTGTTACGATAATCGTCGCTGCACCGTCGGCGGTGACAGTGAACTTCCACCATTCCTCAGTTATGTCTTTCGACAAAGAACTGGACTTTTCTTGTCCCAAAGGCAATTGTGTGGCTTCTTTCCACGATGTTCCTGCGGCAAGCATTCCTATTGGCAATGCCAGCAGTGTCAGTAATAATAGTAGATGTCTTTTCATATTGTTATTGTTTTGTTAGTGTATATATACCTTATGAATATAATATTATCGGCTACAAAGATAGTGATAATATATCAATATGAAGATTTCTTATTCGCAAAAACTTTTCCCGAATTCACAATAATTTATTCCCATGACACTTCCAAATCTCCCGAATTCTCATTTTTTACACCAGAAATCTCCGATTTCATCGGATAGTTCGTAAAATACAAGTGTTATGCTACACTTATCGTCACTCTGTGTGGTACTTTTCTTTTCTGTCTGCTTTATAAATGATTCCGCCACGCCTTATAAATGTTTCCTCTATGCCTTATATTTCTTGTTTCCGCACGGGAAACGTACATTCTTCGCCCTGAAATGTACGTTTCTCGTCCTGAAATGCACATTTCTCGCCCTGAAACGTAAAATATAACGCGATCTGTTCACTTTTTGTTTTCGATTCCACCAAAATTTTCGGCCTGTGTTCTTTAAATATTGCTTCGGATTCCGATCAAAATTGTCGCCTTTTCCGGTTCTATTGTGGGCTTTTACAACCTTTTTTCTTTCTTTTTCTTGCTTTTTTGAAGTAATTGCACTAATTTTGCAGCCATGTTAGGCATTTTCATGTCCTCTTTGCCCATGATTGTATGCGGTGTCCTCTCAGTGCTGATAGCCTTGAGTCTGTATGACCGTTGGAATCGGGCTAAGATGCGTTTGCAGGTTTTTATGGTAACTGCAACGGTGCTGTATTTGGCCCATTTTATGTATTTCAATCGTCAGACAGCCGTGATTCCATTGACCGATACGTTCTATTGTTTTTGCAATCCGGCAGTATTCCCCCTATATTACCTATATATAGAAGAACTGACGGAGTATCGCCCGAATCGCTGGCGACAGGCACTCTGCCTTTTGCCGTCGCTTCTTTGCTCCTTAATGGCTGGAATACTCTATCTGTTGATGGATAGTCAGGAAACAACTACCTTTATTCAACATTACCTTTATGGTGAAGATTATACTTCTCTTTCAGGTCTTGCTTGGTGGCAGTGTATTGCTCATTTGGTGGTGAGAATTGTGTTTGCGATACAGATACCTTTGGTGTTGTTCTTTGGATTCCGACGGATTACGGCTTATAATACAGTCGTAGAATCTAATTATTCAAATATTGAGGGGAAAAGAATTGTTGGCGTAAAAACCCTGTTGGTGCTCTTTGCGGTCACTTCGCTTGTCGCCTTTGTTTTCAACCTGATAGGGCGTCAGCGATTTATTGATGGACCGGAACCCCTCACTTTTCCAGCCTTGCTCTTCTCTATGTTGTTACTTCTGATAGGTCATGTAGGCCTAAATCAGCAGTTCTCTGTCCAGGATATTGACGCTGAGGCCTTTCAGGAAACAGGCCCCCTGCCTGAGGACGGCGGTGTTAGCGAACTGTTGGAGCGTATCAAGAAACTGGTGAACGATGAGAAACTATATCTTTATCCAAATTTGAAGGTCAGCGACTTGGCTACCCGGCTTCATAGTAACCGTAACTATATCTATCACGCTATCAATGTGGAAATGAGAACATCGTTCTCAGATTACATCAACAGCCAGCGTGTTGACCATGCCTCACAGTTGCTTGAAGAGCACCCCGAATTGTCCATCAATGATGTGATGGCGAGATCGGGCTTTACCTCCAGCAGTGCATTCTACCGCAACTTCAAGAAATTCAAGGGCATCACTCCAACGGAGAAGCGTGCCAAGTAGCGCCTATCCGGCATGATTATTCATGTGTTATTGTCTGACAAGGAATTTCCTTGTTTTACCATTGGATATAATGATGTAGCAGCCTGCAGGAAGAACGCTGTCGCCTTGACTACTGACGAGTTGTCCCTGCATGTTGTAGATTCGGATTTCGGCTGTTTTGTCACCATGGACAGGAATGATTCGTGCAGGCTCCGATTCTGAAAGTATCTTGCCCGATCCTAAATCAATGATAAGATGCAAGTCATCAGTGCGGTCTTCATTCTCAGTTCCAATTTGAGTCAAGTCTTCAAACATACTTTTCAGGAGAGGATCCGCTTTCTTCATAATGAGGTCGCGGGCCGCATTGCGTCCTAAAGGCGTCCCTAACAGATAAATATCATTCTCGATAATCTCTCCCATGATTTTATAGACACCGCTTCTTAGTTTTTTATAATACCGATCGTACACATCTTGGTCATGTTCGTTTCCTTCTTGAACAGAAAGCCATCCGTCATTAATGAATGTATTAAGATGCTTGTAGGTCAGGCAGGCAAATTCTTCTGGAGTTTCCGGTAAATGGAAAGTCAAAGAAGCGAAACCAAGTTTTATCTCTTTACAATAGTCCTTCATGGTCTGCTCTATGAGACCCCATTGTTCCCTCGACATAGCATAGGTCATGGATTCCATGCCGTTTTCCATGAAGGTGCGCCCGAATTGGACGTAATCGGGTTGTGAAGGCAGACTGCTGATATGATGAGTGTCGATAGAGAGGGTAGAACAGTCATCGCTAACCGTTAACACACGATAGTGTGACGGATAGGCGATGGTAGAACTGGTAGTGACGTCTGTCAAAGAAGCAGTATGACCTTCATTCCATGTTGTGGCAGCATCAGTATAATGCATATGACCAGTAAAAATGAGATGAACGCCATGCTCCATCAATAGTCTGGCTATGGAATCTCCATTTTCAATGGCTGCGTAGTCTATCAGTTCATGAAATCCGTCAACATGGTCGAACAATTGTTGATGCATCATGGCTATGACTTGGTTTCCTTTGCTTTTGGCTTCGTCCGATTGCGCTAAGAGCCAGTCAAGCGTGCTAGGCTTAATGGCACCGCCCACGATGCTCTCGTTTTTGTCATCCCCATGGGCCGTGTAAGTGTTCTTTTCATATTGAGAGGCATCAATAGCGAGAAGTGTCAAACCTGGCACAGGCTCACAGACATAGGAGAGGGAATGTGTATCTCGTAGAAGATCATTACCATAACCATAGTTACGATAGATGGATGCAAACTCTTCAGGAGTCACCCCTTCTGCAGGATATGTCTTATCACCGTCGAAGTATTTGGCAAAGGGATTCCTGATGTCGTGGTTGCCAGGAATGACAAATGGTTTTACCCCTGCTTGAAGCGCTTTCCCAAGCATACGGGCAACTCGCTCGTGACCAATTTTCTCGCCGTCTTTCGTCAAGTCACCGCATATAAGGAGGGCGTCAGCCTGATGGGTGATGGCACTGTCGAGAACTGCCTCAAAGGCTTCTATGCTTTGGCTGAGCATTTTTCTGTCCTGAGAGATGTAATATGTCAAGGCATTGCCATCATTTATCACCAGATTGGAATCCATGACATGAATGTCTGTCGCCACGTAGATGACCTTGCCATCGTTCGACCATGCAAAGACAGACCACAATGACATAAAGACACAAAGGATCATTATTGCGTAGCTCCTTCGTGTCTTTATGTTATTGTGATCCGTATTAATCATCTTTAAAATGCTGAGGCCTTTAATCTGAGACCAGCTGTCTCATCGATGCCGAACATGAGGTTCATGTTCTGCACGGCCTGACCTACAGCACCTTTGAGCAGGTTATCGATGCAGGAGGTGACAAGCAGCTTGTTGTCGAAGGCGTCGATGTGTACGAGGCACTTGTTGGTGTTTACCACCTGCTTCAGGTCAAGCGAATGGTCGCTGTAGTGAGTGAAGGCGGCATCGCTGTAAAATGCCTTATAGGCTTGGATGACTTCGTTGGCATCGGTCTTGGTGCGGATGACTTCCGTACAGAAGATACCGCGGGCAAAGTCGCCTCTATAGGGGATGAAGTCGATGTCGACATCAAGCGAACCCTGTGTCTGAATCAGTGATTGGCGGATTTCGGCCAGATGCTGATGGGTGAAGGGTTTGTAAATGCTGAGATTATTATTGCGCCAGGAGAAATGGGTAGTAGCACCTGGCTTTTGGCCAGCACCCGTAGAGCCCGTGATAGCATTGACGGCAACGTCGTATTTCAACAGTCCCAATTTGGCAGCAGGAAGTAGGCCCAGTTGGATGCAAGTGGCAAAACATCCAGGATTAGCCACATGCTGGGCTTGGGCTATCTCGGCTTTATTGATTTCCGGCAGACCATAGACATAGTCGTGGTCGCCCTTGATGCGGAAATCCTGTGCCAGATCGATGATTTTTACATGGCTGGGGATGGTGTGCTCCTTGAGGAAGGCTTCGCTCTTGCCGTGTCCGAAGCAGAAGAATACTACGTCGACATCCTCGAAAGGCATCTGGTCTGTAAACTTCAAATCCGTTTCGCCGATAAGCCCTTCGTGCACATCGCTGACGAGATTGCCGGCGTTGCTCTCAGAATTGGCAAAGACAATCTCTGCCTCGGGATGGTTCAGCAGCAGACGGATCAACTCTCCGCCTGTATACCCTGCCGCACCTAATATGCCAACCTTAATCATCTCTTCTCGTCTTTGTGGATGCCGTAGTATACGCGGAGCGGTGTCGAGCTGACCTTGATGAAGCCTTTGGCCTCGTCGGCAGTCCAACCGGTCTGAGTCTCACCGTATTCGCCTAATTTGCTCTTGGTCAGGTCATTGACAGAGTCTACACCCACCGTCTCAAAGCCATAGGGACGCAGTTTCAGAATAGCCGTACCAGTCACATTGCGCTGGCTGGAGGTCAGCATGGCCTCAATGTCCGGCATCACAGGCTCCAGGTACTGACTCTCGTGGAGGAACATGCCGTACCAGTTGGCTACTTGGTCTTTCCAGTACTGCTGCCACTTGGAGAGTGTCGACTTCTCCAACAAACGATGTGCCTCGATGATAAGCTTCGGAGCTGCTGCCTCAAAACCTACGCGACCCTTGATGCCGATAATGGTGTCGCCTACGTTGGCATCGCGGCCAATGGCATAAGAGGCACCGATCTCCTCGATCTTCTGAATGGCCTTGATCCTGTCGTCGAACTGCTCGCCGTTGACGCCTACGATTTCGCCTTTCTCGAAAGTAATTTTCAAGGTGGCCTCCTGCTCTTTGGCAGTGACATGCTTCAGATAGGCCTCTTCGGGCAGTCCCTGTGTGGCATCAAGCAGTTCGCCACCACAAATGCTGGTACCCCAAATACCTACATTATATGAATATTTCAGTTTGGTGAAGTCTGCAAAGAATCCGTGCTCATTCAGGAAGTCCACTTCCTCCTTACGGGTTAGCTTCTTATCGCGTGTCAGTGTGATGATTTCCACGCCAGGAGCCATCACGAGGAAGGTCATGTCGAAACGGATCTGGTCGTTACCGGCACCTGTGCTTCCGTGGGCAATGGCGTCAGCACCGATCTCCTTGGCATAGCGGGCGATGGCGATGGCCTGGAAGATGCGCTCACTCGATACGGAGATTGGATAACAGTTGTTGCGCAGTACATTGCCGAAAATCATATATTTCAGCGACTTGGCATAATACTCCTGTGTTACGTCGAGGGTTACATACTGAACGGCCCCCAGTTTATAGGCGTTCTCTTCGTTGGTCTTTAATTGTTCGGCGCTGAATCCGCCGGTATTAGCGCAGGCAGCATATACATCCCAGCCGTCCTGGGCTAACTTCATGACTGTATAGGAGGTGTCGAGGCCTCCGGAAAATGCGACTACTACTTTTTTGTTTGCCATATTTTTATAACCTTTTTCTTGCGCTCCTTGCGGTGCTCAGGCGAGCATAGCTCGGAGTCCTTTTTTACCTTTTTACCTTTCTTCCAGTTCTTGCAGATGACGGATGCGCGAGAGGGCTTCATCGGGAATCTTGGCAGGCAGATGCTCTGTCGGATCGTAGAGCATAGCTGTGCAGATGCAGTATTTTCGGCCAGTGCGATGCAGCACGTCGACGTTGACACAACCCTCGCAGCCTTTCCAAAAAGCCTCGTCTTCCGTCAGGTCGGCGAAAGTGACAGGCTGATAACCTAAGGCTGTATTCATGGCCATGACAGCGGCGCCACTCGTCAGTGAGAATATCTTAGCATGAGGCCAACGGGTTCGAGCCAGTGTAAATGTCATATCCTTGATGCGCTTAGCGACATGATGCCCTCTGAAGTCAGGATGTACAATCAGACCGGAGGTGGTCACATATTGCTGGTTCTCCCAAGTCTCGATGTAGCTGAATCCGGCAAACTGGCCGTCTTTTGTTAAAGCGATGACAGCCTTAGCCTCTAACATCTTCTTTGTCAGATACTCGTGTGTGCGTTTTGCTATACCGGTGCCTCGAACTTTTGCAGCGTCAGCAATTGTCTCCAAGATGGTGTCGACGTACTTCTCGTGCTCCGGCCCAGCTATTAATACTTCAATTTCAATTTCTTGTTCCATGAGTCTATAAACTATAAACTTTAAACTCTAAACAAAACACTATCGCATGTTGGGGATGACGTCGTTCAGGGCTTCAATCACCTCCTGATGCCTGATTCCTTCCTTGATGACAATGAAGATCGTGTCATCGCCAGCAATGGTACCGATGATTTCGGGAATGTCGCTGCTGTCAATGTTCCAGGCGATAGCGCTCGCATAGCCAGGACGTGTCTTGATAACACCCATATTCCCAGAGAAGTTGATGCTGACAAATCCAGGTACCTGCATCATCTCTTTAATGTTGCTTGGCGTAGATATACGTTTGTACATTGTGTCATTGGGCAATACATAAATGTAGTTGCCACCCATTGTGGCAGCCTTGGCCACCTTTAGTTGCTTAAGATCGCGACTGAGCGTGGCTTGCGTGAGTTTGAAACCTTCTTTCTGAAGTGCGTTGAGTAACTCATCTTGACTGCCAAGTTGCTGACTTGAAATGATGAGTCGGAGGGCCTCCAAACGGTTGTTCTTTTCCTTCATCTTGGTATATTTATTCAAAAATCGGATGCAAAAGTACAACTATTTTTGCATCCGACCAAATAATTCTGCATATTTTTGCAGAAAGAATGGAATTTTACCTTTTCACCTTTTTACTTTTTTGCCTTTTCCTCATCTCTTCATGTCAAAACCAACGCGTACACCGTCGTATTGTTTGCTCAAATCACCAATGGTCTGAAGGTTGGCATTGCCGCTGAGGGCTGACATCGTTTGTAGGACGGTTAGCAGTTTCTTGGCTTCGAACAAAATGGAGATACCGTTGACTTCCCTTTTGGTGTAGCAGGTGATGGACAGTAGCATACCTTTTAGCTTGATCTGCTGGGAAGCTTCGTTGAAGGTGTAAGTACCGCTGAAGTTTGTACCGGCTATCCTCGATGAAAAAGTTCCGTCCTGGTTGAAGGTAATTTGAGTGTTGCTGGCAGAAATACCGACCTGCTGATAATAAGGTTGGATTTTTTGCTCAATCTGTGCGGCTGCCACTTCACCACCGGCCTTGGCCAACAGATTCTCGCTGGTAAAAGCACAGCCAGGACCGCTATAGGTCCAAGAGCCAATAAGATTCTGGGCTGACACCTTGTCAAGACCGATAACGCTTGTGATGGCGTTTATCACGCTACCATTCTGAATAGCACTAAGTACCTGGTTCATGTTGCCGCAAGCAACCAACAACATACTGGCAAGGCCTACTAATACTAAATGAATCTTTTTCATATCCTAATCTTTTGTTATTATAGATGATGTTGTCTTTAAACGATGCAAAGATAATAACTTTTCCGGCAATAACCATCGTTTTATCAGAAATTAACTTGGAAATGCGAATAAATGCAGAAAGGTAACGTCTTTCAGAAAATCTTCGTATATTTACATTAAATCTATATTGCAAAGTTTGAAACGAAAAAATACAATGGTGTTATGGCAAATTATGTAATCTCAACCGCCTCAACTACAACTTCAATGGGGTTATCCGGAAATAAGAGCCTTTTCTTGGGAAATAAATGGCTCCTGCTGAGAAATAAGAGCCTCCTTTCTGGCAATAAGAAACTCTTTTCGACTTTAGTTCTTATACCTCATTTTTATGTGACCCTTCTGACCCTTTTGCCCCCAAAGGGGGGAATAATCTATTTGGTATTAGGGGTCAGAAGGGGCAGAAGGGTCAGTTGTTTTCTGAGTTTCTCTACTATCGCGCGTGAGAAATCAGAGATCCGATTCTGACCACATTAAAACGATCAAGGCCCTGTCCCTGTGATCTTATTTCTGCGTCTTTTCATCGCGGATGTATGCACCTATCAACACATTATCCTGGATATTATCAAATGATACGCCCGAAAGTACAAGACTCTTGACTGGCTGGCCATCCTTGATGGCAGGTTTCCAGCGCGGCATGCTGCGGAATAATCGGAGTGCTTCTTCGTTCAGCGTCTCGTTAACCCCTTGCTTGAGTCTGACACCACTGACAGAGCCATCTTCGTTGACGACCAACCAGATGCCTACGCGACCAGAAAGTCCTTTGCCATTGGTGGCCTTGGGCAGTAGGGTGTTCTTGGCAAGCCACCCGTCCTTATCGCCATTGAACTCAGCTTTCTTATCCACATTCATATAGATATGCTCACCCGGCTTACTCATCCAGAAGGTCCAGCCTTGCACTTCGTTGCCATTAATATGGGTTATCTCGCGGGTCTCGTCTTTTAATCCTGGATAAGATGCCTTGACTGTAGTACCCAGAGGCACTTTCAGTTCGCACCAGCCTTCTTCGTTGGTCTTTGCTTTCTGGCCCGTTTCCACAACAGTTATTTCGGCGCCTTTCAGTTGTCGTCCTGTTGCAGCATCTTCAGCCTTGAAGAACATCCATGCCTTGACTTTCTCTTTATACTCTGCGGGATAATCAAAGTCTGCATCTCTGTTGAATTCTGTTACATGATGAGTATAGAGCTCTATGCGCCGCGGCCTCTCACCCTGAATCAGTTTCACTTCCCTGATACTGCTTAATGGCACATAGGACACATTGTCTTTATCTATCTCCTTACCATCGAGCGTTACAAGGTCTTCGTTCAAAGAGAAATAACCTCTTACGTTCCACCAACCGTCTTCTTTCACAACTCCTCTTTCTGCCAGATGACCATTGACTAGCCAAGTGTAGAAAGCCCCCACGGGGACTTTCACACCTATACGATCTCTACCATCTTTCTCGCTGAGAATGATAGCAGATTCCTCACTCGTAATGAGGTTCACAACATTCTTCTTGCCATTCCAATGGTTCTCTACTTTTTTGAGAGTTTTGAAATGGAGGGCCGGGATATTGTTCTCATCGAACGTCACTCCATTGAGTTGCCATTCGAAGCCATTCTTGGGAAATGCATAGTCAAGATCAGACTCTACCTTCTTCGAGCCCTTATCGTTTTCATAGACCGTGCCTTGGGGCAGATGGACAATTATCGTCTTGCCATTCATGCTCTTTTGGGTGAAATGATCATTAAAGTCGAGATTTGCTTTCATCTTTCTTGTTATTCCTTTCTTAGGTACAATTTTCTTCAAGTCATCCATATCGTCGATGAGCAGAATAAGACGATTATCATCAGTGAGAGATTCTGTCACATCATCTGTCATTACAGAGGGACTGAGCACCTCATCCTTCTGGATTCTTGCCGACATTGCCAACGAGACGACTACAATGGGAAGCAGATAAGCATAGCGGAGCCACTGCCTATGATTTGTTTTTGGTTTCATAATCATTGTTACGCGTTTTTTGAGGGCACTGTTAGAGATACCGTTGGCCAGAGAGTACCCGCCCTGACCAGCAGCCTTACGGATTAAAAGTTGTAGATACTGAATGTCATTGAATCCGTGAGAGATCACCTGCTGGTCAGCCTCATATTCGTGGATGGTGCGCAGATCGGCACGGAGCATCCACATCGTGGGGTTAAACCATTGTAGGGCAGTGAGCAGTTCCACCAGGAGCACATCGACTGAATGATGCAGCCGGAGGTGTCCCAGTTCATGTGTCAGGAGGGCTGTAGTACCCTCTTCATAATCCTGATGATTCAGGAAGACCGTTTTCCACCAACTGAAAGGTGCCTTTGCCTTGTCGCAGACAGCAATCCGCCGCCCGTCCGCCAAAGGATGAATCTCACTTTCGACTCTCATCTTGTGCAATCGCCATAGCGACAACAGCATCCTCGACAGCACCACCACAACACCTATTATATAAAGTATTGTCAGTGGCAGTTGCCAATTGAATGGCTGTTCAGTCTCTGGTGCAATTGGTGCAGATGTCGCTTCTGACTGTATGGCTGTCGCCTCAGGCAGCGCAGTCTCAGCAATTGTCTCCAATGATATAGGATCAACTTCCACTGTCTGGTGAATGGTAATCACGCAGAGCGGCAATACAAACGACGCGATAGCAGTTGCCAGCAGCACGATACGGTTCAGGCGATGCCAGGTCTCGTTGGCTACCAGCAGTCGCCAGAAGACATAGAATACGGCGATCAACACGGCCACTTTCAGCTCATAGGTGAGAAACAAGGTCATCATTGCTTGGATTTTTTATAGTCTTCTACTTGGGAAATCAGGTCGCGCAGTTCATCGACGGAGAGCTTTTCTTCTTGCAAGAAAGTAGACACCAGTCCTTTGTAAGAATCCTCGATGTAGTCGTCCACCAGTCTGAAGATGTTTCTCTTCGCATAGTCCTGTTCTGAGATAAGGGCATTGTATTGATAGGTGGAGCCATACTGCTTATGACCGATATAGCCTTCATGCTCAAGACGACGGACGATGGTAGACAACGTGTTGACGTGCGGACGAGGCTCCTCGTAGTGCTCGAGCAGTTCCCTGACGAACATGGGGCCATGCTGCCAGAACAGCTCCATCACTTCCCGTTCTTTATTTGTCAGTTTCTTCATTTTGTTTCAGTTTTGTTCGTTTAACAACAATGACATATTCAGTATCTGGCGGCAAAGATAACTAAAAAAACAAAAGCGCACAACTATTTTTTGTAGTTATGCGCTCCTGTTAAGCTCTTTAAATAGTTGTTCACCCCGCTTAACAAAAAACGAATTTAATAGTTTTATATAATATAATAATAATGTATAAGACTTTTTGGGCTTGATATTTATCAAGACTTGAAAATAAAATGCGTTAAAACTGAAAATTTCTTTGGAAAAGTTTTGGCAGTTCGGAAAAAAGCAGTACCTTTGCACCCGCTTTCGCGCAAAAATCTGCGCTGGGGGCATGAAGAAGGAGTTCTTTGAAAGATTTACATAGACAGAAGTAGTACAAGAAGCGAGTGCTTATTTTC